>JAGGAG010000003.1 GCA_017889745.1 Gemmatimonadota bacterium | reverse complement strand
CCTGGTGTCACGGCTCACGCGCGACAGCGTCAGCAACGTGGCCCTGACGGTGCTCGCCGCGTACATCTCGTGGATCCTGGGTGAAAAGGTGGGTGCATCCGCGGTGCTGTCCTGCGTGGCCTGCGGCCTCACGATGCGACGGCACTTCCTCACGGGCGGGTCGTCCGCGACGCGGGTGCAGACCGACGAGGTGTGGCGACTGTTCGTATTCGTGCTCAACGGGTTCATCTTCGTCCAGTTGGGCCTCGAATGGCCGCAGCTCGCGGTCGACCTGCCGCCGGGCGGGCTCGGGGCCATCGCGCTGGCGACCGTGGCGGTGTGCGCCACGGTCATCCTCGTCCGGCTCGCGTGGCTGCCGCTCACGACCTACGGAGCGCGCCTGCTCCTGCCGAGCCGGCGCCAGGCTCCGCTGCCACCGCGGGGGTGGATGCTGATGGCCGGGTGGACCGGCATGCGCGGCATCGTGACGCTGGCGGCAGCGCTGGCCGTGCCCACCGTCTCCCTGACCGGAGAGTCCCTTCCCTACCGCGGGCGCATCGTCATCATCTCGTTCGCGGTCATCCTCGTGACGCTCGTCCTCCAGGGCCTGACGCTCGCGCCACTCATTCGCTGGCTCGGCCTCAAGGGCGACGGCGAGGGCGCCCGCGAACTCCTGCTCGCCCGCCGAGCCGCACTCGATGCGTCGGTGGCGCGGCTCGATGCCATCCACCTGGCCGGCCCCTCCGACCCCCAGCTGGTGGACATGAACCGGGCGTACTACGCCGCGCGGCAGGATCGCGCGCGCAGCCTCGACGGGGTAGACCCGGACGTGGCGCACGCGTCACGTGACGCCCTCGCCAGCCAGCGCAGCGAACTCATCGAGGCGCAGCGCCAGGCGGTGATCAGCCTGTGGCGCGCGGGAACCATCACGGACCAGACGCTCGCCGACGCGGAGCGGGAGATCGACCTCGAGGATCTCATGTTCGGTGCCCGGCGGGACGGCCACAAGTGAGCGAGACCTTCGCGCGGGCCGAGCTCTTCGTCGTGCTCCTGGCCGCGATGCTCGGACTCACGGCACTCGCTCGCCGGTTGCTCGTGCCCTATCCGATCCTCCTCGTGCTCGGCGGCCTCGCCATCGCGTTCATTCCGGGCATGCCCGAGGTGGCGCTCCAACCCGACCTGGTGTTCGTGGTGTTCCTCCCGCCGATCCTGTGGAGCGCCGCCTACTTCACCTCGCTCCGGGACTTCAAGCGCAACCTCCGGGCGATCGGCGCGCTCGCCATCGGGCTGGTGCTGCTCACCACCCTGGTGATCGGCTGGGTGGCGCACACGATCATTCCAGGCATCAGCTGGGCGGCGGCCTTGTGCCTCGGCGCCATCGTGTCGCCGCCCGATGCGGTGGCGGCCACGGCGGTGATGAGCCGCATCGGGGTCCCACGGAGGGTCATCACGGTGCTCGAGGGGGAGAGCCTGGTGAACGACGCCAGTGCGCTCGTGCTCTACCGCGCCGCCGTGGTGGCGCTCGTATCCGGCACGTTCTCGCTCGGTGCCACCGTCGCGGACTTCGTCGTGGTCGCCGTCGTCGGCGTGCTGGTCGGGTTCGCCGCGGGCTGGGCCACGCGATGGGCCATCCGGCACATGCCCGAAGGCTACGGCCAGATCGCGCTTACCCTTCTCGGACCGTACGTCGCCTGGATCGCGGCCGAGCGCCTGCATGCTTCGGCGGTGCTCGCGTGCGTCACTGGCGGGCTGTATGTGCGGCAGCACTTCAGTGCCGAGGTAGCGCCGATAGTGCGGCTGGAGGCACGCAGCGTCTGGGAACTCGTGATCTTCCTGCTGAACGGCGTGATCTTCATCCTGATCGGGCTCCAGCTCGGGCCGCTGCGCCGCTCGCTGGCCGCAAGCAGCACGGGACAGGTGTTGCGCTGGGGCGTGATCATCACGCTCGCGGCCATCGTGGTGCGGCTGCTCTGGATGCCGATCGGCGCGCGGCTGGTGCGGCTCGGCCGGCGGTACCGGGAGAAGAACCCCCTGCCGCCGGCGCGCTACATCTTCATCGTGGGCTGGACGGGGATGCGCGGCATCGTCTCCCTGGCCACCGCCCTGGCGCTGCCGCTGACGGTGGCGGGCGGCGCGCCGATGCCCCACCGATCCGAGCTCATCCTCATCACGTTCGTCGTGATTCTCGGCACGCTGGTGGCCCAGGGCCTCACCCTGACACCCCTCGCGCGACTGCTCGGCCTCTCGAACGAAGACGACAGCTTCGAGAAGGAGCAGCGCCTGGCCCGGGAACAGGCGGCTCGCGCCGCCATCGCGCGGGTGGATCAGGTGGCGCAGGAAGACTGGGTGCCGCCGTCGATCGCCACCCAGGTGCGTGCGCACTACGAGCACCGGCTCCAGCGCTTCCACCCCGACGCGGCACTGGATCCGGAGTGCAGCGTGGAGCAGGCCGACGCACAGCGCCGGCTGCGCCAGGAGGCGCTCACGGCGGAGCGCCGCGCGCTCATCGCGCTGCGGAACAACGGCGAGATCAGCGACGACGTCATGCACCACATCGAGCGCGAGCTCGACATCGAGGCGATGCGGCAGGGCCTCGGCCACCTCACTCTGGGTGCCCCCGCGGCACCGGCCTGACGAACAACGCGGATCGGGATATCTTTGCCGGCCATGGACGACACCTCACTCAAGTTCCTCAAGACACTGCTCGGCACGCCCGGGCCATCCTCCTACGAAATTGCGCCGGCGCGCCTCTGGCGCGTGGAGGCGGGGAAGCTGACCCCTGCCGTCCGCGGCGACGTCGCGGGCAACTCGTACGCGACCCTGGCGGGGAGCGGCGGGCCCGCAGTCATGCTGGCCGGTCATATCGACGAGATCGGCGTCATCATCACCCACATCGACGACCAGGGATATCTGAGTTTCGACGGGATCGGCGGGTGGGATGCGCAGGTCTTCGTCGGGCAGCGGGTGACGCTGCTGGGCCGCACGGGCCACATTGTCGGGGTGGTCGGCAAGAAGGCGATCCACCTGATGGAGAAGGACGAGCGCGAGAAGGTGTCGAAGATCGAGGACCTCTGGATCGACATCGGTGCCACCAGCAGGGCGGAAGCCGAGACGCACGTCCGGATGGGCGACCCTGGCGTACTCGCAGCCGGACCGCTCGAGATGCCCAACGGCCGCCTCGTGAGCCGGAGCCTCGACAATCGCGTGGGAGCCTTCGTGGTACTCGAGACACTCCGCCTGCTCAAGGCGGGCGGCCCCACGGCGGCGGCGGTCACGGCGGTCGCCACGACGCGCGAGGAGATCTCTCACACCGGTGGCGGTGCCAGGACCTCGGCGTCCGACCTGCAGGCGGTCGCGGCCCTCGTGGTGGACGTGACGCATGCCACCGACTATCCCGGCCTCGAGAAGCGGAAGCACGGGGAGTACCGCCTGGGCGGCGGCCCGGTGATTGGGCGCGGGGCATCGCTCAGCAGCATGGTCGCGGAACAGCTGATCGAGGCCGCCGAGGCGGAGAAGATCCCCTACTCGATCGAGGCCGCTTCGCGCGACACCCATACGGATGCCGAGGCGATCTTCAACAGCCACCGTGGCGTGGCAACGGGGCTCGTGTCGGTGCCGCTGCGCTACATGCACAGCCCGAACGAAATGGTCCTGCTGGACGATGTCGAGAACGCCGCGAAGCTGCTGGCGGCCTTCTGCAGGCGGGTCAAGAAGGAGATGGACTTCGTGCCCAGATGAAGCATGAACAGTGAACGGTCAACGGTAAACGGGGCCGCATGTCGGGCCCCGTTTTTCCTGTTCACCGTTTACCGTTGACCGTTTACGCTCTCTTCATTCCCGCCAGCGCTTCCTGCGCTGCGTCCCGCACGCTCTGTTCATCATCGCCGAGAAGTCCCTGCAGCGCAGTGGCCGCCGGGGGACTCCCCGCGACGCGCAGGCCCGCGATCGCAGCGAGGCGGGTGGCCAGCGGGCGCCGGTTGAACAGGCGGCGGCCCGGAGCCGCCGCGCGCGCGAGCGCCTGGACCGCGTCGGGCGTGCCGATGCGACCCAGTGCCAGCAGCAGCTCGCGCAGCACGTCGGAGTTGGTCTCCTCCTCGGCCGCGAGCGCGAGCGACATCGCGAGGCCGCGGGAGCGGGTTCCGTCCAGGCCCTGGACCGCCTGCAGCCGCACCTGGGGCGCGGCGTCATGGAGCATCTGCCGCAGCGGCTCCACCGCGAGCGCGGTGCCGATCTTGGCCAGGGCGCCGGCCACGGCGCGCCGCACCCGTTCGTCCGAATGGTTCACGTGCCGCGCCAACTGCGGAATCGTGTCCTCGGCCCGCAGGTCGCCGCAGAGCTCCGCGACGTTGCGCACCACGAACCATTCATCGTGCAGCAGGAGGCGACCGAGGAGTGGCGACGCCGTGTTCACCTGGCGCAGCGCGTTGTACAGCGCGCGGCGCTGCTCCATCGATTCCGACTCGACCAGCTCGTGCAGGAGGGTCTCGGAGGCATCCGCGCCGGCGTGCTTGAGCACTTCGAGGGCATCCTGCCGCCTCGGTCCCCCCGTCAATTTCGCGATGTGTTCCACCGCCTTGGACGGCAGCATCCGCCGGATCGCGATCTGGTAGCTGCGCCGCAGCTCGCCGTCGGGGAGTTCGCCCGCGAGCCGTGCCACGGCCGCGGCCGCAGTGACCACCGCCTCGTAGTCGCCGTCGCGGAGCGATGAATCGACGCCTGCCACCACCGCCTCCAGGCGGCCGGGGGCCTCAGGACCCGCCGGATCGGCAATGAGCTGGCGCAGCGCCTCGTCCCGCTGCTCGCCGGGCACCCGGCCCAGGTGCCGGTAGCTGTGCGCCGCGCCGACCCGCTCAGTCATGGCCGTGCCATGCAGGATCTCATCGCCCGCAATGAAACCCTGGGCCTGATCCACAGGCTCCCCGCCTTCCTCGCCGGCCGCGCCGATGTGCACGAGGAGCCGGGTTTCCGGGTCGATGTCGGTGATGAGATGCTCCACCGAGTCGAAGCGCCCCACCGGTGACGACAGTGCCCGGAGTACCGAGAGCATGGCCGCTGGCGCGAGCCCGCCGGGCAGCCGAACCGACGCGATGCCGTGACCCCGGAGGTGCGCCGCCAGTTCGCCCACGCCAGGGAGATCCGTGGTCACCGACAGACCGCCCAGATCGAGGCCCGACTCCGTGACCCGGAGCTCGAGCGGGCTGTCCCCCAAGGCGACGAGGAACGCCTTGAAGGCCCGGGCCTGGTCCTCGCGGCGCGGGGGCTGGGCACGCAGCAGCGCGAGCACGGAGCTCAACGTCGATGCAATCGCCGCCGCAGGTTGACTCATCAGCGCACCGGTCACAGCAGGGCTGCTTTCGTTGACGACAGTTCTTGCAGTGCCTCCAATGTCCAGTTAAGACATTGCACCACAATAGGTTATCGGGTAACCTGACCGGGTGACTCCACCCGGTCCAGACCGGCTGGATGTGCAAGGCGCTTGCCATCCGCGGATTCCCGGTTGAGACCCGGCCCCGCGGGGCACTAACATTGGTCCTTCCCCTGAAAGGGTCTCCAGTGCTCCGAGTGTTTGTACGCAGCCTGTTCGTCCTCGCCGCGCTTCCCTCGGTGGCGCTCTCGCAGAGTGCCGCCGTCGAACTGCCCCGCATGCTCGACGACATCAAGTTCCTGTCGGACGACCGCCTCGAGGGCCGGTTTACCGGCACGCCCGACGCCGACACGGCCGCGGCCTACATCCAGCAGCGCTTCAAGCAGGTGGGCCTGCAGGCGCCCGCCGGCGGATGGTTCCAGGAGTTCAAGGTGGAGGGCGGGGCAGCGCAGAAGGTCGCGACGGCCGGAGGCGTGGGCCGCAACGTCGTCGGCCTGCTGCCCGGCACCGATCCGGTCCTGCGCGAGCAAGTCATCGTCGTGGGCGCGCACTACGACCACCTCGGCGGGGGCGCCTTCGGTGCCCTCGACCCTGACAGCACGGGCAAGCCACACAACGGAGCAGACGACAACGCGTCGGGCGTGGCGACGATCATCAATCTCGCGCAGCGCATGGCCCTCAATCCACCGGCGCGCACGATCGTGTTCGTGGCGTTCAGCGGCGAGGAACTCGGCCTGCTCGGCTCCGCCTACTACGTGCGCCAACCCGCGGTGCCGCTCGCCAAGACCATGGCGATGATCAACTTCGACATGGTGGGCCGGCTGCGGAACGACAAGCTGATCATCTACGGCACCGAGACCGCGACCCAGTTCACGCCGCTCCTCGACTCGCTCAACAAGTCGTTCGGCTTCGACCTCAAGATGCGCGGGGACGGCTATGGCCCGAGCGACCAGTCGGCGTTCTACGCCGTGAAGAAGCCGGTGCTGCACTTCTTCACCGACCTCCACGAGGACTATCACCGCACCACCGACGACTGGCAGAAGATCAACGTGGCCGGGATGCTCAAGGTGTCGGATTTCGCCGCGGCGCTGCTGCGGGAACTCGGCGACCGTCCGACGCAGCTGACCTTTGTGGACCAGCCGCCCCATGCGCAGGTCGCGGCGGGACAGGCGCAGACGCCGGGCTATGGCGCCTATCTCGGTACTGTCCCCGACATGGCGGGTGACGTGACCGGTGTGAAGCTCAGCGGCGTCCGCCCCGGCAGCCCGGCGGAGAAGGCCGGACTTCAGCGGGATGACATCATCACCCGCATTGGCGACATGCAGGTCAACGACCTGCAGGCCATGACCGACGCGCTCCGGTCGCACAAGCCGGGCGACGTCGTGCCCATCACCGTGCAGCGTGACGGCAAGCCGCTGACCGTCACGGTCACGCTGGGCGCGCGGACCTGATGGCGGTGCTCAAGCCCGAGCCGATCGTGGCCGCGCTGCGCGGCGCATTCACCCGCCAGGTCGATCGCGGGACGATGCTCCGGCTGGCCGCGGAGCGGATTCAGGCGGCGGGCAGCCCGTACACGTCGGTGTACATGTACATGCTCCATGGCGAGGAACTGGTACTGGAGGCATTTGCCGGTCGCGACACGGAGCACACCCGCATCGCGGTGGGCCAGGGCGTCTGCGGTACCGCGGTGGCGACGGCCTCCGACCAGAACGTGCCTGACGTGCGCGCGCGGGAGAACTACATCGCGTGCAACGTGTGGACACGCTCCGAGCTCGTGGTGCTGATCCGCCGCGGCAGCGTGATCCTCGGCCAGATCGACGTGGACAGTGATGCGCCCGATCCGTTCACCGCCGACGAACAGGCGGCGGTGAAGCAGGTGGCCGACGCGCTGGCCGTGCTCCTCTGACCACGCGCGTCGTCCGCGGCGTGCCGCTCTTCGAGCGCCGCGTCGGTGAGGGACCACCGGTAGTGATGCTGCACGGCGGCCCAGGCGCGAGCCACGACTACCTCCGCCCCGGCTTTGATCTCCTCGCCACAGGCCGCACCCTCATCTACTACGACCAGCGCGGGGGCGGCCAGTCGCCGGTGCCGAGCGGCACGCCGGTGGGCTGGCGCGAGCAGGTCGCCGACCTCGACGCGCTCCGCGAGGCGTGGGGCCTCGAACAGTTGACGATCTGCGGCTACTCCTGGGGCGGGCTCCTTGCCATGCTGTATGCCACCGAGCACCCCGAGCGGGTGGCGCGCCTCGCGCTCGTGTCGCCGGCGCCGGCCTGGCGCGCGGCGCGACAGGAATTCGAGGCCACGTTTTCCGCCCGCAACATGAGCCCGGCACTCCAGGCGGAGCGCGCCGCCCTGCGCGACAGCGGGCTCCGCGAGCGCGACCCCGACGCCTACCAGCGCCGGCTGTTCGAGCTCTCGGTGGTGCCGTATTTCGTCGATCCGACATTGGTGCGGAAGCTCACCGCATTCCGCATCATCGCGCGGACGCAGCAGGAAGTCTGGGCGAGCCTCGGCGACTACGACCTCCGGCCGCGACTCGCGGAGCTCGATGTCCCCGCGCTGGTGCTGCACGGCAAGGAAGACGTGATCCCCGCCTGGGCGGCCGAGGAGGCCGCGCGGCTGCTCCGTGCCGAGTGGCACCTGCTGTCGCCGTGCGGGCATTGCCCTCACGTCGAGCAGCCGGAGGCGTTCCGTGAGGCGGTCGCCGGGTTTCTCACCTGACGCCTATCTTTGACTCGTGTCCCGCCCCACCCCGTCCGACCTCGTGTTCGATCCCCTCGCCGACGACCGCTTCCCGGCCATCCGCGACGCCCTGGCCAGGACCGGGCGCGACCCGCGCGACCGGGATGCCTTCCTCATGGTTCGCGAGAGCGCCTCGCTGATCCGCGACCTGCGGCCCGAGGGCGGCGTCGGCGAGGGCATGGACCAGCTCGCGGCGCTGGTCCACCACGCGTACCTGTTCTGGGCCGGCGCGCGGAGCGTGCGGTCGCTGGACCGGGCGGGGCTGGAACTGCTGCTGAGCACCGAACTGCCCCCTGACCTGAACGATGACGCGCTCGCCTGGTACCTGCAGCTTCCCGAGCGCCGGGTCTGGGCGCAGGCCCTCGAAGGCGCGGCGCACGAGCCGCTCGACGGCATCTTCGTCCACCACGCTCCCGCGGGCGACCTGCGCGTGCTCGGCGTGCTGGGCATTCATGCCGATCGCGACGGCTTCACCGTCGTCGAGGCGACCGGTCCGCGCCTGCCCGGGCCGGCACGACTCGACTCCGCTCCGTTCAGCAGTGTGCTGCCCGGCGGGGCGGCTGCCGGCCTCTACTCGATCGCCGGCGCGGCGGAACTGATCGAGCTCGGCTGGCGTTCGCAGGCGCTCGAGCAGCATCCAGGCACCGCGGCAGCGCTCCGGGCATGACCACACCCGGCCCGCTCTCCCACGTCGACAAGAAAAGCGCCGCGCAGGTGCTCGAGCAGATCGCGTCCTTCCTCGAACTCAAGGGCGAAAACCCCTTCCGGATCCGGGCCTTCCGCACCGCGTCGAAGACGATCGCGGGGCTGCCGGGCGAACTCGCGCCGGCACTGGCCGACGGCACCCTCGCCGCGACCAAGGGCATCGGGCCCGCGACGCTGCAGATCGTGCTTGAGGTGGTGACGACCGGGCGCGCCTCGCTCCTCGAGGAACTGCGCGACCAAGTGCCGCCCGGCCTTGTCGACATGCTCCAGATTCCCGGGCTCGGCGTGGCCAAGGTCCGGCTCATCCACGAGACGCTCAGGGTCGATTCGGTAGCGGAACTGGAGGAGGCCGCGCTCGATGGCAGCCTCGCGAAGCTGCCGCGCTTCGGGCAGAAGACGGCGGAGAACATCCTCAAGGGAATACGCTTCCTGCGGCGGGCGAGTGCCTGGCGCCTGTCGCATCACGCGGCCGAGGAAGCGGGTGCCCTGCGAGCGGCACTGGGCCAGCTCAAGGGGGTGCGGCAGGCGATCGTGGCAGGCGACGTGCGGCGGCGCATGGAAGTTGTTCGCGACGTCGTGATCGTGCTCACGAGCGAAGCACTCCCCGGGGAGATCTTCGGCCTCCTGAGCGAGCTGCCGGGGGTGAGCGAGTTCGCCGGCCAGGACGAGCGCCGCGTGACGCTCCGGTTCGCCGGCGGCAGCGCGGCCCAGGTCATCGTCACGACGCCGGTGAACCTCGGTGCGGTGCTGCTGCACGCCACGGGCAGCGAGGCACACCTGCGGCAGCTCTCGGCGCATGCCGCCAGCCTCGGATACGCGCTCAGCGGCGCCGCCCTGTGGCGCGGCAGCGAGTTCGTGCCCACGCCCGACGAGGCGACGCTCTACGCGGCGCTGGGACTGCAGCTCGTACCGCCGGAGTTGCGCGAGGGTCGCGACGAGATCGCGCTGGCGGCCCGCGGGGCGCTGCCCCGCCTGCTGGAGCGCGACGACCTGCTCGGCTTCCTGCACTGCCACACGAACTACAGCGACGGGACCAACACCGTGGAGCAGCTGGCGATCGCCTGTCGCGAACAGGGCTACCGCTACGTCGGCATCACGGATCACAGTCAGTCGGCCGCCTATGCGGGCGGGCTCCAGGCGGCCGACCTCGAGCGGCAATGGGGCGAGATCGACGCCGTGAACGCGCGCCTCGACGGCGTGCACGTCCTCAAGGGTGTCGAGGCCGACATCCTCCAGGACGGCGCGCTCGACTATCCGGCACCGGTGCTCGAGCGCCTCGATTTCGTCATCGGGTCGGTGCACAGCCGCTTCAACATGAACGCGGAGCAGATGACCGCCCGGGTGCTGCGCGCCCTCGACGACCCGCGCCTCACCATCCTCGGGCATCCCACGGGACGCCTGCTGCTGTCGCGCGACCCATACCAGCTCGACATGGACGCGGTCATCGAGCGGGCCGCCGCGCGCGGGGTGGCGCTCGAGATCAACGCCGATCCGCACCGGCTCGACCTCGACTGGCGAGTGCTGCCCGCGGTGAAGGCCGCCGGCGCACCGCTGTCGATCGGGGCGGACGCGCACAACATCGCGGGCATCGGCTACGCGGACTTCGGCGTCGGCATCGCGCGGAAGGGCGGGCTCGGGCCGGACGACGTGCTCAACGCACGCGACCTCGACGGATTCCTCGCGTTCGCCTCGAAGGGACGCGACTGATGCCCGCGTCGCGGCCCCGCGGCCGGGAATCGAAGGTCGCCATGCAGGCGCGCGCGCGGGAAATTCTCAAGCGCCTGAAGAAGCGCTACCCGGACGCGCACTGCGAGCTCGATCACCGCAATGCGTTCGAGCTGCTGTGTGCCACGATCCTCTCGGCGCAGTGCACCGACGCACGGGTCAACCTGGTGGCGCCGGCGCTCTTCAGGCGCTATCCCGACGTGGAAGCGCTATCGGCCGCGCGCCCGGAAGAGGTGGAGGAGATCAT
Organism: Gemmatimonadota bacterium; assembly: GCA_017889745.1. GTDB lineage: Bacteria > Gemmatimonadota > Gemmatimonadetes > Gemmatimonadales > GWC2-71-9 > JAGGAG01. The sequence continues at coordinate 29,327 of JAGGAG010000003.1, read as the reverse complement.
CCGGTCGACCGGATTCTTCCGCAACAAGACGAAGAGCCTCATCGGCATGGCGAATGCTGTGGTCGATCGGCATGGCGGGGACATTCCCGCGTCCATGGAGCAGCTCAAGGTACTCCCCGGCGTCGGGCGAAAGACGGCTAACGTCATTCTGGGCAACGCCTTCGGGATCAACGAGGGGGTCACCGTGGACACCCACGTGGGCCGGCTTTCCCGCCTGCTCCGGCTGTCGCGGAACACCGATCCGGAGCGCATCGAGCGCGACCTGATGGCGCTGTTCCCGCAGCGCGACTGGGCACTGCTGTCGCACCTGCTGATATTCCATGGACGGCGCACCTGTATCGCCCGGCGACCCAGGTGCGGGGAATGCGTGCTGGTGGATCTCTGTCCCTCGGCGCAACTCTGACGCACCGGGTCACGCGGCAAGGAGAGATGACATGATTTCGCTCGATCGCGCCCGCAGCACGCTGCTCCTGTCGGCAATGCTGCTCGCCGCAGCGCCCGCGCCGGCGCAGCAGAACCCGAATCTCCAGGCCGCGCTCAACTTCCGCTTCTCCGCCGCGGAGATCGAGGCGGTGGTGCACGCGCGGAACGCCCTCGCCCGCGCGATCGCCACGACCCCCGGACTCGGCGACCAGATCGTCGCGGCGTCGGCGGGCAACCCGACGGTTGACGAGGTCATTGCGCGGCTCAAGCAGATCCCCCAGGTGAAACGGTCGTACAACAATGCCGGTCTCACCACCCGCCAGGGCGTGCTCAGCGAACTGGCACTGATGCTCACCGCCCAGGCGTACCAGAACTCGCAGCAGAACCCCGGCGCGCCGGCGATCACGCCGGCGATGGCGGCGAACCTGCAGCTTTACCAGAAGTACTCCGGCCAGCTGATCGCGTGGCAGTCGGAGATCGCGGGACGTGGACCCGTCGTCGATCCCGACATCGTCGGCGTCGCCGGGGCCTATCCCGACAACGTCCGGCTCCAGAACGATGCGGACGTCCAGCAGCCGGGCAACGTGAACGTGGGCAAGGACGTGGACGTACAGAAGCCGGGCAACGTGAACGTGTCCAAGGACGTGGACGTGCAGAAGCCGGGCAACGTGAACATGGCCAAGGATGTCGACGTGCAGCAACCGGGTAACGTGAACATGGCCAAGGACGTCGACGTGCAGCAGCCGGGGAACGAATCGCCGACCGACCCGGACATGGTGAACCCGATCGTGACGGACCCGGACAACGTGTCGCCTTAGCAGTAGATTTCCGGCCACTCCTTTCCGGAAGGCATCGTGGCCAAGACCGCTACCATCATCACCAGCAAGGGCACCATCGTCGCGGAGCTCTTCGACGACGAGGTGCCCAACACCGTCGCCAACTTCGAGAAGCTCGCCAACAGCGACTTCTATGACGGCACCCGCTTCCACCGCGTCATCTCCGACTTCATGATCCAGGGCGGCGACCCGCTCTCGAAGAAGCTGGGCGACCCGCGCGCCGGGACCGGCGGCCCGGGCTACAAGATCAAGTGCGAAACCGAGAAGAACACCCACCGGCACGTGGCCGGCACGCTCTCGATGGCGCACGCGGGCAAGGATACCGGCGGGAGCCAGTTCTTCATCTGCCATTCGCCGCAGCCCCACCTCGACCGCAAGCACACGGTGTTCGGGCAGGTTTCGTCGGGCATGGACGTGGTGAACGCGATCCGGCAGGGCGATGAAGTGACGTCCATCCGCGTGAGCTGAGCCTGCACGTCGACTTTGCCGTACTGGCCGACTATGCCCTGTTCGACCAGCAGGGCAAGCTGTCGGTGCTCGGGATCTTCCGGCATGTGTGGGTGGGCGGGTTTCCGGCGTTGCACCCCCGCACCCACCTGGTGATCCGGTTGCGCGCGCAGCGCAATGAAATCGGCGTGCACGCGCTCCGGATCCGGTTCCTCGACGACCAGGACAACGAACTGCTCGGCGGCGAGGGCACGGTGCAGTTCGGCGAACCGCCGGCCGGCGTGACGGATGTGGAGGCCGCCGCGGTCCTCGCCTTCGACGTGCCCCTGCCGCGCCCCGGCCAGTACCGCTTCGCCCTCAGCATAGATGGCGAGCCGGCGGCCGACGTTCCGCTTTCCGCAAGCGCGGCCCCGGCAGCTTCTCTTTGACACGGGCTGTTCTGCGCGCTACCGTTGCTCACAGCCCGGCGCGACCGGCTCCTGTGCAAGATTCCCTCATAGTCGATCCCATTATTCGGAGTTCGCGTATGCGGCGTTCCGAAGTGTGCTTCGCCCTGGCGGCTGCACTGCTGCTGGCGCGACCCGCGGTGTCTCACGCCCAGGGGTACGGTGTCTACGAGCAGGGGGCCTGCACCATGGGGCGCGGCGGCACGGCGGCGGCGAGGCCGTGTGCCGATGCCTCTGGCATGTACTTCAACCCCGCGGGAATTGCGGGCCTGCCAACAAGCGGCTCCCTCGGTGGCACGGTCATCATGCCATTTACGACCTGGTCCAACGACAACACCCAGATTCAGGCCGACTTCCTGAGCAAGGCGTACCCGGTCCCCAACCTGTACTTCGTGGCCCCGGTCGCCAAGCGCTACGCACTGGGGTTCGGCGTCTATGTCCCCTACGGCCTCACGACGGAGTGGGACAAAGAGACGTTCGAGGGCCGATTCCTCGGCTACAAGACGTCACTGAAGGCGATCTACCTGCAGCCCACAGCAGCGGCGCAGTTCGGCAAGTTCAAGATCGGCGCCGGTCTCGACATCACCCACCTGAGCGTTGACCTCGAGCGCAAGCTCGACCTCTCGCAGCAGTTTGCCGCGCCGGGAGTCACGTTCGGGATGCTCGGCATTCCTTACGGCACCGACTTCGCCGATGCAAACATCACCGGCAGCGCGTGGGGCGTGGGCTACAACCTCGGCGCCACCTTCGACCTCACGAAGCAGGTGTCGCTGGGTGTGCGTTACCTCGGTCGGCAGAAGGTCACTGCGGATGGCGGTGAGGCACAGTTCACCCAGGACCCGACGGGCCTGGTGCTCACGGCCGGCAACCCGCTCGGGTTTCCGGCCGGTACCCCGGTCGACGCGCTGCTGGCCCCGCAGTTCGAGACCGGCGGATCGCTGGTCACCCAGGGCGTGTCCACCTCGATCCGGTTGCCCAACCAGCTGGTCATGGGCGTCGCGGTGACCCCCGTGAAGGCCCTGACCGTGATGTTCGATGCGCAGTACACCTGGTGGGAGGTGCTCGACGAGATCCCGCTCGACTTCGAGATCCTGCCAAATCAGTCGCTGGTGCTCAACGACAACAGCGTCTGGACCTGGCGCTTCGGCGCCGAACTCCTGCTCAACAAGGAACACGGAACGGTGTTCCGGGGCGGGTTCATCTTCCACGAGGCGGCTGCGCCCGATCAGTCGGTCATACCAAACCTCCCCGAGGCCAGCCGGAACGACTACTCGGTCGGCTTTGGCACCCGGATCTCGAAGACGTTCTACATCGATGCCGCCTACATGCTCGTCGATGCCTATAACCGCCGGGGACGCACGGTCGCCCTCGAACCCGGCGGCCCCATCACCAATGGCCTGTATTTCAATGCCGGTGCCAACCTGGTCAGCGTCACGCTGACCGCCACCTTCTGACCGGGAGAACCGAGCTCATGTTCCGTCGCTTCCGGCTCATTGCACTCGCCCTGCCCGTCGTGGCAGGCTGCTACACCAATGAGACCCTCGACCCGCCCGACCTCTCGAACAACAACAGGTTGTTCACCCGGTTCGTCGCGATTGGCACCAGCATCTCTGCCGGTCTGCAGTCGGCCGGCATCAACGACAGCACTCAGCGGCGCGCGTTCCCGGTGCTCGTGGCCGAGCAGGCGGGCGCGAGCTTCTCCCGCCCGAGCCTGAACCTGCCGGGGTGCCCGGCGCCGTTTACGAACAACGTGACACAGGCCAGGGTCGGCGGTGCCACCGCCTCCGGGTGCACCCTCCGCCAGACGCCGATCCCGTACCACCTCGGCAACCTCGCGGCGCCGGGCCTCTCGACGCCCGACCTCTTCACCAATATCGGGTCTCCGACCAGCACCTACGAGCGGTTGCAGATCTTCTTCCTCGGTGGCCAGACGCCCTGGAACGCCGTGAAAGCGGCGCAGCCGACGCTCCTCAGCATCGAGATCGGGTCGAACGACGTGCTCGGTGCCGTGACGTCCGCCCCCGACCCCGGCGACCCCGATTCGGTCACGCCGTACCCGGTGTTCGCGGACAACTACACCAAGTTCGCCGACAGCGTGGCTACGCTGAACACGCAGGTGGTGGCCTTCACCATTCCCGACGTGACACTGATCCCGTACACGTCGCGGGGCAGCACCTACTGGTGCCTCAAGACCGGTGCTTGCGGGTTTCCAGCCCAGTTCCCGCCCACCGTCACGGTAGACAACAACTGCGCGCCCAACGCCGCCATCCCGGGGTCGAAGGGCGACTCGGTGCTCGTGCCCTGGACCATCGGCGTGGCGGGCTTGCTGCGAGCTTCGTCACCACCCTTCACGCCGTTCGCGCTGGATTGCAGCAACACCCTGCAGGTGGTCACTCCCGCCGAGTATGCCTACGTGCGGAACACCACCGACCAGATGAACCAGTTGATTCGTGACCAGGCAGCTCTGCACGGCTGGGCAGTGGTGGACGTTAGCCAGATCTTGGCCCAGCTGCAGGTGCAGGACGGCGGCATTCCGGCGTTCCCCAGCCTCGCCGCGGTGCCGACCGGCGGCTCGATCAACTTCGGCAATTGGTTCTCCCTCGACGGGTTCCACCCGAGCTCCGCAACCCACCGGGTGGTAGCAGACTCGATGATCGCAGTGGTGAACCGGTTCTTCGCCACCGAGATCCCCGCGGTGCCATAAATGGCGCAAGCCGGGACCCTCGAGGACTGAGGCGGGGGGTGAGGGGCGCGATGCCCTTCACCCCTTGCGCCTTACCCCCCCTCGCCGGCGCAGTAACTTCCCCACCCATGACGATCACCCGCGACCAGGCTCTCGCCCTCGTTCACGAGTACACCCAGTCCGAGCCGCTCCGCCGGCACATGTACGCGGTGGAACTGTCGATGCGGGCCCTCGCCGGGCGGTATGGCGAGAATCCCGACGACTGGGGCCTCATCGGGCTGCTGCACGACTTCGACTACGAGCGTTTCCCCAACGCGCAGCACTCCGCCACCGAGGAGCACCCTGCCGAGGGAGTCCGCATCCTGGCGGAGCGCGGCCTCCCCGAGCCGATGCAGCGCGCCATCCTGGGCCACGCCAGCTACACCGGCGTGCCGCGGGACAGCCTGATGGCGCGCGGGCTCTTTGCGGTGGACGAACTTGCCGGGTTCCTGGTGGCCTGCGCCCTGGTGCGGCCTTCGAAGAGCCTGGCCGACCTCGAGGTGTCGAGCGTCCGGAAGAAGCTCAAGGACAAGGCGTTTGCCCGTGGCGTGAGCCGGGAGGACGTCATGCTGGGCGCCGACGAGCTGGGGGTGCCGCTCGAGGAACTCGTCACCATCCTCATCGCCGCCCTGAGGCCACACGAACGGTTGCTGGGCCTCGGCACCCCCTGAGGTGCGCAACACCGGGAACGGCGGGGCCTCCGGTACTGAGCCGGGGCCCCGCTCAACGTTTGAGGAGGCTGGTGCGTAATAGGGACGCAGACGACGGCGAACTGGCCCAGGCGGCCGCGGCAGGCGACCAGGCAGCGTATGGCCTCCTGGTCGAACACCACGGAGACACCGCCCGGCGGGTGGCCCTCTCGATTCTCCACGACGAGCACGATGCCGACGATGCGGCCCAGGACGGGCTCGTCGCGGCCTGGCGATCGCTGGAGCGCTTCGACCCCGCGCGGCCGTTCCGCCCCTGGCTCATGCGCATCGTGGTCAATGCGGCCCGCGACCTGGCCCGCCGGCGCTCGGTGCGGCAAACCGAGATGGTGAGTCCCGACGCACCGGCCACCGGGGCAAGTCCGGAGCAGGACACCGAGCGGGCCCTGCTCCGCGACCGCCTGCGCAGGGCGCTCGCGACCTTGCCGGAGCGACAGAGGCTGGTGGTTACGCTGTTCGACGCGGAAGGGTTCTCGCACGCCGAGATAGCGGACCTGATGGGAGCCCCGGAGGGTACGGTGCGCTCCGAGTTGTTTCATGCACGACGTGCCCTCAGGGACCAACTGGGGACGGTGCGGGAGGAGATGCGATGAGCGGAATCAACCCATTCGACCCTGAGCGCGACCCCGCGCTGGGTGCCCTGCTGCGGGAGACGCTGACCGGCGCCGACCAGGCAGGCTTCCTGGCGCGCGTGCGCGCGTCGGTGGCGCTCACTCGCCAGGAGCGCACGTTCGACGTGCTCGCCGGCTGGTTGCGCCCGAATATCGCGGCGGCCGCCGCGATCGTGCTGCTGGGTGTCGCGGCCTTGTGGTACCAGGAAGCGAAGGCTGGTGCCGCAGGCACCGCCACGGTGGCCGAGTTGCTCGTGTCCGATTCGGTTCCGGCGCAGGAGATCCTGCTTGCCGGCCTGCTGGAGGCCCGATGATCTCATCGACCCGGCGCGCGGCCGCCCTGCTGCTCGCCACGTTCGTGCTCGGCGCCGCGGCGGGGGCGGCGCTGATGGCGTACGCCACGCACCCCCCCGCGTCGCCGCCCGGAAAAGGGCGCTCGGCGTGGTACCTCGATCACCTCACGCGCAACCTCGCCCTGACGCCCGTGCAGCAGGACAGTGTAAAGGCGGTCCTCGACCGCTACACCCCGGCGATGGACTCGCTCATGAGCGAGATCCGGCCCCGGCTCGACACGGTGCGGACCGCGATGCGCTCGGAGATCGCGCGCTTCCTCGACCCACGGCAGCAGAAGGAATACGACGAGATGCGGCAGAAGCACGAGCGGGAACGGAAGGCAGGACGTGCGAATGGCCCATAACAGGCTCGGGCTGCTGCTGGCGCTGGTGCCCGGGCTGCTGCATGCGCAGCAGCCCAATGCGACGCTGGTGACGCCCGGCACCGTCCCCGAGGTGACCCTGGAGGAGGCGATCGCGCTCGCCAACCGGGTGCAGCCCTCGGTGGTGCAGGCCCAGGCGGCGATCCGGAATGCCGAAGCGCAGAAGAAGGTGACGGTCGGCAACTGGCTCCCGAACCTGAACGCGAACTCGAGCGCCGGCTATTTCTATGCCGAGGGTACGGGGCGCGTCGACCCCAACACCGGCCAGTTCATCGGGGCGAACACGGAGACCCAGACCGTGAACCTCGGTCTCAGCACGAGCTGGGATGTGTTCACCGGGTTCCGCCGCGGCAACGACAGCAAGGCCGCGAAGGCCGGCGTCACGGCGGCGGAGGCCAGCTTCGCGAACGCCAGCTACCAGCAACGCTTCAACACGACGATCCAGTTCTTCACGGCCCTGGCGGGGCGCGAGATCGTGTCGGTGCGGGAGCAGAGCGTCAAACGCGCCGACGAGCAGCTCAGGGCGGCGGTGGTACGCTTGCATGCCGGCACCGCGACGCGCTCGGATTCACTCCGGTCCGTGGTCACGGTGGGCAATACCCGCGTGGCGCTGTCACAGGCGCAGGCAGACCTGATCGCGGCCGAGGCGGCACTCGCGCGCCTCATCGGGTACAACGGACGGGTGCGCGCGGCGGACGATTCGGCCTTCTATCACCCGGTGGCCGTCATCGACACGACGGTACTCCTCGACGAGGCAATGCGCCGGTCGCCCTCGGTGCAGAGCAGCGCCGCAAGCCTGGAACAGGCCCGGGCGCAGTACAAGGCGTCCAAGTCCACCTACTGGCCGCAGCTGGCCCTGGGCGGCAGCTGGACCTACAACGGGAACAACGCCAATAACTTCGGCCTCCAGAACCAGCGGCAGGCCAGCCTGAGCCTCAACTGGGCGATCTTCAACCGGTTCACGCGGGAGCGGAACGTCGACCTGCAGCTCAGCAACCTGCAGGTGGCCGAGGCGAACGCCGCCGACGCCGAGCACCAGGTCCAGTCGCTGATGTTGGGCCAGTTTGCACAGCTGGAGGCGGCGCGGCTGCAGATCGAGATCTCGCAGCAGAGCCTGCAGGCTTCGCGGGAGGACCTGCGGGTGGTGGCCGAGCGGTATCGCCTGGGCGTCGCGACGATCGTCGACCTCCTCGTGTCGCAGGAGAGTCTCACCCAGGCCGAGCTGGAGGTCGTGAACGCCCGGTTCGGGTACCTGCAGGCGCTGGCCCAGATCGAAGCCATCGTGGGGAGGCCGCTATGAGCAAGCACCTGCTCGACACCGCCGAGCGGATGGCGCAGTTGCCGGCGGATACCCCGGCCGATGCCGTGATCGTCATTCGGAACCTCGAGCGCGAGTACGAAATGGGCACCGAGACGGTGCGCGCGCTCCGGGGGGTGAACCTCGACATCCGCCGCAACGAGTATGTGGCCATCATGGGTCCCTCGGGCTCGGGCAAGTCGACGCTGATGAACATGATCGGCTGCCTCGACACGCCGTCGGCGGGCGAGTACTGGCTCAACGGGTTCCGGGTCTCGGAGCTGGGCGACGACGAGCTGGCGCGCATCCGGAACCGCGAGATCGGCTTCGTGTTCCAGACGTTCAACCTGCTGCCGCGCGCTACTGCGCTGCACAACGTGGAGCTGCCGCTCGTGTATGCCGGCAAGCCCTCGAAGCAGCGCAAGGAACTCGCGTCCGAGGCGCTGCGCCGCGTGCAGCTCGGCGACCGCATGCACCACCGCCCGAACGAGCTGTCCGGCGGCCAGCGCCAGCGCGTTGCCATCGCGCGAGCTCTCGTGAACCAGCCGAGCATCCTGCTGGCCGACGAGCCGACCGGCAACCTCGACTCGACGACGAGCGAGGAGATCATGGCCCTGTTCCACGAGCTCCACGCAGGGGGCCAGACCGTCGTCCTGGTGACACACGAACGTGACATCGCCGTGCACGCGAAGCGCCAGGTCCACCTGAAGGATGGGCGCGTCGAGCGTGACTTTCTGACCGAGAGGACCACCTGATGCGTATCCGTTTCCTGTCCGTCGTGCTCCTGGCAGCCGCCTGTTCCAAGCCGGTGCCGAAGCCGGTTTACCAGGCGCTGGCGGTGGAGAAGCGCGACATCGTCGTCTCGGCGCAGGCCTCGGGCGCGATCCAGCCGGACACGACGGTCGAGGTGAAGACCCGCGCCTCGGGTGAGGTGCTGCAGATCCTGGCCGAGACGGGCCAGCTGGTGAAGCGGGGTACGCTCATCATTCGCATCGATCCTCGCCAGGCGAAGAATGCGGTCGACCAGTCCAAGGCCCAGCTCACGCTGGCGCAGGCTCAGCTGGACAACGCCCGGACCCAGCTGGACCGGTCGAAGACGCTGCGCGATGCGCAGACGATCACGCAGCAGGAGTACGAGACGGCCCAGCTCAACTACGCCAGTGCCAGCGCCGCCGTGGTGCGGGCGCGGATTGACGTGGAGAACAACCAGATCGCGCTGGAGGACACCGACGTGCGGGCGCCGATCACCGGCGTCATCATCCAGAAGGGCGTTGAGCGCGGGCAGGTGGTGGCCTCGGCCACGTTCAACGCCGGCGGCGGCACCGTATTGATGAAGATGGCCGACCTCAACCTCGTGCAGGTGCGCACGCTGGTGGACGAGACGGACATCGGCAAGGTCAAGGCGGGGCAGGCTACGACGGTGACGGTGGATGCCTATCCGAACCGGCCGTTCCAGGGCGAAGTGCTCAAGATCGAGCCGCTGGCCGAGGTGCAGCAGAACGTGACCATGTTCCCGGTCCTCGTGCGCATCGACAACCGCGAGGGGCTGCTGCGCCCCGGCATGAACTCCGAGGTGGAGATCCATGTGGGCCGGCGCGACAGCGTGCTCGCGGTGCCGAACTCCGCCCTGCGCACCCAGAAGGACGTCGCATCGGCGGCCGGCGTGCTGGGCCTCACCATGGAGCAGGTGAACGCGCAGCTGGCCGGGGCCCAGCCGGCGCCGCCGCAGGGCGACACGGCGGCGTCACGCCAGGTCTCGATGGGTGCCGGGAGCGGTGCGCCGCCCGCGGCGGCAGCCGGCAAGACGGCGGGCAATACGATGACCACGCCCGATGGCCGGGTGGTGAAGCTCCCGGAGGGCGTCACCGAGGCGCAGATGCGCGCCATCTTCGCCAAGTTCAGGAACGGCGAGCAGCCCACGCCGGAGGAGCGCGCGCTGCTCCAGAAGATGCGGGCGCTCAACGGCGGCGGGGCCGGCGGTGGGCGCCCCCGGCCGCAGGGCAGCGACTACCAGTTCGGCGGCAACTACGTGGTGTTCCTGGCCACGTCGGAAGGCCCTAAGGCGGCGAACGTGCGCACGGGGCTCACCGATCTCGACTACAGCGAAGTGATCTCGGGGCTCACGGCCGGTGACTCGGTGCTCGTGCTGCCGAGCGCGAGCCTCATCAACTCGCAGCAGGAGTTCAAGAACCGGATCCAGACCATGACGGGCGGCGGCATGCCGGGCATGCGGCAATCCACCACGCCGTCGGCGAGTGGCACCACCGCGCGGCCGTCGGCGCCGGCAGGACGGTAGCCATGCAGCTCGGCGAAACGGTTGCGGTCGCGTTCCAGTCCATCCGGGCCAACAAGCTCCGGGCGGCGCTCACGATGCTCGGCATCGTGATCGGCGTCGGCGCGGTCATCACCATGGTGGCGCTGGGCAGCGGCGCGCAGAAGGCGGTGGAGGAGCGCATCAATTCGCTCGGCGCGAACCTGCTCAACGTGTACGCCGGGCAGATGAACGTGCGGGGCGTGGCGAGCGACCAGCGGGTGAGCCTGACGGTGGACGACGCCGAAGCGCTCAAGCGCGACGCGAAGCTGATCACCAACGTGGTGCCGGAGATCTCCCGGTCGCTTCAGGTGAAGTACGGCAACCAGAACATCAACGTCAACGTGGTGGGCTCGACCGCCAATTACGCCGCCGTGCGCAACTACGCGGTGCCGTACGGCCGGATGTTCACGCAGGGAGACGACGAGAGCCGGGAGCGCTACGCCGTGCTCGGCTCCCAGGTCCCGGAGATGCTGGGGGCCAATCCCGCCGCGATGATCGGCCAGACGCTGCTGGTGCGCGGCATCCCGTTCGAGATCATCGGCGTGCTCAGCGAAAAGGGCTCGCAGGGTTTCCAGAACCCCGACGAGCAGGTCCTCATCCCGCTGCAGACGGCGCGCTTCCGGGTCTTCGGCAGCGACCGGCTGCGGACGATCACCGTCGAGGTGGACAAGAACGTGCCGCTGGAGCAGGGCATGGTGGACATGGAACGGGTGCTGCGTCGGGAGCACAAGATCCGTCCCGGCGCGGAAAATGACTTCATGGTGCGGAACCAGCGCGAGTTCCTGGCGACACAGCAGGCCGCGACGCAGGTGTTCACCGCCCTGCTGGCTTCGATCGCGGCCGTGAGCCTCATCGTGGGCGGCATCGGCATCATGAACATCATGCTCGTGTCGGTCACCGAGCGCACCCGGGAGATCGGCGTGCGCAAGGCGCTCGGCGCCACCAAGCTCAACATCCTGCTCCAGTTCCTCATCGAGGCGCTCGTGCTGTGCATCAGCGGCGGCACCATCGGCATCATCCTGGGCGTCAGTGCCGCCATCGCCCTCTCGAAGCTCATGCACTGGAACACGCTGATCTCGCCCGCATCCATTGCCGTGGCGTTCGCCTTCAGCGCCGGAGTCGGGCTCTTCTTCGGGATCTGGCCCGCGCGGAAGGCGGCGTCGCTCGACCCGATCACGGCCCTGCGCTACGAGTAGTGACCCCGGCCAGGGACCGGGTACCTCACCCGGTCATTCGTCGGCGGCGTCGGCCCATACGTGGACCCGCCCGTCGGCGTCGACCTCCACGTGCACCTGCCACGGCTGGCAGCACACCGGGCAGTCCTCGACGTATTCCTGCTCCGCCCCGCCGGCTGGATCGACGGTGATCGCCACGGTCTCGCCGCAATAGGGACAGGACAGCTCCTGCTCCGTGTCGGCCTGCTCCTCGTCGTCCCGTTCTTCCTCGTGCATGCCCTGTCTCTCCCGGTGATTCGTCACTTCGCCTCCCGCTCTTGCCAATCAGTGCACCGATGGGCAACATCTTTCCCGTGCAGTTCCTGCCACCCTCTTCCAGCAACCCATGACACGAAGCGTCATCCTCGGCACCGGCATGGCCGTCCCCGATCGCATCGTCACCAATGACGAGCTGGCCGCCGTCATGGACACCACCGACGAGTGGATAACGCAACGCACCGGTATCCGCCAGCGGCACTGGGTGCGCGAGGGCGAGACCGGCGTTGACCTGGCGGAGCGCGCCAGCCGGCGCGCCATCGCGGCCTCAGGCCTCGCCGATGGAGACATCGATGCCATCGTCCTGGCGACGTCGACGCCGGACCACTTCGCTCCCGGTAATGGCGTGCTGCTGCAGCACCGGCTCGGCCTGGGGCCGATTCCCGCCCTCGACGTGCGCGCCCAATGCAGCGGGTTCATCTATGCGCTCGCGACAGCGGATGCCTACATCAGGGGGGGCCTGTTCCGGCATGTGCTGGTGGTGGGCCAGGAGGTGCAGTCGACCGGCCTGGACGCCTCGACGGCCGGCCGTGCCACGGCGGTGATCTTCGCCGATGGGGCCGGCGCCGTCGTGCTCGGGCCGTCCGCTGGCGAGGACCGCGGTATCCTGGGGTTCGACCTGCACTCGGACGGCGCTTTCGCCGACAAGCTCTGGGTCGACGCCCCCGGCTCGATGTATCACCCGAGGATCAGCCCGGTACTGATGGCCCAGGGACGCCACTGGCTCCACATGGACGGCAAGGAGGTGTTCCGCCACGCGGTGGTGCGCATGCCCGAGTCGGTGCGCGCCGTGCTCACCGGCGTGGGGGAGTCACTGGAGGGCGTCACGCTCCTGGTGCCGCACCAGGCCAACCTGCGCATCTCCGAGATGGTCCAGAAGACCCTCGGCCTGCGTGACGACCAGGTCTACAACAACATCATGTCCTACGGCAACACGACCGCGGCGACGATCCCGATCGCGCTCGACGAGTGCGCGCGCGCGGGCCGGCTCAAGGCCGGCGACCTCGTTGTCGGCACCGCGTTCGGATCCGGCTTCATGTGGGGAAGCGTGGCGCTCCGCTGGTAGCGGAACCTCAGGGATACTTGGCGGCGTAGTACTCGCGGGTGCGGCGCGCCCGCAACCGGAAGAGTTCCTCGTCATGCTCCGCGTGCTCGACGCGAAGGTAGAGGTCACCGGGCCACATGACGCAGCGCAAGGACCACGGGGCGCCCGACGCGCCCATCATCCACTCCAGCGCCCCCCCGCCCGCATCCGTTCGCTCGATCTCGCTGTCGCGCTCGAGGCGCACCACCGCCGGCACGCCCATCACCGACGCCCGGGCCTCGTCCAGGCGCAACTCCGCCTCGTCCCACGAGTTGAAGGCCAGTTCGCCGGGTACGCGGTCATTCTGCTCCAGGAGCTCGAAATCGACCTCCCAGGGACCGAGGACATCCCACGCGTGGTCCATACTGCCCACGTCGGGGATGCTGACCACCGGATGCTTGCTGCTCATTGCCGTGCGTCTCCGGACGTGGCTGGTGCGGAATACTGGCCGGGTTGCCGCCAAAGCGATACGCATGAAACTCGCCGGACGGTTGTTCCGTACTGAAACGCGTTCGGTACGATTCAGGCTCAACTGAGGTTTCTCAATGGTAGGCAAACTCATGGCGCTCACATCCCTGCTCATCTTCGCCGCATCGGCGATCGGCAGCTATTTCTTTGCACGCAACTTCGTGCAGCGGCGGCTCCGTTTCGTGGACGCGATGCGGTCGCCCTTTGCCCCGCTGGTGGCCGGCGCGGCGGCGTTCCTGCTGGCGTGGCCGCTTTCGGCCCTTCCGCTCGTGTCCCTTGGCACCGCGATCGTCTTCGGCGTCGGCACGGGGATGGGTACGGCCGCGGGCGTGCGGGCGCTCGGGCGTACCGAGTCAGCGCGAGGGAGGCTCTACCCATGATCATGCGATGGGAGCGGCGGCGCCTCGCCACCAGTGCACGAGCACGCTACTTTTTCGTCATGCCTCACATCAACTGCACCCGGTGCGGCCAGACCCGCGACCAGATGAGCTTCCAGCCCTTCCAGAATGAACTGGGACGGCGGCTTTATCAGGAAATCTGTGCCACCTGCTGGGCGGAGTGGATCAAGGCCCAGCAGCAGATGATCAATCACTACGGCCTCAACGTGCGGGATCCCAAGGCCAAGGAAATGCTTCTCAAGAGCATGGAGCAGTTCCTCTTCGCCGGAGGGCAGATCCAACTGTCGTGAGGCGATGTGGTTCCTCCGCCAGTGGGCCGGCTCGGTCGACCGCCAGGCGTCCTGCACTTGACACCCGGCGGCCCCGGAACGAGACTCCCCTGCATGAATACACGGTCGTGGTACTTCTTTTTTACCAGCGCCGGCGCGGCTCGAGCTGCGTCCGGTTCCGGTAGCGTGCAGTAGCGCGACCTGAACGGACCCTCGACGCCCCGCCGGCAGCAGCCGGCGGGGCGTTTCCTTTTTCGGCATGACACGAGCGGCACACCACAGGAGCATGACCCAATGCGCGTAGCCATCCAGGGCACCCACGGCGCCTTCAGTGAAGCGGCGGCACGACGCCGGTGGCCCGAGCTCGAAGCCATCCCCTGCCGCGAGGTGGCGGACGCGGTGGCGGCGGTCCGTGAGGGACGGGCCGATGCTGGCTGCCTCCCGATCGAGAACTCCCTGATCGGCTCGGTCACCGCCACCTACGACCTGCTGCACGAGGCGTTCGGCGACGGTACGCTGGCCCTGACGCACGAGACGCTGCTGCCCGTTCACCACACGATCATGGCGGTGCCGGGCGCACGGGTGGAGGATATCAGGCGGGTGTACTCGCACCCGGTGGCGCTGGGTCAGTGCCGGCGCTGGCTCTCGAAGCACCTGCCCAATGCCGAGCTGGTCAGCGCGTGGGATACCGCTGGAAGCGCCGAGATGGTGGCGGCACATGGCGACCCGACCGAGGCCGCGATCGCGGCACTGCCGGCTGCCGCGGCGCATGGCCTGGTGCCTCTGGCGGAACGGATCGAGGATGATCCCACCAACCAGACCCGCTTCCTGATCTTCAGCCGCCAGGGCGCGCCAGCGGCTCCCGCCGGCTCGGGCCCGTTCAAGACCTCGCTCATCGTGTCGCTCGATCACCGCCCCGGGATGCTGGCGCACACGCTGCTCGCCTTCAGCGCGCGGGGCGTCAACCTCACGGCACTGCAGTCGCGGCCCGAGCCGTCGGCGCCGTGGACCTACCGGTTCTACGTCGACGTGGAAGGTGCGGCCACGGAGCCGCGCGTCGCCGAGGCGCTGGAGGAAGTCGAGGCACTGGCGGCGCAACTGATCATTCTGGGCAGCTACGAGGCCTGGACGGAGGGCGTACCCAGCTTCCAGATCTTCCATCCGACGCCCGCGCACCACGTGAAGAAGCCGGACATCCCGCTCATCGACCGGCGGCGCGCCCCGCAGGGCTCGATCGTCAAGGTGCGCCACCTGGAGTTCGGTGGCGCCAGCCCGGTGCTGATCGCCGGACCGTGCTCGGTCGAGAGCCGCGAGATGATCCTGGAGACAGCGGACGCGGTGGCAAGCGCGGGCGGCGACATGCTGCGGGGCGGCGCATTCAAGCCGCGCACCTCGCCCTATGACTTCCAGGGGCTGGGGGTGAAGGGACTGCGGTATCTCGCCGAGGCGCGCGAGCGCACCGGCCTGCCGATCGTCACGGAGGTGCTGAGCTGGGAGGAGGTGCCGCTGGTCGCGCACTTCGCCGACATGCTGCAGATCGGTGCCAGGAACATGCAGAACTTCTCCCTCCTCCGGGCCGCGGCCAGGAGCGGCGTGCCAGTGCTGCTCAAGCGCGGCGCAGGGGCCACAATCGAGGAATGGCTGATGGCGGCGGAGTACGTGCTGGCGGAGGGCAACCCCAACGTGGTGCTGTGCGAGCGGGGCATCCGCACCTTCGAGCGCGCCACCCGTCACACGCTCGACCTCAACGCGGTGGTGCTGGTTCGCGAGCGGTCACACCTGCCGGTGGTGGTGGACCCGAGTCATGCGGCGGGCGTGGCCAGCCTGGTGACGCCGCTCGCCGAGGCCTCGCTCGCGGCGGGAGCAGCGGGACTCATAGTGGAGGTACATCCCAACCCGAAGCAGGCAATGAGTGACGGCCCGCAGAGCCTCGACATCCCGATGTTCATCGACCTGGCCCGGCGCGTCCATCCCGATCTGGAGCGCCGGAAGGTGCGGCCGTTAACCGCCTGACTCGAGGAAGAACGACTGTGTGAGGAGTGAGGCGGCGGTCGATCACGTACCCGTCGCGCCCTTTGTTCTCACCTTCACACTGTCACCCGTCTTCCACTTCATGTCGGGCGGATTCGGGATCGTGCCCGACACCGTGATCGTCTTCTTGTTGCGCAGGATCTCGAACTTCACGGTGTTCCCCGGATCGTAGGACCGGAGTATGCGGTGCATCTGCGCCGTGTTGGCCGGCTTCCGGCCGTCGATGGTCAGCACCACGTCGCCGCCCTTGAGCCCCAGCGTCGATCCCTGCGGCACGTTGATCACCAGCACACCGTCGCTGGCGCCGAAATAGGGCGCCAGGTCGGGATTGAGCGGCACCAGTTCGAGCTCCTCCAGTTCCGACGAGATGAACACCCTGAACGGCATGTCCCCACCACCCATGGGCGTCCGCATCTTCATGCCGGGGGCCATCGGCACCCGCATGCCCATGCCGGGCATTGCCTGTCCCTCGAAGCCTTCCGGGCCGTCGCCGTCGAAGCGGAAGGAGAACTCCCGGTCACCATCAGGCGTCATCACGAAGACCTTCTCGGGGTCTTCCTGCGTCACGAGCGTCGTGCTCTTGCGGTCCTTGCCGCGGCGGTAGTCGATCGGGATGGTGTCGTTGGCGGGCAGGCGCGCCGCCAACTCGATCAAGCGCATGCCCGGCAGCGACCGGTCTGCACTCCCCTGCTTGCTCCCGCCAACCAGTGAGGTGCCGTCGAGCTTCGTGATCACGTCACCCGCCTCGAGACCGGCCTTGGCCGCCGGTCCGCCGGGGGTGACCGCCTCCACGTAGGCCCCGATGGAATCGCTGGCGCGCGCCTGCAGGTTGACCTTGATGCCGAGCCGGGCACGCCGGGTCATCATGATCTCCATGTCGCCCGGGCCATTCCACCCCGGGCTGCCATGGCGCTCGATGCGCACCTGCGACCTGGGCTGCGGCTGGGCGTCCTGCGCGACAAGCGGCATGGCGCCGGCGGCGCCAAGGGCGAGTGCGATCCAGTGTGTCCGGTACATGAAGTCTCCTTCGGGGCTCAGAGCCCGACGTTGCTGGCGCGGGTGACGTGCACGTCCACCAGCGCATCAAGAAGTCCCACCCGTTCCTGCCAGAGCTGCATCACGTCGGGCCCGCCCGTTCCGGGCGGCGCCGCGAGTTCGGTGCGTTCCAGCCGCCGGTCCACGTCGGCGATGCGATCCTCGAGATCGGAGGCGACCCGGCTGGTCCGTCCGTCCAGCACCCGTGCATCGGGATCGTACGCGCCGATCGCCGCCTCCAGCGCGCGCGAGCGCTGCATGAGCGACGACAGCTCCTGCTCGGACGACGTCGCCGGTGCCGCCGGCAACGGCCGTTTCACCAGCAGCGCCAGCGCGAGCGAGGCGGCGAGCGCCATCGCGCCCGCCGTAGCCCAGCGGATCCGCCGCTGCCGGCGCACGGTGTTGACCCTGGCCGCGACGCGCGGCCACTGGTCGCGCGCCGGCCGCAGGGTGGGCAGGGCGCGCAGGCGCGCGGCACGCTGCTCCAGTCGATCGAGTTCGAGCCGGCAGGCCTCGCAGTGCTCCAGGTGCTCGCGCTGCGCAGCGGTTCCGGGTTCGATGCCCGGCTCGCGCAGCTCCAGCAGCTGTTCCATCGTCAGGTGTGTCATCCCAGCGACTCCTCTCCCAGCCATTTCCTGAGGCGCGTATGTGCCCGTGCCAGCTGGGACTTCGAAAAGCTCACGGTCTTTCCCATCATCCCGGCAATCTCGTCGTGGGTAAAGCCCTCGACGTCGTGCAACCAGACGACCGCGCGTGACGTCTCACCCAGCCGCTCGAGCGCCGCCTCGAGGTCCATGCGCAGGGCCGTATCCTCGCGCCGGTGCTCCATGACGTCGTCGTGCAGCTCATCGGCATCCCGGTACTTGTTCCGCCGGAGGCGCATCAGCGCCTTGCTCGCCGCGATCGTCCGCACCCATCCCCAGAGGCTGCCGTCCTGCCGGTACCGTCCGATGCTGCGGCACACCTCGAAGAAGGTCTCCTGCAGCACGTCCTCGGCGTCCTCGGTGGTACGGCATATCCGGCGGGCGAGGTTGTAGACCGGGACCTCGAAGGCCCGGTAGAGCGCCTCGAGTGCCGCCGCGTCACCCTCCCGGGCCCGGGCTACCACCGATTCGGCATTGGCGATCGGGTGTGAATCCATCAGCAGCGCTCGTGTCATGGCACTGATAAAGATGCGGGAGGCGGGAGGAGCGTTGCAGGGTGTAGAAGCGTGAGCGGTGAGCGGTAAGCGGGATGGCCTCCGCAGAGCTGAGCGGGCAAGCCGTTGCCGCAACGTATCTTGCGAAGGGGCTTATATTTGGCCCATGACTCAGGCTCCTCCCGCCGACTGGCTGCACCACCTCGCCGACGAGGCCGACGCGGCGTTTCTGTACCGCGAGTTGGCACAGGCCGAGCGTGATCCCGGCCGCTCGAAGATTTACGGACAGTTGGCGGAGGTCGAGGACCGGCACGTCGAAGCGTGGCAGACGCTGCTCACCGAGCAGGGGCACACCGTGAAAGTGCCGCCACCTTCCCGGGACGCACGGATCCGTGCGTGGGTGGCGCGGCGCATCGGCCCCGGCGTGGTGCTGCCGCTGCTGCTGGAGGAAGAGGGCCGAGAGGTGAAGAGCTACCTCTCGCTCTATCGCGAGGCGCCCGAGGGCGCGGCGGGGCCGACGGCGCTCAAGCTGGCGCGCGAGTCCAAGGAACACGCGGAACGGCTCGCGGCCATCGGCGGGGGCGCCGCCGAGCCGTGGCACAAGACGGGTGCCGGCGGGTTCCTCCGGAACGTGGTGTACGGCTTCAACGACGGACTCACCGCCAACTTCGGCCTGGTGGCCGGCATGATCGGCGCGCAGGGCGCCAACCTGGGGAGCCATGCGGTGCTGGTGGCCGGCGTGGCCGGTATGGTGGCTGATGCGCTCTCGATGGGGTCGTCGGGCTACCTCGCCGCGAAGAGCGAGCGGGAGGTCTTCGAGCACGAGATCGCCATGGAGCGCGACGAGATCAAGCTCATGCCCGAACTCGAGGGCGAGGAATTGAGCCTCATCTACCAGGCCAAGGGCATCCCCGCGGCCCAGGCCGACGCGCTGGCCGCCGAAGTGATGAAGGACCCGGAGCGCGCGCTGGCCGAGAAGGTGCGCGAGGAACTCGGAATCGGCGAGGCCACGAGCACTCCGAGGCGGGAGGCCTGGGTCACCGGTACCGCCACGGCATTGGGTGCGTTCATCCCCGTGGCGCCGTTCTTCTTCGGCCGCGGACCGCTGGTCATCTGGACGTCGTTCGCGCTCGCGATGCTGAGCCACTTCGCGGTCGGCGCGGCGAGGAGCTTCTTTACCGGGCGCGGCGTGGTCCGTAGCGGGATGGACATGTTCCTCGTAGGACTCGGCGTGGCCGGGATCGGCTACGTGGTGGGAGAATGGATCGTGAAGTTGCTATAGGGCTGCCGCATCCCAGCTTGACAGCCACACCGGTTCCACGTATCTCTCATTACGACAACTGATTCGTGGTCATTTGCCGCGTATTGCAGCCACGTTAAACAAATGCTAAAAAGCGAGACGTCCGCGCCTCGTTGCCGCGGGCGCTTTTTTTCGTCGCCGCCAGTCGGGCGACAAGGATACCGGCATGACCGCCGTTGCTGTTTCCCCCCGGGTGCGCGCGCTGCCGCTTCGCTGCCGCAATTGCGGCGCCGAGACGGATGCGGCGCCCGTTGCCATCTGCGCCGAATGCCTGGGACCCCTCGAGCCGCGCTACGATGCCGCCCGGCGCCTGCCCACCCGCGAGGAGATCGCCTCGCGGGGGCCGTCGTTGTGGCGCTACCGCGAGTGGCTGCCGCTCGAGGGCGACCCGCCGTACTCCCCCGACACCGGCTTCACCCCGCTGGTCGAAGTGCCGAGGCTGGCACCGCTTCTCGGCGTTGCGCGCGTGTGGGTAAAGAATGATGCCGTATCGCACCCGAGCCTGTCGTTCAAGGATCGCGTCGTTGCCGCCGCCATTAATGCCGCGGCGGCGTTTGGCCTCGACACCGTGGGCTGCGCCTCCACCGGCAACCTTGCCAATGCGGTCGCCGCGCAGGCGGCGCGCGCCGGCCTGCCGGCGTGGATCTTCATTCCCGACAACCTCGAGTACGGCAAGGTGGTGGGCACGTCAGTGTACGCGCCCAACCTGGTGCGGATCCGGGGAACGTACGACGACGTGAACCGCCTGTGCGCCCAGGTTGCGGACCGCTTCGGGTGGGGCATCGTCAACGTCAACCTGCGTTCCTACTACGGTGAGGGATCGAAGACCTTCGCCTTCGAGATCGCCGAGCAGCTCGGCTGGCGGTTTCCCACCGCGGTGGTGGCCCCGATGGCGGGCGGATCGCTGGTGAGCAAGCTCGGCAAGGGATTCCGGGAGTTCCTGTCGGCCGGACTGGTGGAGGGAGAGCTCCCGCGCCTCTACGGCGCCCAGGCGTCGGGATGCGCGCCGATCGTACGCCTGGTTGAGCGCGGCGACGGGCAGCTCATCCCGGAGATCCCGGACACGATCGCCCGGTCAATCGCGATCGGCAGTCCGGCTGATGGCGCGTACGCGGCGGAGTCGATCCGCCAGTCGGGCGGATGGGCCGCGAGCGTCAGTGACGCCGAGCTGGTCAGGGGCATCCTGCTGCTCGCCGAGACGGCGGGCATCTTCACCGAGACGGCGGGCGGCGTCACCCTGGCGAGCGCGCTCGAACTGGCGCGCCAGGGTCACTTCCGCCCGAACGACGAGGTCGTGTTGTGCATTACGGGTAACGGCCTCAAGACGGTCGAGGCCTTGAGTGGTTCGCTGGGCGAGGCACCGGTACTGGCACCCCGCCTCCGCGACGTCGCGGATCTCGTGGCGCGCACGTCGCCATCTTCACGCTGAGGAGGGTTCCATCATGTCAGTCACGCTGTCCCTGCCGGCCGTCCTGACCCGCCTCACGGACGGCGCCCGCACCATTGAGGCCAGCGGCGCCACGGTGGGCGACGTGGTGTCCGATGTCGCCGGTCGTTTTCCCCAGCTTGGCCCTCGCCTGCGCGACGAGCAGGGCAACCCGTATTCCTTCGTGACGTTCTACCTGAACGACGAGGACATTCGCTTCACCGGTGGCTTCGCCACCGTGGTGCGGGACGGTGACGAGCTGATCATCGTGCCCGCCATCGCCGGGGGATGAACTCATGACTGCAACATCGATCGCCGCGGAAACGCTGCCCGAGCTGGGCAACGACGAGATCCTCCGCTACAGCCGGCACCTGATCCTGCCGGAGTTCGGCCTCGACGCGCAGCGCCGGCTCAAGGGCTCGAGCGTGCTCATCGTGGGGGCAGGCGGCCTGGGCTCGCCGCTTGGCCTGTACCTCGCCGCCGCGGGCGTGGGCCGGCTCGGCATCGTCGACTTCGACGTGGTCGACGCGACCAACCTGCAGCGGCAGGTCATCCACAGCACCGCCGACGTGGGCCGCCCGAAGCTCGCCTCGGCGCGTGACCGGATCGAGGGGCTCAACCCGCATGTGGAGGTGCAGTCATACGAGGCGCGGTTCACCTCGGCCAACGCTCTCGACATCGCACGGGAGTACGACCTCGTCATCGACGGGACCGACAACTTCCCCACGCGATATCTGGTCAACGACGCCTGCGTGCTTCTGGGGAAACCGAATGTCTATGGCAGCATCTTCCGGTTCGAGGGACAGGCCTCGGTGCTCGCCACCGACAGCGGACCCTGCTACCGCTGCCTCTTTCGGGAGCCCCCGCCCCCGGGAATGGTGCCGAGCTGCGCGGAAGGCGGCGTACTGGGCGTGCTGCCCGGCCTCATCGGCGTGATCCAGGCCACGGAGGCGATCAAGCTGCTCACCGGCATCGGCGAACCGCTGATCGGTCGGCTGCTGCTGGTGGACGCGCTGCGCATGCAGTTCCGGACGCTCAGGCTGGCGCGCGACCCGCTCTGTCCGGCGTGCGGCACCAGGGAGATACAGTCACTGATCGACTACGAACAGTTCTGCGGGCTGAACGACGAGGACGACAGCGTGGATGCGACCATTCCCGAGCTGACACCGCAGCAGCTGGCCGCGCGCATCGGGCGCGGCGACGATTTCGACCTGATCGACGTGCGCGAACCGCAGGAATGGGCCATCGCGCGGCTGCCGGGCGCACGGCTGGTGCCGCTGGCAACGCTGCCAGCCACACTCGGCTCGCTCGACAGCGCGCGGGAGATCGTAGTCTACTGCAAGGGCGGCGTGCGCAGCCTGCGCGCGGCGTCGCAGCTGCGCGCGGCCGGCTTTCGGAAGGTGTCGAACCTCACTGGCGGCATCTTGCGGTGGAGCAAGGACGTGGACCCGGGCGTGCCGACGTATTAAGCCTGCGGCCCACCGCCAGCGGTTATGCCGCGAGCGGCATCCGTGCCGATTCCTCCGGGGCTGGTGCGACCCGAGCCGTCCGCCGCCAGTCGAGCCAGGCGAGGATGAGGCAGGTGGTGATCGACACGGTCGAGATGAAGCACCAGGGGCAGAACACCTTCAGCACGACCCATTCACCGTACTTGAGCCGCACCGTGAACAGGAAGGCGGGGGCGATAAGCGCCAGTAGCGCCACGCTCACGCGCCGGCTTTCCAGGTGCCGCGGCTGGATGCTTACCAGTGCTACCAGAAGCAGCACGGCGTAGCCAACGGCACCGATGAGTGCCACGTCCACGCCCAGGAACCAGCCGTAGGGGCTGAACTGTGCGATGGCGCAACCGCCGCTCCCGGTGCAGGCCAGGGTACCCGCGCGCCCGGTCTTCCACAGGTAGAGGTACGTCGCCACGAGGGAGTTGACGAGCGCCAGCAGCGCGATGACCATGCGATACCACATCCTCAGCCCACGACCAGGTTGAGGAGCCGGTTCGGCACGTAGACTACCTTCTGCACCGACTTGCCGTCGAGGAACTTGGCGATCCGCGGCTCGGCGCGCGCTGCCTCGACGACCACTGCTTCGGCGGCGTTGCGCGCCACAGTCACGCGGCCGCGGGTCTTGCCGCCCACCTGCACTGCCACTTCTGCGGTGTCATCCACCAGGAGCGCGGGATCGTACCCGGGCCAGCGCGCGTCGAACACCGACGTGCCGTGCCCCAGCCGCTCCCAGCATTCCTCCGCGAAGTGAGGCGCGAAGGGAGCCAGCATCACCACGAACTCCTCCACCAGTTCATGCTCGCAGCAACTGCTCTCGCGGATCGTGTTGAGCATCTCCATCATCGCCGCGATGGCCGTGTTGTAGCCCAGGCTCTCGACGTCGTCGGTGACCTTCTTCTTGGTGCGGTGCCACTTGGCCAGCACCGGGCGCAATACCTCCCCGCCCCGTTCGCCCTCGGCCAGGCTCTGCCCCACCAGGTGCCAGACCTTGTCGAGAAAGCGGCGGATGCCGTTGATGCCGGCATCGCGGAAATCGCCGCCCTCCTGGAAGGGACCGAGGAACATCAGGTACATCCGGAAGCTGTCGGCTCCCCAGCGGTCGATGTACTCGTCCGGGATCACCACGTTTCCCTTGGACTTGGACATCTTGGCGCCGTCCTTCACGATGAGGCCGTGTGCCCGGAACTTCCGGAACGGCTCCTCGAAGGCGACGTGCCCCAGTTCCTGCAGCACCATCGCCAGGAAGCGCGAGTACAGCAGGTGGAGGACCGCGTGCTCGTTCCCGCCGATGTAGGTCGACACCGGGCACCACTTCGCGGTGCGCGCCCTGTCGAACGGCCGGTCATCGAGCTCGCTGCTCGGATACCGCAGGTAATACCAGGCCGAGTCGAGGAAGGTGTCGGAGACATCCGTTTCGCGGCGGGCGCGCTTGCGGCAGGTCGGGCACGGCACGAAGTACCACTCCTCGTGCCGCGCCAGCGGCGAGATGCCGGTGTCGTCGGGCCGGAAATCGTCGATGGCCGGGAGGATCACCGGCAGGTCCTTCTCGGGCACGGGCACCGGGCCGCAATCATCGCAGTAGATGATCGGGATCGGCGGCCCCCAGTAGCGCTGCCGTGAGATGCACCAGTCGTAGAGCCGGTACTGGACGCGGACTGTGGCGAGTCCCTGCTTCGCCAGCCAGTCGGTAATGGCGCGCTTCGCCTTGTCGGGCGCCATCCCGTCGAACTCGCCGGAATTGACCAGCGTCGCGCCGGTCGTCTCCACATAGGCCTGCGCGAGCGGGGCGCCCGCGTCGTCGCCCGGGGCCGCGATGACGCGCTCGATGCCGAGGCCGTACTTCGTCGCGAACTCGAAGTCGCGCTCGTCGTGCGCCGGCACCGCCATGATGGCGCCGGTGCCGTAGTCCATCAGGACGTAGTCGGCGATCCAGACGGGAATGCGCTCTTCGGACGCGGGGTTGATCGCGTACGTGCCGGTGAAGACGCCGGACTTCTCCTTCTCGCCGACCTTGCGGGAGACGAGATCCTTCGCCGCCGCCGCCTTGCGATAGGCCTCCACCGCGTGCCGCTGATCGCTGGTAGTGAGCTGCTCCACCAGGGGATGCTCCGGGGCCAGCACCAGGAAGGTCGCGCCGAACACGGTGTCGGGCCGGGTGGTGAACACGGTGATCGTGTCATCCGGATCCCAGTCCACCTCGAAAGTCAGCTCGGCGCCCTCGGAGCGTCCGATCCAGTTGCGCTGCGCCGTCGTGGTCGTGTCCGACCAGTCCATCTTGGACTTGTCGTCGAGATTGTCGAGCAGGCGCTCCGCGTAGTCGGTGATGCGGAAGAACCACTGCTCCAGGAAGCGCTGCTCGACCGCGGCGCCGCAGCGCTCACAATGACCATTGAGCACCTGCTCGTTGGCGAGCACGGTCTTGTCGTTGGGGCACCAGTTGACCGCCGCCTTCTTCTTGTAGGCCTTCCCCGCCTTGAACAGCTGCAGGAAGAGCCACTGGGTCCACTTGTAGTAGCTGGGCTCGGTGGTGGACAGTTCGTGGCGCCAGTCGAACATGCCGCCCACTCGGGTGAGCTGCCGCCGGAAGTTCGCAATGTTGCGCGGGATCAGCTCGGCGGGGTTGATGCCCAGCTTGATCGCGTAGTTCTCGCTATGAATACCGAAGGCGTCGTAACCGATGGGCTCGAAGACGTCGAAGCCGCGCAGCCGCTGGAACCGGCCGAAGACGTCGCTGCCGGTGAAGGCGAACATGTTCCCCACGTGCAAGCCTTCGGCCGACGGATAGGGGAACATCATGAGGTTGTAGAACGGCCGCGCGGCGCCGTCGAGGTCGGGCTCGTTGGTGTGACGCTCCGCCCACCGGGCCTGCCACTTGGCCTCGACCAGGTCCGGCCGGTAGCCGTCGTGGCCATCGGGTTGGATTGCGGCGGGAGCGGAGGTGCTGTCGCTGGGGTTCATAGGACCCGCAAATCTATAGACCATGGGAGGTTAGCGCCAACCACGCCGGCTGGGGCTTTTCGGCTCTCCCGGGGGCCACCCAGGGCCGCGGACTGCCTCGCCAGAACCGGGTCGGGTGCCGGTGACGCGCCGGGCTGCGGCGCCCGAGGATCGAGGCACCGCCCTGTGATCACAATCACGAATGCCAGCATGTCGAGATTCCCGCACTTGCGGGCGCCGGATGTGAGCGGTACATCATCACCTCCTTCCTTCGCTCAATCAGGGATTGTCGTGACATGAAGACTCGAACCACCAAGACGAACAAGCGCAGCGCGTCCCGCGTACTTCCCGCCGACCCCGTGCCCGCGCCGGTGAAGCCGCCATTCGCCAGGGGCAACCCGTTGACCCATTCCGTGACGTTTACCGACGGTTCCGGCACCTCCTGGCTGGTCTATGTCGAGCCGGCCCCGCCTGCGCGCGCGCTCTGGCCCAACGCGGCCGTGCTCCCGGGACGGCGCCTGCGGTTCGACAGCCTCGAGGTTTCGGTGACCACCGCACCATTTCCGGCAGGCGCGCCGTTCCTCCGTGAGCACACCCTTCAGCAGTTGCTCGACCGTGCGTTGTCGACAGGGACACCGCGCCATCCAGACACGCACCGAGGACCTGGCGACAGGCATCATGCGGCCGCCCCGGCGGACCCTATAGTCGAACCGCTCCGTGATCAGCTTTCGAGTGTGGTAGGGGCGGGCGGCGGATGGAGTCACCGATTGTCGAGGCTGCTGGGACCGACCTCGCTGCTGCTGGCGGTGGTCCGCGAATTGATCATTCCGCGGGGCCGGGGCTGAGCGCGATCCCGAGCCCCGCCTCTGGAGAGCCTGCGACGTCACGGCAGTCGCGCTGAGTTCCATCCAGTGCGCTGGCCCTCGGCCCTGCGCCCGAAGTGGACCTCACACCTCCCGGCTCGCTGTGAACCGGGAGTGTATTGGCGCGTGAAGGCCCCGCCTGTCCCCGCCGCGTCACGATCAGTAGCTTCCCTGCACCTCCATCCCGGACCACCGACACCCGACCATGGCCGACGCCCGCCATCGCTTCACCCGGAACCTCTACATCGCCGCCTTCTCGGGCGCCGGCGTCATCGTGGTGCTCCACCTGGTCGCGACGGTCCTGCTGCTGCGCGCGTCGGGAGTCGCGCTGAACCCCCGGGCGCTGGTGTCAGGCCTGCTGCTGGTGGCCGGCGGCGCCCTCGTCGTCACCTGGCTCCTGCTTCGCCGCTTCATCAACGACGTGCTGAAGCCGGCCGGACGCGCGGCGAACATCGCGATGCGCGTCTCGCAGGGCGACCTGCGCTCCATCAGCGAGCAGGAATCGCGCAATGACGGCAAGGACATGCTGACCCAGAGCATCTTCGCGATGGTGCGGCAGCTCCGACTCCTGGTCGAGACGATCCACGGCACCGCCGCCGAGGCGGCCGCCATGGCACAGGAGATCGCGGCCTCCACCGAGGAGATGACGGCATCGACGCAGGAGGTGGCCGGCACCACCGGCGACCTGACCGAGCGGGCCGCGCAGCAGGCGATCATCGTCCGCGCCGCGGCGGAGGACGCCAGCAAGATCCTCGAGATCGCCAAGGTGCTGGCCAGCGGGGCCGGCGAGGCCGCCACCCGGAACGCCGCGCTCGCGGTGGCGGCGCGCTCCCATCGCGACCGGCTCGACGCGAGCACAGCGGAACTCGCGCGGCTCGCCGAAGAGGTGGACAAGGGCTCAGCCGAAGCCGAGGCGCTCGCGCTCGCGTCGAGCGAGATCAGCAAGTTCGTCACCCAGACCAAGGCGATCGCGAAGCAAACCCACATGCTGGCCCTCAATGCCTCGATCGAGGCGGCGCGTGCCGGCGATGAGGGCAAGGGATTCAGCGTGGTGGCCGAGGAAGTGCGAAAGCTCGCGGCCCAGGCGGCGCAGGCGGCGACCAGTACCAGCGACACGGTGCAGATGGTGCTCGAGCGGGTGCAGACGGCCCGGGAGCGGCTGCTTCGGCTCGGTCGCGGGGGCATGGCGGCGCGCGACGCCGCGCACGCGGCGGCCGACGGGCTCCTCACGGTGGCCAACGATGCCGACGCCAACGACCAGTGGACCCGGGGCATTTCGGCCTCGGCGGACCAGGTACGCGGGCTGATCGAAACGATCGCCGGCCGGATGAAGGAGGTCTCGGCCGGAACCGAAGACTACGCGGCGGCCGCGGAGGAAATCGCGGCCGCCGCGCAGCAGCTCAACGCCTCCACCGAGGAGATTTCCTCCTCGGCCAGCACGCTGGCGGGCGCGGCCGAGAAGCTGACCCGGGCCACGGGCGGGATCCGGCTCACGTAGGACGCCAGCTGGCGGGCCCCGGCTAGGTACAGTCCCGCCGGAACATCTCCAGCACATCCAGCCGGTTCTCCATCGCTCCCGCCTGCGCCGATATCCGGAGCGAGTACTCACGCTGCAGGGAATCGCCGTCCACGCCGCGAGCGACCACCAGCCGCCACTGCGCGCAGTACGCGGGGATCTCCATCTCGATCACCCTGCGCGCACTGCTGAGGCTCGCGGCCCAGGCCTCGCACGAGGGGAAGAGGGCTGCCTCCTCACGGTGCACCTGCTCGTGCACCACCACCTCCTCGGCCTGGGGGGTGCCGATGATGTCGGCCCTCACCCAGCTCTCGGCCACACCGTTGCGGCAGAAGGTGTAGCCGAGGAAGCCCTCAGGGGGCGACGGCAGGGCCGCACCCTGCGCCAGGAGCGTCGGCGGGGTGTAAAGGAGTGTGACCGCAAGGGACAGGCCGAGGCGATTCATGTGCCCTTGCATTGTAACCCGGCGCCGTGGAAGCTTTGTGCATATGCGCATCGCGATCTACTCCGAGATCTACTGGCCCATGGTGAGCGGCGTCGCGCTGACGCTCCGCCGGCTGGTCGATGCGCTGCATGCGCGGGGGCATGCGGTGCGGGTGTACTCGCCACACTACGAGTTGCCGCCAGGAGCGGTGGAGCGGCCCGAGGTGCATCGCTCGCCGGGGCGGCCGTTCTTCCTCGCGCCCGACGTCCAGTGGGCCTTCCCGAAAGTGCGCGACCTCGTCGCCGACATGCGCGAGTTCCAGCCGCAGGTGGTGCACCTCGCGACCGAGTTCGCGATGGGGTACCCCGGTCTCCGTGCCTCGAAGGCGCTCGGCCTGCCCATCATCGCGAGTTCACACACCGACTACGAAGCGTACGCCCGGCCGTATGGCCGGTGGCTCGTCACGGCGGTACGGCCGGGCTGGGCCTACATGCGGTGGTTCTACCGGCACGCCCACAAGGTGCTCTGTCCGACGCGCGTGCACGAGGCGCATCTCCATTCCCGTGGCGTGCACCATACCGGAATCTGGACGCGCGGCGTCAACTCAGAGGAGTTCCACCCGAAGTTCCGCTCCGACGCATGGCGCGCGCGGTTCGGCATCGGGCCCACTGACACGCTCGTGACCTTCGTGGGGCGCATCGCACCGGAAAAGAACCTCGATATCCTGCTCGACGCCTGGCGGCAGCTCGAGCCAGTGCGGGGCAATGCGCAGCTGGTGATGGTGGGTGAGGGGCTGTTGGTCGACAGCGTCCGTGCCCGGCGGATCCCGGGGGTTCACCTGCTGGGCTACCTGCACGGCATCGAGCTCGCGACCGCATATGCGTCGTCGGACGTGTTCGCGTTTCCGTCCAGCACCGAGACGTTCGGCAAC
>JAGGAG010000031.1 GCA_017889745.1 Gemmatimonadota bacterium | reverse complement strand
GAGCGCGCCGGTTACGAGGTGACACGCGAGCTGAGCGGCGAAGCCGGCCTCGCAACCTGGGACCGCCTCCGGCCCGACATCGTGGTGCTGGACCTCGACCTGCCCGGGATGCAGGGCACCGAGGTGCTGGCGCACCTGCGAGAACGAAGCGCCGCGGTCATCGTGCTGGCGCCGGCCGGGAGCGCCACCGCGGTCGCGGCGCTGCAGGCGGGCGCCGAGTCGTGGGTACTCAAGCCGGTGGACCAGGGGCACCTCGAGGCGGCGATCGGCCGGGTGTCGGAAGCGGTGCGGCTCCGGCGCGTGTCCGAGGCGCTGCTTGGGCCGGCGGCGGGGCAGAACCTCGAGTCGCTGGGCGCATCGCCCTCGATGCAGGAGATCGCGCAGCAGGTACGGCTGCTCGCCGGGAGCGAGCGGACCACGGTGCTGCTCGAGGGCGAGGTGGGGAGCGGAAAGGGCTGGGTGGCGCGGCTGATCCACGCGCTGAGCCAGCGGGCGCGCCAGCCGTATGCCGCCGTGAGCTGCGCCGGGACGACGCCGCAATTGCTCGAGGTGGAACTCTTCGGGCAGGAGAAAGGCAGCGACGCCCGGGAACGGAAGCAGGGCCTGTTCGAGATCGCCGACCGGGGCACTCTGTACCTGGGCGAGATCGCCGACCTGCCGCCGGAGTTGCAGCCCAAGCTGCTCAAGGTGCTGGAGACGCGCTCGTTCCGCCGCGCGGGCGGGACGCGGGAGATCTCGGTGGACGTGCGGCTCATCGCCGCGACCAGTCGCACGCTCGCGGCCGAGGTGGAGGCGGGCCGGTTCCGCGAGGACCTGTACTACCGCCTCAGCGTTATGCCGCTGCGGCTGCCGGCGGTGCGCGACCGGGCCCGGGAGGATCGCGCGGCGCTGGTGCAGCGGATGCATCACGACCTGGGCCGGGAACTGCCGGAGGGTCCGACCAGCATGGCGGGCGAGGTGCTGGAACGCTTCCTGGCGTATCCGTGGCCCGGGAACGTACGGGAGATCCGGAACGTGCTGGAGCGGGCGATGATCCTGGGGCAGGGATTGCCGCAGGTGGCGATCGAGCACCTCCCCGGCGAGTTCAGGAACCGCCCGGGCATCGGTGATCGCCGCCACACGCCGATGACGCTCGAGGAGCTGGAGCGACAGCACATCGAGCGGACGCTGCGGCACCACAACGGGAACCGGACGCGCGCGGCGCACGAGCTGGGTATCTCGCGGGCGACGCTGATCAACAAGATCAAGCGGTATGATTTCAAGATGTAGGCAGCGGTCGGCAGTCGGCCGTCGACGGTCAGTCGGCAGGCCATCGCAGCTGACGACTCACGGACGACTGCAGACTGACGACTGCCGACTCTGAAGGAGCCGAGCATGGCCCAGATCCACGAACACGATGCGATGATCTGCCGCGCCTGCGGGCGCGAGGAGCGCGCGTCCGAGGGATACCCGTGCACGACCTGCGGGACATTCATCTGCCTCATCTGCACGTTTCAGGGCGTGACACAGTGCGCGAAGTGCCGCGGCGAGCCGATTCCGACGCCGCCGATGCCCCCCGCCACCAACGCTTGACGCTCGGGCCCGAACCCGACGAGCTTGCGCGCCCATGTCCGTCATCTGCCGCGCCCCGGTGGCGCCCATCCATGCCGACGCTTCGCTGCGCGCGGAGCAGGTGACCCAGCTCGTGCTGGGGGAGACGGCGACCGTGCTCGAGCGTCGCGCGGAGTGGTTCAGGGTGCGCGTCGACATCGATTCGTACGAAGGGTGGGTGAACGGGGGCTACGTGATCTCCACCGCGCAGGCGCCGCTGTGGCGCAAGGCGGCGACTGGGTGGAGCGATGGGGCGCGGGTGGACGTTGGCGGCGTGGGCGTGCGGCTGCCATTGCGGGCGCGCGTGATCATCGAGGACGCGGTGGTACGGCTGCCGGGAGACCGGGTGGGCATCGTGGTCGACGGGAGCGTGCGCGACGCGGGTGCGGTGCGCCGGGGCGCCGAAGCGACGACCCCCGACGAGTGGGCCTGGGCCGCGTTCGGCGGGGCGCCCTACCAGTGGGGCGGCGTCACGCCACTCGGCGTCGATTGCTCGGGGATGGTCCAGACCACGTTCGCCGCCCGCGGGGTGAGCCTGCCACGCGACGGGTGGCAGCAGGCGACGGCGGGGGAGGCGGTGGCGCGCGACGCGCTGGCCGCGGGCGACCTCTGCTTCTTCCGCGGAGAGACCACGGAGCGCGTCACCCACGTGGCCATCTATGCGGGCGACGACACGATCGTGCACTCGACCGTGGCGTGCGGCGAGGTGGTGCGGGAGCGGTGGGGCGACGGCACCCGCGCCGCGGCGCTGCGCCAGCGGTTTGTCTCCGCCAGGCGCGTGCGCTGATGCCGAGTCGCCGGCTGGTCCTGTTCGACATCGACGGAACGCTGCTGCTCACCATGGGCGCGGGGCGTCGCGCGATCGCCGCGGCGATGGCGGAGATCATCGGCACCGAGGCGGCGTTCGACGGGATACGCTTCGACGGCAAGACCGATCCCCAGATCGTGTCCGAGCTTCTCCACGCGGCCGGCGATCCCGACCCGGGCGATACCGCTCGCATCATTGCGGTGTGCGACCGGTACGCCGACCTGCTCGAGACCGAACTGCAGCGGCCGACCGCCCGCGTCGAGCTGATGCCCGGCGTGCTGGCGCTGCTGGACCGGCTGGAGCAGGAGCCGCGCGTGGTGCTGGGCCTGCTGACCGGCAACCTGGCGCGGGGCGCGGCGCTCAAGCTGCGCGCGGGCGGCATCGATCCGGGACGATTTGCGGTAGGCGCGTACGGCTCGGACAGCGCGCATCGTCCGGCCCTGCCGCCGATCGCGGCGTCGCGCGCGGCGCCGCTGCTGGGCCGCGTTCCCCATGGACACGAAGTCGTCATCATCGGCGACACGCCGGCCGACGTCTACTGCGGTGAGAGCCTGGGCGCGCGCGCCGTGGCGGTGGCAACGGGCGGGTACACGCTGGAGCAGCTCGCGGCGTGCGGCCCGCATGCCGCCTTCGCCGACCTCACCGATACCGATGCCGTGGTCGCGGCGATCCTCGATTGAGCACGGCCGCGACACTTCCAGAACTCGGGCCATGGCTGGGCCGCCTCTGCAATGCGGGCGCCGCAGGCAAGGTCCTCCACCACTTCGTCCCCCTCGACGACATACGGCTTGCCCTCGCTACCGGGGTGCTCGACCTGGCCGGTGCGGCGCGTGGCTTCTCGGGTGATGATCACGCCGCGATCGTGGGCTCGCTGCATGCGCGGAGCTGGCGGCAGCTGTGGGAGAAGGCGCTCGGCGGTGCGACGAGGCGCACGGCGGACGCCATCAACGCGGGGTTCACGTCGGCCGCCGCCGAGTCGCGCTTTCCGAAGCGCCGCCTGGCGCGGCTGCAGGTGAACGAGGCGGAGCTCGCCGCGATGACGGCGCGGCTCGGGGCGGGCGCCATCCCGTTCGAGGCGTCGCTGTCGCGGCTGGAGGAGCTGGCCCATGCGGCGGGTGCGTCGGGGCCCAGGAGCGAGGCGGCCTTCGGTCGCTGGAGCGACGGGCTCGCGGCCGCCGCCCGGCAGCTCGAGTCGGCGTGGATGGCGCTGGAGGAGGCGGTGGACCGCGAGGGTGCGCGGTGGCAGGGCGAGATCGAAAAGGTGCGGCAATGGACGCGGCCGCGCTGGCCGTTGTGGGTCATGACCGGTGTGCTGCTGGCGGCGGCGGCGTGGCTGGGCCTCGTGCTGGGCGGGTTCCTCCAGGTGCCGGCGTGGCTCCTTCCGTTCGCCGAGTTCTGGTGGACCCGGCTCCCGTTCGCGTGAGCATCGTCGGCATCGGCATCGACCTGGTGGACATCGAACGGGTGCGTCGCCTGTTCGAGCGCCACGGCGCGCGGGCGCAGAAACGGTTCCTCACGGCGGCCGAGTCGGCGTACGTGAACGATTGCGCCGATCCGGCCCGCCATGCGGCGGCGCGCGTGGCGGCGAAGGAAGCGGTCTACAAGGCGATGCAGCCGCTGCCGGGTGCACGGGCGATCGGGTGGACCGACATCGAGGTGATCCGGGGTCCCGAGGGCGCGCCGGCGGTGGGCTTGCACGGCAAGGCAGCGGCGATCGCCCGCCGGGTTCCGGGGCTGGTGCTGCATCTGTCGCTGACTCACGCGGAGCTGACGGCGGGCGCGATGGCGATCGCGGAGGTTCCTCCTTCCAATTCCTAGCTTCGCACTCTACTTTAACACGACTTTCACATAATCCGGATGATAATGGTTCTCATTCATGCGGCTGTGCTGGCGGTGCTGGTCACACGTCCGTTACATGCGGGTCCCGATACGTTACGCACGGCCGGCCAGACCGCGGAATCGGCGGTAGCGGTGCGGC
Organism: Gemmatimonadota bacterium; assembly: GCA_017889745.1. GTDB lineage: Bacteria > Gemmatimonadota > Gemmatimonadetes > Gemmatimonadales > GWC2-71-9 > JAGGAG01. Next base: position 14,059 of record JAGGAG010000031.1, on the reverse strand, counting down.
GACTCGCCGCGACGGCACAGCTGGCGGCGCAGGAGTACGGGCTGGGCGTGGTGGATGGTCGGGTGGTGGCGGCGGCGGAAGTGGAGGAGGCGCGTCTCTTCCTGGAGGAGGCGAAGCGGAGCGCCGGGCAGCTGCCGCCGGAGTGGTCGGCGGCCGCGATCCGGGAGATCGACGAGGTGCTCGTGCTGGTAAGCCGGCACGCGGCGCCGACGGAGGTGGCGTCGCGGGTACGGCGGCTCACCACGACGCTCTCGACGGGGCTGGGCGTTTCGCTGGACGAGGTGCCGGGCGCGAGCCCGTCGCTCGCGCGGGGTGCGGAGGTCTATCAGAACTACTGCGCGGCATGTCACGGAAGTCTCGGCGCTGGTGACGGGCCGGCGGCGGCCACGCTCAATCCGGTGCCGTCCAATCTCGCCGATGCCGCGGTGCTCTACAGCCGGTCTCCCCTCGATTTCTACCGTCGCATCACGATCGGCGTCGTCGGCACGTCGATGCCGGCCTACGAGACGACGCTCCCTGCGGAGGATCGGTGGGCAGTCGCGAGCTATGCGTCGCTGCTGCGCCTGCCGGCGGCCCAGGGCGACGTGCCCGCCTCGCTGACTGCATTCGGAACGACGGCGCGCCTGTCCGACTCGGCGCTGGGCGAAGCGCTCGCGGCGAGCGCCAGCGGCGCGTCGGTGCTGGCCCGGGTCGCGGCGGTGCGCAGCTACCAGGCGCCCCGGCTGGGTGTCGGGGCGGCGGCGACTTTCACGAGGGTGCGGACTCAGATCGACGAAGCGCTGAAGCTGGCCGCGGAAAGGAAGCCCGACGAGGCGAGCGCGCGTGCCTTCGATGCGTACATGACGTTCGAGGGGGTGGAGCGCGACGTGCGGGCGAAGAACCCGTCGCTTGCCACCACCCTCGAGGGATCGTTCGCGACGCTGCGGTTGCTGGCGGCCGGCGGCGCCCCCGCGGCCGAGCTGGCGCAGGCCCGCGCGACGCTGCTGGGGCAGCTGGAGAACGCGGAGCGGACGCTGGGCGACACGCTGTCTCCCATGTCGCTGTTCGTCCAGTCCTTCTTCCTGCTGGTGCGCGAGGGTCTCGAGGCGATCCTGATCATCGGTGCCCTGCTGACGTTCCTCGCCAAGACGGGCGCCACGGACCGGAAGCGCGACATCCACGTGGGCGTGGGCGCCGCGGTGCTCGCGAGCCTGTTCACGGCGGTTCTGCTGGAGACGGTGTTCCAGGTGACACCGGCGCGGCGCGAGGTGCTGGAGGGCGCGGTGATGCTCACGGCATCGGTGGTGCTCTTCTACGTGAGCTACTGGCTGCTGAGCAAGATCGAGGTGGCACGCTGGAACGAGTTCGTGCGGAGCCGGGTGCAGGATGCAGTGACCAGCGGATCGGCACTGGCGCTCGCGGCGGCCGCCTTCCTCGCGGTGTATCGCGAGGGATTCGAGACGGTGCTCTTCTACAAGGCGCTGGTGCTGGCGGGTCCCGCGGGAAGCACCTTTGCGCCGGTAACGGCGGGGATCGCGCTGGGGTCACTGGTGCTGGTGGCGGTGTACTACGCGATCAACCGCTTCGGCGTGCGGCTGCCGCTCAAGCCGTTCTTCGCGCTGACCGGCCTGTTCCTCTACTACATGGCGTTCCTGTTCGCCGGCCGCGGGATCGCCGAGCTGCAGGAGGGCGGGATCATCGCGACGACCGTGCTGCCGTGGGCGCCGCGCATCCCGGCGCTCGGCATCTACCCGACGCTCGAGTCACTGGTGGCGCAGGGCGTGCTCGCGGCGCTGCTGCTGGGCGCGCTGGTATGGAGCTTCGTGCTCGCGCCGCGGCGTGCCGTCCGCGCTCCGGCCCCGGTGTCGCGCGGGCCGGAACTGGTGAGCGAGGAGTCCACGGTGGATCCCGCGGTGGTGGAGGGTCACCGGAAGGTCGCACCAGGCACGCAGCAGGGGCTGGTGCGATCGCTCGAGCGGATGGAGGGCGACCTGGCCGCGCTCCGCGCCGAAGTGGAGCGGATGCGCGACCAGCTGCGGAAGGACCAGGGGTCGCCGACGCGGAAGTAGCGGATCCTACTGGCGACAGGGGGCGTTCGGGTCGCCCTTGGGCCCGTTGAGCGCGGGGCGGCTGTCGGCATTGCCGATCAGGATGGCGGCGTCATAAACCAGCTGGGTGACGCGGGCCATGTTGACGTAGTCGATGTACTGCGGCTCGTCGGTGACCTGGTGGTAGTCGAGGTGCTCGCCGCGTGAGAGCGCCACGCTGGGGATGCCGTAGCGGGCATAGCTGTAGTGGTCGGCGCGGCAGTAATACTGCAGCGGATGCCCCGGCGCATCAAAGGTGTAGTTGAAGGAAAACGGCAGCGGTTGGACCGCGTTGGCCGCCTCCAGTTGTGCCCCGAATTCCCGCGACAATCGCATGGCCCCGATCACCTCCAGATAGGTCGGGCCGCCGCCGCTCACATCGACGGCGCTGCCGCGCCCGATCATGTCCTGGTCGATCTCCGCGACGATGCTGTCGAGCGGGACGGTCGGGTGATCGGTGAACCACTTCGAGCCCACCAGGCCGTACTCCTCGCCGGTGTGGGAGACGAAGAGCACGGAACGCCGGGGCCGCGCCCCCGGATGGCTCAGGGCCTCGGCCAGGACCAGGAGGGAGACGGTGCCGCTTCCATCGTCGTCGGCCCCGTTCCGGATCGAGTCGGGGCGCGCCGGGCGCAGCGCGCGGAGGCTGTCGAGGATCTGCCGGACCCTGGCCGCTTCATCGGGGGTCTCTGCGCGCTCGGGGCTGTCGGCGCCCATGGGGCGCACGATGGCGTTGTGGGCGCGGATGGAATCGTGCTCGACGGTGACGCGGCCGACACCCACGTGATCGTTGTGCGCCGTGAGCGAGATGTACTGTCCCCGGAGCGCAGGGTCCGCACCGGGCAGGACAGCAACCACGTTGCGCGCGGGGTAGGGAGTCGGATCGCGGCTCACCGATCCGCGGTGCGCAACGCCGCGTCCGGCCTGGCCGGGCCTGGCGGTGTCCGTGCTCGCGCCGAGTATGGAATCGGCGGCGCCGGGCGTGACGAGGAACAGCGGGGGGAGCGCTCCCTGCTGGGGCATGTCGACCACCAGTGCCCCCCGGATCTGGTCGCGCCGCACGTCCGCGTCGAGCAGGTCGAGCTCGGCCACCAGCACCGCCGCCGCATCACGCCAGCGCGGGTTGGAGATGAGGGCGAAGGTGCGGACATAGGCGCGCGCGCTGCCGGTGCCGACGCTCAAGACGACGACCTTCCCCTTCGCCTGCTCGGCGGTGATCCACTGCGTGGAATCCCGCGCGTCGCCGGCGAAGATCGCGGGCGTCGACTGGAATGAAGGCGACCGGCTCGGGATCCAGGAAGCGGGAACAAAGTCGCTGCCGGCCTTGAGCAGGGCGCGTCCGGCCGTCATCGTGCCGCTCTCGTTGAGCCGCACCCGGACGAACGGCACCGCCTGGAACCAGCTGCCGCTCTCGCCGGCCGGGACGAGTCCCATCCGCTTCCACTGTGCCGCGATGTACTCGGTGGCGAGGTAGTTTCCCCTCGAGCCGGGGTCGCGCCCGCCCATCGAGTCGTCGGCGATGATGAAGAGATGCGTGCTGAGGTTCTCCGGGGTGATGACGGTGGCCGCCCGGGGGGCCTGTGACGATGCGGCGGTCGCAGCCATGAGCGATGCGGCGACGAGGAGGATGCTCCGGCGCAGGTTGTTCAAGGGCGCTCCGATGTCGGTCTGGACCGGGTCAGGTCACTCGCCGAACTGACGCAGGTGGTGATCGAAATGTTTCCACGCGATGAGGCCCCATTCCCGCGCGGAGAGCGGGCCGAACGCGGGATGCCGTCCGTTGGCCTTGCCCAGTCCCACCTCGTTGATGAGCCGGATACAGGTTGTCATGTCGGCGTCCCAGCTGGTGGGTGCGGTGCTCAGCATCTCGGGTACCGTCCGCACCTTGCCGGGCGGTGCCTGCATCGGCGAGTGCACCACGATCCACTTCAGCAGCGTGCGGCGCAGCAGCGTGTCGCGATGGCGCCCGATGATCACGCCGGTCGCGACCCGCAGCTGGTCGGTGACGTGGCACAGCATCGTCGGCGCCGTGAACGTGCCCCACAGGGGGACGCGGTCGGGGGTGACACGGCGCAGGCGCGCGATGATCCGGGAGCGGTCGGCGTCGGAGAGCAGGGTGGAGGACATGCAATCGCCTCGTCAGCGGATCTCGACGACCTGCGATGCCATCGGTTGTCGGGAATTCCGCACCATCAGCGTAAGGGTCCGAGGCGTCCCGGCATCGGACTCGAAATCATACGTTTCGCCTACGCTGGTCCGCCCCTGGACGGGGACGGCCTCCCGCAGAGATGCAGCCACGGGCATCGCGTCCTTGGCGAGCGGCCGCCAGGTGACAGGGCGGTACCAGTGGCCCAGGCGCGCCTCGAGCGTCAGCGCCAGTGTGTCACGGGTGAGGCGCCCTGCGGGTGCCACGTTGTCATTGGCGCCGATAACTACCGGCGCGACAACCGGCGCCGGCGCCGGACCAGGCACCGCGAGCGCGAACAGGGCCGGCCAGGAGGCGAGCCCGGTCCCGATGCGTGGCGATGTCATGTTGCGGCGACGGCGGGCGCGCCGAGCCGACGGAAGAGGACCACGTGACTCGTGATGATGAGCGGCACCAGGAATGTGGGAATGAGACTGAGCGGAAGGCGCAGCATGGCCTGCATGCCCTCGGGGTCGGTCTTGAAGAGGCGCCCCGCCGTGGCGACGACGAAGATGATGTCGAGAAAGCCGACGACGTTCCAGGCGATCCACGCCGCCCGGCCCCGCGCGCTGGTGGGCGACGCCAGCAGCAGGAGGAGTGATGCGAGGGTCGCCACGACGATGTCACCCCAGCCGCCCGGTACGGCGAAGGCCCACGGCAGCTGGCCCTTGGCGTACAGCAGCAGAAAGTAGATGCCGACGAACCGCGCCAGGTGGAGGGCGGTGATCGATCGCACGTCGATGCCGTTCACCCAGTCTCGGATGGAAGGCACCCAGGTCGTCGCGGCCAGGCAGAGCAGTGTCAGGGTGCCCAGCACGATCTGCGGGGCGGGGTAGCGCAGCTGGGCGCTGCGTCCCGAGAGCCCGGCGGCGACGGCCAGGAGGAACCAGCCAGCAAGCAGGAAGTACGGCGCGCGCGACCGGCTCATGGGGATCCTGACCGCTCGGGTTGGAGGCAAAGGTGGGTGGCCGGACGCGGCAGGGCCAGTCCCCCGCGCGTGCCGGGGCGATATCTTCCGTCTTCGTCCACCAGCTCGAGCCCCGGAGGCATTGATGTCCTTTTCCATCGGCAGCCGCGTCGCGGCCGCCCTGTCCGCCGCGTTGAGCATCGCCCAGCCACTTGCCGCGCAGGCCACCGGGCCCCTTGCCCGGCAGCAGGCCGGCATGGTGGCGCCATCCGACGTGCGCCTGGCGTCGGGCCGCCCCGGCCCGCGCTACTGGCAGCAGCGTGCCGACTATCGCATCGACGCGACGCTCGATCCCGTCACCGAGACGCTGCGCGGCACGGAGCGCATCAGTTATCGGAACAACGCCCCCGAGAGCCTGCCCCATCTCTGGATGCACGTCGAGCAGAACATCTGTGCGAAGGAAAGCCTCACCAACCAGCTCGACCAGCCGCCGCTCGTCTTCCTGAGCACCGCATTCGATTTCTCCTGCCAGGGCTTCGACGGCGGGCTCGTGCTCGAGTCGGTGAAGGTGAACGGCGTCGACGCGAAGTACCTCGTCACCGGTACGACGATGCGGGTCGACCTGGCGCGTCCGCTGCCGTCAGGCGGCACGCTCACGATCGACATCGCGTGGCACTTTCGGGTGCCTCCCTACGGCGCCGGCCGCATGGGACACGACGGCACGCTGTACGAGCTGGGCCAGTGGTACCCGCGCATGGCGGTGTACGACGACGTGAAGGGCTGGAATGCGGAGCCGTACATCGGCGGCGGCGAGTTCTACCTGGAGTACGGGCGTTTCGACGTCAACCTCACCGTGCCCTTCGACTACATCGTGACCGCGACGGGCACGCTGCGGAACCCCGACGACGTGCTCACGCCGGCCCAGCGGGAGCGGCTCGCCCGCGCGAAGACCAGCGCCACGCCGATCGCGATCATCGGCGACGAGGTGGGCACCGACGCCACCCGGCCCGAGACGGTGGGCACGCAAGTATGGCGCTTCAGCGCTGACTCGGTCCGCGACTTCGCCTTCGCCGCGGCGCCCAACTTCCGCTGGGACGCGAGCGGCTACGACGGCATCCTGATCCACACGTACTACCGCCCCACCGCGACGCGCTGGCCCGAGGCGAACAAGATGGCGCGCGAGACGGTGAAGTACTTCAGCGAGCAGTGGATGAAGTATCCCTATGCGCAGATGTCGAGCGTCGAGGGCCCGATCGAGGGCATGGAGTACCCGATGATCACCTTCGATCCCGCCGGCCCGAGCCGCGAGGAGCTCCAATGGGTGGTGGCGCACGAGATCGGCCACCAGTGGACGCCGATGGTCGTTGGAAGCAACGAGCGGCTCTACCCGTGGATGGACGAGGGCTTCAACACCTTCATCGACCTCGCCAACAGCGCGAAGTACTTCGCCGGCACGCCGTACGGCGACTCGATCGAGGTGCACCCGCTGCACCTCTATCCCGACCACGCGGTGGCCGGCCAGGAGCAGCCGCTCATCACCCGGCCGGTCGAGAGCCGCGACCTCTTCTGGACGGGCTACCAGAAGCCGGCGCTCATGATGCAGACCCTCCGCTATCACGTGCTCGGCAAGGAGGTGTTCGACCCGGCCTACCGGGACTACCTGCGCACCTGGGCCTTCAGGCACCCGACGCCGGCCGACTTCTTCCGCATCATGCGGGACATTACGGGTGTGGAACTCGACTGGTTCTGGAATGACTGGGTCTACGGCACGACGCGGCCCGACATCGCGGTGGAAGCGATCGACAACGGCGAGAAGGGATCGTCCGTCACCCTGGTGAACAAGGGCACGATGCAGCTTCCCATCCTGCTGCGGCTCACCTTCACCGACGGCAGCGTTGAAATGGTGAAGCTGCCGGTCGAGGCGTGGAACCTCGGGCCGACGTTCGTCTACCGGGTCAAGAACGGGAAGCGGGTGGTGCGGGCGGAAGTGGACCCGGAGCAGCAGCTGCCGGACACCGATCGCACCAACAACGGAAGGGAACTGCGCTAGCTCCGCCTCAGCGCGAGGCGGACGTCGTCTCGGCGAGCTTGCCGAACGCAGCCAGCACCACCGCTGGCTGCTCCTCGTGGATGTACTGCCCTGATCCCGACACATACTCCACACTGAAGTCGGGGATCTGGCTGGTCATCAGCGCCACCTCGTCGTCCTTCATGGCACTCTTGTGTGGCGCCGTCCCCACCAGCAGCCGCACCGGCACGCGGGTCTCGTTGAGCCGCGCGCTCAGCGACTCCGGCTCGTTCGTCTTGGACATGCGCCGGAGGCCGTCGATCGTGCCGTCCACGTCCGCGGCCTGGCCTGCGGTGTACTCGTCCACCACCATCTCGGTGACCCAGGTCGTGTCACCCGAGCTCGCGACGAGGTCGGACCTGACCTTCCCGCGCAGCATGCCCTTGGTGACGAACAGCTTGGTCAGGAACCCGCCGTAGCGCAGTGACCGCTTGAGCCCTGGCGTGGCCGGCGTTTCCGCCGGGCCGCCGTTGATCGACAGGACCCCACGCACCAGGTCGGGACGCCGGTACGAGAGGCGCAGCGCGATGGACGCCGCAGTCGACTGCGCGATGACGATCGCGTGGCTCACCCCCAGGCTGTCCAGTACCTGGCCGATGCGATCGGACTGCGCCGTGAAGGAATAGTCGGCCTTGGACGGGTGCGACGAGAAGCCGAACCCGAGCGGCTCCACCACGATGCAGCGGAATCCGAGCTCCGAGAGCGGCCCCGTGAGGTGACGATAGCCGTATGCGCCGCCGAAGATGCCCGCGATGAAGACCACTGGCTGGTCGCCGTGGCCGACTGTTGTGGTGCGGATTGTCTCGCCGGAGCCGAGGGATACATCACGGACGACGGCGGTGGTATCAGCGGTCGCGAGCAGGAACAGGGAGAGGAGAAGCATTGGGAATGATACCCCTGTCCCGCCATCGCGGCTCGCGGAGCAGGTCTAGACCCGAAGGACTAGGCAATGGCGAACGCCCGCACCGGAAAGGTCCCGAAGCCCGCCACCTTGACCGGCACCGCGAAGAAGCGGGCGCCGCGCGCGGGGATCTGCGCGAGTCCGCACATGTGCTCCACGATCGGGATGTCGTGGCCCAGCAGGATCGAGTGCACCGGGCGCTCACCGGTGTCGATGCTGTCGATGTTGAACGAGTCGATTCCCACCAGCACAGCGCCCGACCTGACCAGCCATTCCGCGACTTCGCCGGTGAGGTGGGGGTGCTCTTCGAAGTACCGGTCGGTGCGCCAGTGCCGGTCCCATCCGGTCTGTACCAGCACCGCCCGGCCGCGGACGTCGGGCTCGGCCAGGCCGAGCCGGCCGATCGCGCGCCCGCCGTGCTGCGGCACGCGGACCACCACGCAGTCCAGGTTCGCCAGCGACTCGAGCGGCAGCGCCGCAAGGTCCTTTCCCTGCGGATACCGGTGGAACGGGCTGTCCACGTACGTGCCGGTGTTGGCCACCATCTCGATCTTGCCGATCTGGAACTCGGTGCCCGGCGCATAGCGCTGGCGTGACGCCTCCCGGCTCAGGTAATCGCAGATGATCGGGGCCGGCAACCCCTTGTAGGTCACCATGCCGTGCTCGATCGTGTGGCTCACGTCGATGAGCCGCGACGGGGCCTTCGAACCGGTCATGGGGTGCTCCACGCGACGAAACCGGTGGCGACGCCGAGCAGCAGTGCCAGGGGAGAGTAGAGCCGGGTATCGAGCCGCGCGAAGCGGGTGTCGCACACCGTCTTGAAGAAGCCGACGTAGCGGAAGTCGCCGATCGAGCGCGCCAGCAGCGCCACTGCCGCTACCGGGACACCCAGCCTCACCATCCACCCCGGCAGGACCGCTGCGGGCCAGCGACCGGCATGCGCGAGCACCAGCAGCGCTGCAGACGCCAGCAGCCCGGCCACCACGAGCGTGCTCGCGAAGCCGGGCTGGAACAGCGGTGCACCATTGCGTTCGGGGAGTGCCGCCACCGCGCCCGCGCGCCCGCCGGCTGCCCAGTAGAGGTGCAGCGCCGAAAGCAGGGCAAAGCCGGAGGCGACGGGAACCGAGAGGTCGATCACCCGACCTCCCTCGCGCTCAGTATCCGGTGTTGTGGAACGCCTTGATGCGGTCGGGAAGATCGGCCGGGTAGGCCTGGAGCACCTTCCCGGTCGGCGAAATGTAGATGGTGACGTCGGGCGCGCCCGGGATGCGCGTCGGGCCGAACGCAAAGCGCCACGCTTTGGCATGATCCCGCCGGTTGGGCACCCCGTCCCAGAGGAACTTGACCGTGCGCTTGCCCATGTCCGGTGGTGGCGCGCCCAGCAGGTCGCCGACGCCGAAGACGGCCGCGCCGAACGAGGCGCCAGCCAGGAGCGTGCCGATGAGGGCCGCCATGAAAACCAGCCACACCAGGCGTGCCATACCTACGACCTTCCTTCAAGAAGGCGCTGCATTGAGGTCCCGTTGCCAGGGTGATCCCCGCTACTCGAGGGGGATCTTCTGCTTGTTCCGTGCCAGCCATTGCGAGAACGTCTGCAGCGACGGGTTGAGCCGTCGCGAAAAGCCCACATCGCGCGCCGCACGGAACGCGTCGGCGAAGTCGTGGTTGAACTGGAACATGTTGCCCATGTCGTCGGCGCCGGGGAAGCCGAACGTGCGGTACACGGCGGGCGGCACGGCCTGGTGGCGTACATCCTTCCCCAGCGCCTGGGAGAGCTGCGCCGCCATCTCGGCGCCGCTCAGGTGCTCGCCCGCAATGCCGATGGTCTTGCCGATGTATTCCTTCCCCGCCTTGAAGATGTTGAGGGCGGCTGCGCCGATGTCCTCCGCCGCGATGCCCGGGAGCTTCCGGTCGCCCATCGGCAGCACGAAGCCGTAGGTGCCGTCGTCGGTCTTCCTCGGGCCCATGCCGAAGAAGACCAGGTTGTCCCAGTAGAACGATGTCAGGAGGAACGTGGTCGGCACGCCAGCGTCACGGAACGCCTGGTCGGCCTCGCCCTTGGCGTCGAAGTGCGGCACCTTCCACCTGCCGCCCAGCGTCGGCATGCGATCGTCGCTGAGGGGGATGAACTTGCGGCTGTCTTCGAGGGTCGACCAGATCGCGTGCTGCACCCCGGCGGCTTTCGCGGCCTTCGCCAGCGCGGTGGCCTGGGCGATCTCGCGGTCGGGAGACATGTGCTCCCAGAAGTTGGTGACGCAGAACGCGCCGTACGCGCCGCGGAACGCCTTCTCCATGCTCTTCTCGTCGTCGGCATCGCCGGCCACCACCTCGACACCCAGCGCGGCCAGCGCCTTTGCCTTGTCGGAGCTCGTGGTGCGGGTGATGGCCCGCGCCACGAAGGGTCCACCCTTGTCGGCCACGATGGCGCGCACCAGTCCACCCCCCTGGGCGCCGGTGGCACCGACCACGGCGATGATCTTCTTGTCGCTCACAGGCTACTCCTTCGGATTCCCACGTGAACATACCTGCTGAAACCCACGACCCACGACCCGCTACCCAGTATTCACGACCCCCGGCGGGCCGCTGACGACTTTCTCACCACCGCCACGAGCATTGCGATCAGGTTCACAATCGCCGATGCGGCACCGAGCATGATGAGCACCCGCGCCACCCGGCGCAGCAGGCTCAGTCGCAGGACACCGATGCCCACGAGCACGAGCTTCGCCGTGAGCAGGGCCGCCGCGGCCGAAAACAGGAAGAGCTGCAGCAGCAGCAGGGGACGCACACCAAGGCCGGCGTAGAGCCAGTAGAACGCCACGGCCACGAGCAGCCACGCCAGCAGACTGGTGCGCGTCGTCTGGCCCAGCGGCAGCTCGCGAATGAGCGGCACCACCAGCACGTAGAGCGCCGCGAGCCACAGCACGAGGCGCAGGCTGGCCGCCCAGAGCGCTGCCGCACTTTCGCGCTCGTTCGGGGTGGGCTGGCCGGTCATCGCGCAGGTGCTGACGGGGTCATCCTTGAGAGTCGTGTACCGCACGTCCGCCGTCAAGCGGGCGCGCCCCGTGGCACGCCGTGATACCATTCATATCATCGCTGGAGTCGACTCTGTCCCGCGCGTTCGTCAACGAGGATGGCCCCGAGGGTCCCCCGCCGCTCTATACCCTGCCGGCGCGGGACGATGCCGCCTATCCGCTGGCCGCGGCCCGGGCGCTCCTCGCGGGTGCAAACGCCGGAGACACCGCCAGTGCCGAGTCGGCCACCGGGTATTTCTGGGGCGATCCGGCGTTGCGCGCCGAGATGAACCAGCTCGTCGACGAGGCCATCGACCGCGGCGACGACCGGATGGACCAGCTGGCCCGCCGGTTCCTGCGCGCGGCCGGCATACCGAGGGAGGACTGATGAGCGAGACGGAGCGCATCGCGCAGCAACTGGAGCGCACGTGGGCCGGGGATGCCTGGCATGGGCCCTCGCTCAAGGAACTGACCGACGGCCTCACCGCAAAGCAGGCCGCCGCCCACCATGTCGACGAGGCGCACTCGATCTGGGAACTCGTCCTGCACTGTCGTGGCTGGATGCGTGAGGTGGAGCGGCGGATCGGCGGAGCTGATCCGGCCGAACCGGAAGGCGGCGACTGGCCGTCAGTGGGAGCCGTGGTGGACGAGCGCTGGGCTGCGGCGCGGGCCGACCTGGGGGTCGCGGCGGCCGGGCTGGCCCGCGCCATCCGCGCGTTCGACGACGCCCGGCTCGGCGACCGGGTCGGGCAGCAGCGCGATCCCGCGCTCGGCACGGGCAGCACCTACTACGTCATGTTGCACGGCGCCGTCCAGCACAACCTGTATCATGCCGGACAGATCGCCCTGCTCCGGAAGTTCACCTAGATCGCGGTAATGAGGAGCCACGCCAGCATCGCGATCAGGGCCAGCACACCCCACCGGATCGCGACATGCTGGTTGCGGAATCGTTCGATGAGGCTGGCGCCGGCCGGCTTCTGCTGATTCGACATGCGGTCTCCCATCAGTGGCTGGTCCCGTTCACCGGTCACCGTTCACCGTTTTCCGGTCACCGCTGACGCTCGACCGGCGACTCAAGTACTCCCCCGGCTCCGCCGCGGCCGCCGGCCTGAGCTTCGCATATACGATGGCGCCAGCCACGATCACCGCGATACTCGTGACCTGCGCGATCGTGAACGAGCCCAGGAACCGGTCGTCCTTCGCGCGCAGGATTTCCACCAGGAACCGCTCGGCCCCGGCGAACATCAGGTAGGCGCCGAAGATCCAGCCGGTGCCGCCCGTCGCGTTCCGCTTCGGCCAGAGATACGCGAACACCGCCAGCATGATGATCGTCTCGTAGATCTGGGTCGGGTGCACCGCGAGCACCGTGCCCGGGTCGAGCCCCGCCGGCACGCGCACGCCGAACTCCTGCAGGCTGGCGACGGTCGACGGCGGCATCCCCTCGGGAAACTTCACGGCCCACGGCAGCGTGCTCGGCCCGCCGTAGTCGTCGCCGATCAGGAAACAGCCCACTCGCCCCACGGCGTAGGCGGCCGCGAGCGCCGGTCCCACCAGCTGCATCGTCCAGCGGGCCGGGACCTTGTGTCGCGCGCCCGTGAGCAGGACGGCGATCACGCCTCCCAGGAACCCACCGTACCACACCAGGCCGCCGCGGGTGAACAGGGCCCCGGGATCGCGCGTGAGCACGACATACCAGAGCTTGGCGCCGACGATCCCGCCGATCACTCCCGCCACGATGATGTCGCCGGAGTAGGCCTCGTTCAGTCCACGCTCGTGCAGGTCGACCCGCATGATCCAGCCGGCCACCAGGAAGGCGAACATCATCATCAGCCCGAAGCCGGTGATGGCGAAGCTCCCGAGGTGGATCGTGAACGGATAGATGTTCATGCCGTGGCTTCCGCTGGAGTGGTGCTGATGAGGCCGGGGAGGGGCAGGGTATCGCGTGGCTCGAGGTCCCAGCCACTGCGTTCGCCGTGCGCGAGCCGCCACGCCCCCGCGGCCGCGATCATGGCGGCATTGTCGGTGTTGAGCCTGGGCGACGCGACGGCCACGCGGGCCGGCACGACCCGGGCGCGCATCCGCGCCGCGAGTGCCTTGTTGCACGCCACGCCGCCGCCGATCACCACGGTCTCGTAGCCGAGCGCATCGACCGCGTGCGCCGTCTTCTCGACCAGCACGTCGAGGGCGGCGTCCTGGAACGCGAGCGCCAGGTCGGCGCGATCCGCGCCGATGTCCCTGCTCTGCTGCACCGCGCGCAACACCGCGGTCTTGAGCCCGCTGAACGAGAAGGCGTACTGCTGCGCTCCCGGGCGGTCCATCTCCTTCAGCATCGGGCGGGGAAGCCTGAACTTGCCGGTGCGCCCCTCCAGCGCGAGCCGTTCGATCTCCGGCCCGCCGGGATAGCCGAGCCCGAGCAGCTTTGCCACCTTGTCGAACGCCTCGCCGGCGGCATCGTCGATGGTCTGGCCCAGCAGCCGGTATTGTCCCCACGCCGGCACGTCGAGCAGCATCGTATGCCCGCCGCTCACCAGCAGCGCCACGAAGGGGGGTGACACGGTGGGGTCCTCGAGCGTTGCCGCGAACAGGTGACCCTCGAGATGATGCACGCCGATGAGGGGCAGGTCGAGGCGCCAGGCGAGCGTCTTTCCGTACATCACCCCCACGAGGAGCGCTCCCACCAGGCCCGGGGCCGCCGTGACCGCGATGCCGTCGAGGTCGCGCGCCTCGATGCCCGCGTCCGCGAGCGCGCGGTTCACCACCGGCGCGATCGCCTGGACATGGGCCCGGCTCGCGAGCTCCGGCACCACGCCGCCGAAGATGGCGTGCACGTCCTGCGACAGGATCACGAGGCTCTCGAGCCTGGCACCACCGGCGCCCGCGTTCACCACCGACGCGGACGTCTCGTCACAGGACGTCTCGAT
>JAGGAG010000030.1 GCA_017889745.1 Gemmatimonadota bacterium | reverse complement strand
GGATTCGCACGCCCCGGCACTCGTAGAGGTTGGCCCGTCCCGGGTTGTCGGCATTCGACTGCCCGAAGGTTGCCAGCGCGGTCCGGATGGCATCGGGCGAGCAGCCGAGGCACCACGCGCCAAGTGACGCCGCCAGCGCGTTCGCCACGTTGTGCACCGCAGACCCGTGGAGCGTGACGGGGGCGTCATCGGCACGCAGCAGCTCCACGCGCTCCCTGCCGCGAAGCAGGACGAACCGGCCGTCGATCACCGTTGCCGCCCCGCATCCGGACGCCACCGCGGCTTGCAGCATCGCGCCGCCGGGATCGACGCCGAACCAGGCGAGTGGCGCCCGCAGCTGGCGCGCGTGCTCGACCAGCACGGGATCCTCCGCGTTGAGCACCACCCGGCCGGCCGGGCCAATCGCCTTCGCCACGACCAGCTTGGTCGCGGCGAGGCCCGCCAGGTCGTGCACCCCGTATTCACCGAAGTGGTCGGCCGCGACATTGGTGACGACGGCAACATCGGCGTGCGTGATCGCGAGTCCGCGACGGAGGATCCCGCCCCGTGCCGTCTCGAGGACCGCCGCGTCGATGCGATGGTCGCGCAGCACCAGTCGCGCGCCGTCAGGTCCCGCGTAGTCGCCCTCCACGACGCGCTCGCCGTCGATCAGGACACCATCGGTGCTGCTCCAGCCGGGCCGCAGGCCCTCGGCCCGCAGCATGGCGGCCAGCAGGCGGACTGTCGTGGTCTTGCCGTTGGATCCCGTCACCAGCGCCAGCGGCACGTCGTGCACGCCCGACCAGTCGATCGCGTTTGCGTCGGGCAGCGCACCCAGGGGAAATGTCCGCGAGCCGCTCCCCATGCCGATGGTGACCAAGTCGTCGTCGGCGAAGAACGCCACCTGATGATCCCGCGCGCCGGCGGCCAGCGCGAGAAGGGCGGGCTTGCGCTCCGCCGCGATGAGCTGGCCAATGCGTGCAAGCGCGGCGGCCAGTGGCTCGTCGGCAGGGCCACCGGCCTGCGCCACCGCGTGGGCCCAGGCCCACTCGTTGACCTCGGTGGCGGCAAGCAGGACGTCGACCGGTGCCTCGAAGGCGAGGCTCGCACCTTCCCGGCACGGAAGCACGTGCGGTTCTGCGGGGTCCCATCCCAGGCCAGCCAGCATCGATCGCAAGCTGGTGGCCCAGCCCGCGACCAGCTGGTCGCGCTGCGAGGCAGCGAACTCGACATCGAGTACCGCGCCGGCCCGGTCCATGAGCCGGTTCGGGCCCAGCAGGCGCCGCGAGTCGCTTACGGAAACCTGCTCAATCATCCGACTCGCGCGCGAGCCGCACCCCGCGCTCATCGCGAACGAGCAGGTCGCCGTCGAACGCCGGTGCATCGATTGGCAGCGGCGCCGCCGGCGCCAGGTCGCGACTGTCCGGCGAACCACCGTTGCCATCCCGCGCGGCAGCGGCCCGTGTGGTGGCGGCCGTCGATACCCGCGGGCCCGACCCATCCGCCTCGGGCACGAAGTGCAGGATCTGCTTCCACGTCCGCGTCAGGGCGTCGGCGAAGATGAGGACGAGGTCGCCCTCGCGCGCCGCCCGCAGCGCATGGTCCACCGCTTCTACCTCGTCGGGAATGACGACGATGCCCGCCTCGGGCACGCCCCGTTCCAGCAGCGCCGTGCGGAGGATCTGCGGCACCTCGGCCGAATCGCGGCCCCGGCGCTGGTCATCCCGCCGGCAGATGTAAAGATCGAAGTGGCCCGCCGCCGCCTGGCCGATCTCCATGATGTCGACGTCGCGCCGGTCGCCCGGGGCCGCCAGGACGACGATGCGCCGCCCCTTCACGTCGAGGCGCTGCACCAGCTCGACCAGCATCTGCACGGCGTGCGCGTTGTGGCCGTAGTCGAGGATCACGCGGAACGGGTGCTCGTCGAACACGTTCATCCGGCCCGGGGCCTGGAAGAACGAGGTGTCGAAGGTGCGGAGGCCGTGTCGGATGTTCTCGAGCTTCTCGCCCATCGAGAACGCCATCGCGGCGGCAAACATCGCGTTCTGGACGTTGTGTGCCGCGCGTCCCTCCAGCGTGGCGGGGATGAGGTGCGTCCAGACGAGCGGGATGTGGGCGCCGCGATCGTAGATCGTGATCATCTGGCCCTTCATCGCCGTCTCCAGCACGACCCCCCGGCCGCCGGCCGAGATGTGCTCCCGCACCAGGGGATGCGCCGGGTTCATCGTCACGTAACAGAGGTACTTCGCCTCGGTGTAGCCTGCCATCTTGAGGCAGAGCGGGTCGTCGGCGTTGAGCACCGCGGTGTCGCGGGCCGTCTCGACGATGATGCGCTTGACCCGCGCCAGGTCCTCGAGGGTGTCGATCCCCTTCAGCCCCAGATGATCGGACTTGACGTTGAGCACCGCGCCGACGTCGCAGTGGCGCACGCCCATCCCCGCCCGCAACAGCCCGCCGCGCGCCGTCTCCAGCACCGCCACGTCGACGAAGGGGTCCATGAGCACCATGCGCGTCGCCACCGGGCCCGTCATGTCGCCCTCCACGGTGCGCTGCCCGTCGACGTAGACGCCATCCGTGGTGGTCAGGCCCACGTGGTGACCCGCCAGCTTCAGGATGTGGGCGAGCATCCGGGCGGTGGTGGTCTTGCCGTTGGTGCCGGTCAGTGCCGCGATCGGGATACGGCTCGGGCTGCCGGGTGCGAAGAGCATGTCGAGCACCGGCCCGGCTACGTCGCGCGGGCGCCCGCTCGAGGGCGCCATGTGCATGCGGAAGCCCGGAGCGGCATTCACCTCGCAGATGGCGCCGCCGACATCCTTGTAGCTCTCGGAGATGTCCGGGCTGAGGAAGTCCACGCCGCCCACGTCGAGCCCGATGGCGCTGATGGCGCGCACGGCCATTTCGACATTGTCGGGATGCACGATGTCGGTGACGTCTTCCGCGGTGCCGCCGGTGGACAGGTTGGCGGTCGTGCGGAGGTACACCACCTGCCCCGCCTCGGGCACGGAGTCCCGGCCGAGGCCGTGCTCCTCGAGCAGGCGCTCGGCCTGATAGTCGAAATCGATGCGCGTGAGCACCTTCTCGTGGCCGACGCCGCGCCGCGGATCGCGGTTCACCTCGTCCACCAGTTCCGCGATGGTGTGCTGGCCGTCCCCAACCACGTGACCCGGCATCCGCTTGGAGACCGCGACGAGTTCCCCGTTGACCACGAGCATGCGGTGGTCGTGGCCCACGATGAACTTCTCGACGATGACGCTGCGGCTGATCTGCTGTGCCACCTGGAATGCGGCGACGACCTGGTTGGCGTCGGCCAGGTTGATGGACACGCCGCGGCCATGGTTGCCGTTGTAGGGCTTCACCACCACCGGGTACCCGATGCGCGACGCCGCCGACACGGCGTCGGCCTCGCGCTGCACCAGGCGCTGCTGCGGCACCGGCAGGCCCAGATTGCCGAGGATCTTGTTGGTCTCCTCCTTGTCGGAGGCGAGCTCCACCGCAATGTTGGACGTGCGGCTGGTGACCGTGGCCTGGATGCGTTGCTGGTAGCGGCCATGCCCGAACTGGATCAGGCTCTGGTCGTTGAGCCTGATCCACGGGATGCCGCGCTCCTCGGCGGCGCGCACCAGCGACATGGTGCTGGGACCGAGGTTGCGGCGCTGGGCGAATCGGATGAAGCCGTCGCGTTCCTCGGCGAAGTTGAACGGCTTATCCGCGGACTCGACCGCCATGTCGGCGGCGAGTTCGGGAGGCAGGAGGCTGCGCAGCAGCCGCATCGCAAGGGCCGCGGCCTCCAGGCCCACGGTCTGCTGCTCGTACTCGAACACGACGTGGTAGAGGCCAGGCAGGTCCGCCCCGCGCGTCTTGCCGAACGAGACGTGCTGGCCGGCGAGCGCCTGCAGCTCGATCGCCACGTGCTCGAGGATGTGGCCCATCCACGTCCCCTCGTCCTCCGTGAGCCGCCGCACGAAGCCGCCCGGCTCGCCGTAGGAACAGCCGTGCTCCCGCAGGCCGGGCAGCAGCGCCAGCAGGTCTTCGATGAACCGGGTCCCGAGGCGGCTCGAAGGCCACTCCTCGAGCTTGCCCAGGTCCACTTCGAGCCGGATGACGGGGAAGAGCGCATACACGCTCGGGCCCACGTAGACCGAGCGATTGAGAATACGCATTGGCAGGCCTCTCGGCGTCAGCCCCGGCCGGTGGCAGCCGGCGGGGCGTGCGCCTTTCGTCGGTGAAGATCGAAGCCGGCACCGCGCACTAGGACGTGGAGCCGAACCCCGATCAGGCAGATCGGATCGCCCTTCTCCGCCTGGTCCATGGAGGAGTACTCCACCCCGGCCGGGTCGATGATGGTGATGGCGCTGCTGCCCACCACCTCCAGCGTGTCGTCCGGTCCGATGAACGCCGCCGTGTCCTCGTCCAGCCCCAGCCCGATGGCGAAGGGGTTGTAGGCGAGCGCGGTCAGCAGCCGCCCCAGCCGGTCGCGCTGCCGGAAATGTTGGTCGATAACCACCCGGTTGGTAAGACCCAGCCCGGGCGACAGGGTCACGTCGCCCGAATGGGGGGTAGCCCCCTCCTCACCGCTCGCAATCATGTGTTCCGAGAGGAAGGCCGCCCCCGCCGAGGTGCCCGCCACGTGCACGCCGGCGGCATTCAGGCGCCGCAGCACCCGCGCCACCGACGTGCCCCCCAGCGTGGTGGCGAGGCGCAACTGGTTCCCGCCGGTGAGAAACACCCCCCGGGCGTTCTCCAGTGTGGCCAGGTGGTCTTCGTCCTCGCAGTCGGCGCGGGTCTCGAAATCAAGGATATCGACCTGCTTGGCGCCCAGCTCCCTGAAGAGGGCCTCGTAGCGCTCGCCGGTATCGGAAAGGCTCGAAGCCGTCGGGATCACGGCGATGCGCGCGTCACGGCCGCCGCACAACCGCACGAATCGCTTCAGGATGAGGGGGCTGCCGATCTTCGACTCGGCGCCGCCAACCGGGATGATGAAACCGCGCACGTCGCCCTCCAATGACTTTGCCGGGCTCACGAATCCTCTTTCTCAAAGGGTCCCTGAATGCGGGGCTGTCCATTGAATCGATGCCAGCGCCCGCGCGCCATTACGTGCCGTACCGCATTGTCCTCCGCCAGCACCACCAGGTCGGCATGGGCGCCGACACCCAGCCGGCCCTTTGCGTCGAGCCGTAGCAGCGCCGCCACGTTGCTGGTGAACGGAGGCAGTACCTGCTCGAGCCGGCGCCCGCGCCCCAGCAGCGCGCCCAGCACGCCCATGAGGGCACCGGGCGCACCCACGTCCAGGCCCGACACCCGTCCGTCGGTGTCGAAGCGCGGCAGGCAGCCGCCCCCGTCGGAACTGACGGTCACCCGTTCGGGGGCGAGGCCGGCGTCCCAGTAGCGCTCCAGCGCGTCTTCGGCGGTCCACGCATCCTCGCCGTCCGCCACCGGAAATGCGGTGATGTCGATGCACGGTCCGCGCGCGACGAGTTCCATGGCCTCGGTGAAGAGCGCCCGGCGGCGATTGACGTGCGTCGGGTTGAAGACCCTCGCCGGCAGTTCGCTCGTGTCGAGGGCCTGCCGCACGAGGTCCAGCCCGCGCGCTCCGTCGCCAACGTGCAGGTGCACGATACCCGCCTTGCCGCTCATCAGGCCGCCGACGTGCGACTCGGACGCAATGCGGAGCAGGTCGTCCAGCGTAGGCTGGCTCGAGCGGTGGTCGCTGATCGCCACCTCGCCGACCCCGATGATTTCCTCCACCAGCGCGATATCACCACGCACGGTGCCGGTGAGCGTCGTGAGCGGCAGGTGGTATCCACCGGTGTGGCACCAGGCCGAGAACCCGAGCTGCCGCAGTCCGCGGGCGGCCGTGACGAGTTCCGCCGTGGAGCGCACGGCATCGTCGGTGCCGAGGACGCCGATGGCCGAGGTGATCCCGCCGGCGGTGAGCGCGGTGACCTTGAGGGGCGGTACTCGCGTGTGCGGCCCCGCCTCGCCGCCTCCGCCCGTGAGGTGCACATGCCCGTCGATGAGGCCCGGGATGACGCGCAGGCCGCCGAGCTCCACCTCCTCCACCCGCAGCACTGCCGGCAGCTCGGGAAGTTCCGGGGCCATGGCGACGATCGTCCCGCCGGCAATGAGCAGGTCCTGGCGGCCAAGCCGCGCAGGAGCATACAGCTCAGCGTTGCGGAGGACGATCAACGATGACAGCGGCTGCTCCGGGAAGGTGTGACTCAATTTACCCATGCGAACCTGCGTCGTGTAGCTTGGGATATGCGAACTACCCCTGGAGGCGATCGGGCGTCATGAAGGTGAAGGCCGGCCGCTTCCGTTGCCCTGCCGTCCGGAGGATTCTTCACGCGTGCCTATCCGACACCGCGGTCCACTGTTCGCGCTGCTGCTTCTCGCCGGCTGTCAGGGCCTGACCGGCGACTCTGCGGCTCGCGTTGCATTCGGGTTGCGTGAGGGAGCCAGCCGCCTTGGCCAGTCACCCCACGCGACGGATTCCATCACAGTGCGCATCCCGGCTCGCACGTGGCCCAAAGGGTGTCCCGGTGCCTATCGGTTGCAGTTGCTGGCGGACACGGCCAAGGTGAGCGGAATCGTCGTTTCGTGCCTGCCCAAGGGAAGGCAGTACACGACCCTGTATGCGAAGCGGTTCGTCCAGACGCCGGTCACCCTCGAGGCGGAACGCCAGGCGGGCCAGCCAGTTGATGTGGTGCTGCGGAAACGCGGCAAGGAGGTCGAAGTCGGCAGGCTCGAGCAGCCCTGAGTTCCGGACCCGAGCCCCCTGCTGTCGCGCTTCATGCGCCTGGAATTGCCATTGCCTTGAGAAGCGCGCGGTATCGCGGATCGTCGCGCAGCGGATCCCAGAGGGGATCCACCCGCATGTAGACGATCCATCCCCTCCGCTCGACCCGGCTCTGCTCCGCGAAGGCGAACGCCTCGTCCCACAGACCCAGGGCCAGGGCCAGCTTGGCACGATCGGTCGGCGACACGTAGCGTGTGGCGCTCATGCTCGTGAACCGCTCCCGGATCGACTCGGCCTCCGGCCGGCGGCCCTGCAGCACCAGCGCGCGCCCAAGCACCGCCAGCAGCGCCGTGTCGTCGGGCGCGACGCTGAGCCCGTCGCGGAGGACCGCCTCGGCTTCGGCCGGACGGCCGGCCTGGTTGAACACCATCGCGAGCACAAGGATCGACTCGAGCGCCGTGGGATTCATGGCGAGCGCACGGCGCATGTGCTCGAGGGCCAGGTGCCAATCGCGCGCGTAGAAATGCAGCCAGCCGAGCCCGCGGCGCACCGACACCGACGCCGCATCGAGCTCCACCGCACGTTCGCCGGCGCGGAGCGCCTCGTTCAGTCGCCCCTGCGACGCGAGCAGCCAGGCGTACCACTGATGGGCGGAGGCGTAGTTCGGGTTGGCGTCGATGGCGCGGCGGAACTCGCGCTCGGCCGTCGCCCAGTCCCAGTCGTGGATGAACGTGACCCACGCCAGCGAGGTGTGCGCCTCCGCGAGGCTGTCGTCGAGCGCAATGGCGCGGCGGGCCAGCTCCTTCGCCCGCTCGAACCCCTCGGCGACCGGACCGTTCCGGTAGTCCACGCCGATGGCGTAGGCGTCAGCGAGCCCGCTCCACGCGAGGGCGTAGTCGGCGTCCTCGCCGATCGCCTGCTCGAAGAACGAAATCGCCTGCCGCATGCCCTCGGAACTGCGCTGGTTCCAGGCGAAGCGGCCGCGCAGGTACAGGTTGTAGGCTCGCGGGTTCTCGGTGTAGCGCTTCGGCACCGGTTCGCCCAGGTCGCCCAGCAGGCGCGACCGCAGCGTCCGGACGATCGTGGCCGTGATCTCGTCCTGGATGGCGAAGATGTCCTCGTCGTCGCGGTCGAAGCGCTCCGACCAGAGCAGGCGCCCATCGGCGGCATCACTCAGCTGTACGGTGAGCCGGATGCGG
Source organism: Gemmatimonadota bacterium (assembly GCA_017889745.1). Lineage (GTDB taxonomy): Bacteria > Gemmatimonadota > Gemmatimonadetes > Gemmatimonadales > GWC2-71-9 > JAGGAG01. The sequence continues at coordinate 23,879 of JAGGAG010000030.1, read as the reverse complement.
TTCCCCGCCTTCCGCACCGTTCCCTCGAGCACGGTACCGACCCCGAGCAGCGCGCCGAGGCTGCGGACATCCTCGGGACGGCCCTTGAGCGCGAATGCCGACGTGCGCGATGCCACCTTGAGCCCCGCCACGTTGGCCAGCGCGCTGATCAGTTCGTCCGTCATGCCGTCACTCAGGTACTCGTTGCCCGGGTCGCCGGTTGCGTTGACGAACGGCAGCACGGCAAGCGCCCGGCGGCGGTTCGACGCGCCCCCCGCCGCCTCCACCTCGCCCGAGCGGGCCGTCAGCGCGTCAGCCCAGTCGGCGGCGCTCTCGAACCGTTCGAGCGGTTCCTTCGCCATGGCGCGAAGCAGGGCCCCGTCCACCGGCCAGGGCACGTCGGGCCGCACCACCCGCACTGACGGCGGCGGCTCCACCACGTGTCGGAGCATGATCTGCCGCGCACTCCCGCTGAAGGGCGGCTGCCCTGCCAGCATCTCGTACAGCACGCAGGCCACGGCGTACTGATCGGTACGGCCATCGAGGTCCCGCTCGCCCGCGGCCTGTTCCGGGCTCATGTACGCAGGGGTGCCCACCGCGAGTCCGGGGGCGGTCGACGTATCGTCGGGCGCGCACGCCTCCCGGAGGGCCATGGCCACGCCAAAGTCGGCCACGAGGGCGCCGCCCTCGTGCAGCAGGATGTTCTCGGGCTTGATGTCGCGATGCACGTAACCCTGCCGGTGCGCATAATCGAGCGCCCTGGCGACGGTCCGCGCGATGCGGACTGCGTCGGTGACGGACAGGCGGCCCTCCCGCTTGAGCCGGTCGCGCAGGGACTCGCCCTCGATGAGGGGCATGACGTAATAGAGCAGTCCGTCAGCCTCGCCCGAGTCGTGTACCGGCACGATCTGCGGATGGGTCAGGCGGGCGGCAATTCGGATCTCGCGCTCGAACCGGCTGGCCTCCAGGTGCATCGGACGCCCGGCGGCGAACACCTTGATCGCGACCATGCGGTCGAGCCGGAGGTCGTGCGCCAGGAACACGGTGGCCATGCCGCCCCGGCCGAGCTCCCGCTCGACGCGATAGCGCCCCGCCAGGGCGCGGTTGAGCCGCTCCAGCATGGAAGGCGCGACGGTCTGGTCGTCGGCTGTCACGGAAAGGCCATCGCCTTCAGCAGCGCCTCGAACCGGCGGTGCCCGCGCAGCGGGTCGAGCCGGGGCTCGACCCGCAGGAGCGCCATCCAGTGCGTCCGCTCCATGTACCCCCGTTCCAGGGCATCGATGGCCAGCTCGAACTCACCAAGGGCCACGTGAACCACGGCCAGGTTGAACGAGGAGACGTACTGGCCCGATGCGAGGGTCTCCACCTCGGCCAGCAACTCGCGTGCAACGGGCTGTCGCCCCGCTCCCGCTTCGGCCACCGCGAGACCCGACAGGCTGAGCGCGTTGCGGCGCGTCAGCCGCGCCGCCTCCGCGAAGCTCTGGGCAGCTCGATCGAATTCCCGCTGGCCGAGCAGCGCCTGGCCCACCCACAAGTGCCCCACGACGCTGTCCGGTTCGATCTCGAGCGCGCGGCGCGCATGCAGTTCGGCGTCCTCGTAGCGCCGGGCGAAGTAGCACCCCCATCCGAGCGCTGCCGTCTTGACCCCCGAGATCGGGTCGAGTTCGACCGCCTGGGAGAACGCGGCGATGCCCTCGTCGAAGCGTCCCATCAGCGTCAGGTAGTTGCCGTACCACTGAAGGGCCGTGGAGTGCCCCGGATTGAGCCGCAGCACGCGCTGGAACTCCGTGGCCGCCGCGACCCAGTCCCAGTCGTGGTACATGTAGACGTACGCGAGCGCCGGGTATGCATCCGCGAGCCCGGGCTCGAGCGCAAGGGCCCGCTCTGCCGCGGCGCGGGCACGCGGAAACGCGTCTGCCGGCCGCATCGCTTCGTAGAACCCGAGGATGACATAGGAATCGGCCAGCCCGACATGCGCCATGGCGAACTCCGGATCATGCTCCAGGGCTCGCTCGAACTGGGTCAGGCCGAGCCGCAAGGCTTCCACCGTACGTCGATTCCACAGCTGGCGGCCGCGGAGGTAGCAGGTATACGCCGTGAGGTTGCGCGTTGGGGGACGACTGGAGACGGGCTCCGCCGGTCCGAGAAGCTTGACCCGCAGGGTCCCGACAATGGCGCGGGCAATCTCCTCCTGGATGGCGAAGACGTCATCCAGCTGGCGGTCGAACGTGGCCGACCACAGCTGGTAGCCGTCGGTCACATTGACCAGCTGCGCCGAAACCCGCAGGCGTGAGCCGGCGCGCCGCACGCTCCCCTCCACCACCGCGCCGACGCTGAGCCGGGCGCCTATTGCGCGCACATCCTGCGCCAGTCCCTTGAAGGCAAACGCCGACGTGCGGGACACGACACGCAGGCCCTCGATCTTGGCGAGCGCGTTGATCAGCTCGTCCGTCATGCCATCGCTGAAGTGGTCGTCATCCCCGTCGGCGCTCAGGTTGATGAACGGCAGCACCGCGATCGAGCCCGGCCGGGAGCCGTCTTCAGTACTTATCTTTCCCGCCAGCGCGTGGCCGAACTCGGCCGCAGTCCCGAACCGATCGTCGGGCGCCGGCGACAGGGCGCGATCCACGGCCCGCGCCACCGGCTCGGGCACCTCCGGCCGCAGCGCCGTAAGCGGCGGAGCCGACTGGGTGATGCGCCGCGCGAGCGCGGCACGCGCATTGAAACCGCTGAACGGGGCGGTGCCCCCGAGCATTTCGTACAGCACACAGCCCAGGCTGTAGATGTCCGCCCGGCCGTCCACCGCCGAGTCGCCCGCCGCCTGTTCGGGGCTCATGTACGCCACCGTGCCTATCGCGAGGCCGGTCTCCGTCAGGTGCGGTCCGCTGTCCGGTTCGAGGAAGCGACCGATCCCGAAATCGGCGAGCAGCGGCCCTCCCTCATGCAGCAGCAGGTTCTCGGGCTTCACGTCGCGGTGCACCACGCCGTGTCGATGGGCGTAATCGAGTGCGGCCGCCACGCCGCGCGCGATGCTGATCGCCTCCTCGACTGGCAGCGGACCGGTGCGGTCCAGACGGCGCCTCAGCGATTCGCCCTCCACGAGCGGCATGGCGTACCACAGCAGGTCGCCGGCACTGCCGGAATCGAACACCGGCATGATGTGGGGATGCTGCAGCCGGGCGGCAAGGCGGATCTCGCGGAAGAAGCGTTCGGCCCCGCGCGAACTTGCCAGGTCGGGGCGCATCACCTTGAGCGCGATCGGGCGGTCGTGGCGAAGGTCCTGCGCGAGATAGACCGTGGCCATGCCGCCGCGGCCGAGCTCCGCTTCCACAAGGTACTGGCCGGCAAGCGCAGTGTTGAGTTGTGCCAGCGTATCGTCCACCCGATGAGCCGCTCCCCGCGTGAGGGGAAAATACCAAGACGGCGGCGTATCTGGCGCCCCTGTCCGGGCGGCGTATACTGGTCGGCAAGCACCCATGACCGATCAAACCCTGGTCCGTCCTGGCCACGCACGCCGCCTGGCTCGCGTGGCAGCCCTGTTCCTCGTCGCGCTGACGTCGCGGACGCAGGCACAGTCGGACACGCTGTGGCAATATTCATCCCCGTCCAAAATCGTAAGTCGCCGGCTTCAACAGGGCTCCCCACAGCTCCTGGTCATCTCGGAAGATCATGTGGTTGCACTCGACCCGGGCAACGGCTCCGTCGTATGGGACGTGCCTCACTCTATTCCTGTGAGCTTCGTTTCCGATGACACGCTCGGCCATAATCTCGTGGGCGCCGGGACATCGATTACGGCCGTCGACTACCGCACCGGAAAGCAGCTGTGGGCACGCTCCGGCTTTCCCCATCTCGACAGCAGCTACGTGCTCCTGCCCGACGACGGGAAGATGGCGTTGCTGCAATCCGGCTCGTCTCTGTGGGCCTTTGACCCGGCGACCGGCGCCGCCGCCTGGAACTCTCTTGAAGCGATGCCCGGTTCGGTCGTGCGGGACTTCGTCCTGCTCCGGGAATCCGGCCTCGTCCTCCTGTTCCTGGAGGGCCCGGGTGGCAAGGGCTCCCTGGCAGCAGTATCCCGCGATTCAGGTACGACGCGGTGGCACCAGGACGGCCTGTTCAGCGAGGCACCAGCCTTTCGAACACGCAACGGGGTGTCCAGCCTGAAGAACTACCAGCTGCTCGCCACCCGCCATGACAGCCTTCTCGTCGTGTACGTCTCGACGGACGGCCCGGTGCGCCTCGATGTGGTCACCGGCGCGATCCGGTGGCGCTCAGCCGTACTACGGGGTCGGAAGGTGGCTGGCGTGGCGCAGGACTACATGCCGATGTGCCTGTGCGCCGGCAGCATTCTCGTACCGGTTGACCGTGGCGTCGTGGCGCTTGACCCTGAGACAGGTACCCTGCGGTGGGAGGCCCCCCTGCCCGACAAGCCAACGGCTGCGCGACGCCGGCCGCAAGGCCTGTTGCTGTTCGGTCTGGGCGTCCTGAAGTCATACGTGACGCTACTCGACAGCGCATCGGGTGCACCCCGGTGGAAGCTCGGGCTGAGCGACGTGGACAAGGTGCTCCTGGACCGCGACAGCCTGCTCGCTGCTCACGATGAGAAGCTCCTCGCGATCGAGATCGCGACAGGCTCGCAGCGCATACTTGCCAAGGTCGAGTTCGGAGATCATGAGCAACCTCGAATGCTCGCGCCACGGCCAGGTGGTGGCTACCTGCTCGTCTCGCGACAGAATCTCGCGGCGGTCGGACCGGAAGGCCTGTTGTACCAGCGCTTTTTCCGCGCGCCGCCGCAGAGCTTCGGCGAACGCCTCATAGCCACCAGCATCCGGCGCAAGGGGCGCGCGCAGCTTACCCCGAGTGTCTTCTACTCGCTCACGGACACGCCCGACGCTTCCGGGGTGAAGTATTACAGCGTGGTGGCGGTTGGCACCGCGGATGGCGCCGAGTTGCGACGACTCCCGGTACAGAGTCGAGACCCGGACTACGTGCTGGACAGCTGGAGTGGCAGGATCTTCCTGATCGTGGACAATCGGCGGGTCGTGGCCCGGACATTTGCGCTGCCAAAGGAACTCATCCCGTCCGGTCGCGACGAGGACACTGGTGCGGCGGCGGACTCGGCGGCGTTTGCCACGGAGTCACCCTAGCCCGTCGCCCCGAACCCCGCCGCGATCGTGCTGATCGACAGCAGCAGCGCCGAGAGCACTTCCTTCCGTTCTGCCTCGTCGCTGGCGCCGCGGAACTGGCGGATGAACTGCACCTGCTGGCGGCTCACCTGGTTGAGCACGGGGAGCCGGCGGCCGAGGCGGCGCAGGAAGCGGGGAAACTGCTCGGCGGGGGTGGTGGCCCCGGTGACCCGCAGCACCATCTCGCGCGTCCGCTCATACTCGTCCATGATCAGCCCGTAAATCGCCTCCCGTCCATGATCAGCCGGAACAGCCGCGAGTCGCGATACATCCTGCCGATCAGCGCCTCGCCCCGCGCCCCGCGCACCTCGAAGAAGGTGGCAAGCCCGCTGCCGACGCCGAACCACCCTGGCACGAAATGGCGGTTCTGCGACCAGGCGAATACCCACGGAATGGCGCGGAGGTCGGAGAGCGAGCGCGCGCCGAAGCGCCGCGCCGGGCGCGAGCCCAGGTTGAGCAGCGCGAGTTCGTCTAGGGGGCTTGCCGCCTGATAGTAGGTGAACAGGTGCGGGTGTTCGACGAACCGCCGGTAGGCCGCCTGCGCCGGGCCCGACAGTGCCTCCATCGCCTCGTCGAACTCGCCCACCGGAGCCAGGGCCTCCTCGCGCTCCGACTTGAGCGTGTGCACCATCACGCTCGACGCAAGCAGCTCGCACTGATATTGCGCCGTGCCGCGGTTGGCGTACTTGTACGACACGACCTCGCCCTGCTCGGTGATGCGCATCCGCCCCTGCACCGATCCCGCGGGCTGCGCCGCGATCGCGCGGCCCAGCGGCGCCCCGCCGCGGCTCACCGATCCGCCGCGCCCATGGAAGAACACCAGGGGCACTCCCGACTCCTCGCCCACCCGCGTGAGCTTCCGCTGCGCCTTGCTGAGTTCCCAGTTGGAGGTGAGGAAACCTCCGTCCTTGTTCGAGTCGGAGTAGCCGATCATGACCTCCTGCACCCCACCCTGGCTGCGGACGCTGCGACGCACCACCGGGATCGCCAGCAACTCCCGCATGATGGCCGGCGCCCGCTGCAGGTCGTCGATGGTCTCGAACAGCGGCACGATCGGGAGCGAGCACCGTTCGACTGCCGCGAGGTCGGCGAAGAGCCCACCCTCCTTGGCCAGCAGGAACGCCCCCAGCACGTCGTTGACCGAGCGGGTCATGCTGAGCACGAAGCTCCCGAATGCCTCGCGGTCCACCTGGTCGCGCTGCTCCGCCACCAGGCGGAACATGCCGAGCGTCTCGTGCTCGTCTGGCGGCAGTACCACGGGTGCCTCACCAGGCCGGCGGGGGCGGGCCAGCTCGGCCACGAGCCAGTCGTGCCAGGCATCGCTCGTCACGTCGGGTGGATCACCCGCCCCCGGCTGCCGCGCGCGCCAGAGGGCGTGCAGCGCGGCGGTGAGCTTGGTCGAATTCTCGCGCAGGTCGAGCCGGGTCGTGCTGAAGCGGAATGCCTCCACCTCCCGGCGTAGCGGCGTCACCACGCGATGCTCGAGCCCGCCGCCCATCGACTCGGCAAGGGCCTGCTCCAGCAGGCGCAGGTCGGCGAGGAGCAGGTCGGCGCTGGGATAGCCGTCGTCGCCGGCGATGTTGCCCTGCTCCGCCGCATGCAGGGTGACATCGAGCCGGAGGGTCATGCAGGCCAGGAACTGGCGAAACACCTCGCCCGGGTTCCGGATCACGATGCCATCGGCGTCACCGCTCGCCACCAGCGCGCGATCGAGCGCCACCCGGAATCCCGGTGACACCGGTACCGCACGATCGGAAATGCTCAGGCGCCGCACCAGCTCCGTCAGGCGCTGCCGGTACCGGCGGAGCGACGCGATCCGGTTCTCGTTGAGGGTGTTGCGGGTCACCTCGTTGGTGACAAACGGATTCCCATCCCGGTCGCCGCCCACCCACGAGCCGAACTGGAAGAAGGGCGACACCGTGAAGGTGACGCCCGGGTAGAACTGCGCGAGCGCGAGCTCGAGGCGCTCAAGCGTCTCCGGCACGGCGTCGAACAGCGTCTCCTGGAAGAAGTGCAGGCCCCAGTACACCTCCTGCGGAACCGTCGGCTTCTCGAGGCGCAGCTCACCCGTCATCCACAACAGGTCGATCTCGTCCCGCAGCTGGTCCTCCAGCGCGCGGCGCTCGCGGGGTGTCCAGCGCGGCGACTCCAGGTCAACCAGCCGGCGGTAGATGCGCCGGTGCTTTTCCAGCACCGTCACCCGCTTGGCTTCCGTGGGATGCGCGGTGATGACCGGCCGGATGCGCAACCGCTCGAGCAGCGCCGCGATCGCGGACGCGTCCGTTCCGGCGCCCACGGCCTCCGCGAACACACTGGCGAACGTCCCCTTCACGCCCTCGAGGCCGCGCGCCATCTCCACCTGGCGCCGACGGCGCATGGCGGCGTTCTGTTCGGCGATGCTGAGGAGCTGGAACCAGATGCCCTGGGCCTGTAAGGCGCGCACGCAGCGATCGATCGGCAGGCCGAGACCGGATGCGTCGCCTCGCACCACCGGCTCGATGTCCGGGGCCCGCATGCGCACGACGTCGACCAGGAGGGTGTAAAGGAGTTCCGCGACCTCGGTGGCGTAGGCCGCCGCGCTGGCGGCGACCGGGTCGGACGAGGTGGGCAGGTCGGCCGCCGCGAACGGGTGCAGCACGTCGGACACCTAGACCACGCGGTCGCGGAGCGGCTTGCCGGAAAAGAAGAGGCGGAGGTTCTCGAGCGCCCGCATGCCCATGGCGGCGCGGGTTTCCCGGGTCGCGCTGCCAAGGTGGGGCAGCAGGACGACGTTTTCCATGGTGAGCAGCGCCGGCGTCACCACCGGCTCACGCTCGAAGACGTCGAGCGCGGCGCCGGCGATCTGGCCCGACTGGAGTGCGGCGACCAGCGCCGCCTCATCCACCACGTCGCCCCGGGCGGTGTTGATGAGGAACGCCGTCTTCCGCATGCGCCCGAACCGCTCGGCGCTCATGAGGTGGCGCGTCTCAGGCGTGGCGGGACAGTGGAGCGAGACGAAGTCGCTGCGCGCCAGCACCTCGTCCAGCGACGCGAGCCCCTCGGCACCCAGGGCGGCCGCTTCCTGCGGCGACGGCGGGAACGGGTCGTGGAACAGCACCTTCATGCCGAAGCCGTGATGCGCCCGCCGCGCCACCGCACGTGCGATCCGCCCCATGCCGATCAGCCCCAGCGTCTTCCCGCTCACCTGCGTGCCGATCATGTGCGTGGGACGCCACCCGGTCCACTGCCCCGCGCGCACGTGCCGCTCACCCTCGCCGGTGCGCCGCGCCACCGTGAGCAGCAGGATCATCGCGATGTCCGCCGTGGCGTCGGTGAGCACGTCGGGCGTGTTGGACACGGACAGCCCGCGCGCCTTCGCCGCATTCACGTCGATATGGTTGAACCCGACGCCGAAATTGGCCAGCAGCTTCGCCCGCAACGGCTCCGTCGCCAGGACCTCGGCGGTGAACTTGTCGGTGACCGTTGGGAGGAGGGCGTCTGCCGTCCGCAACGCCTCCTGCAGCTGGCCGGGCGTGAGCGGGCTGTCGTCCGCGTTGAGCCGGGCCTCGAAGTCCTTCTGCAGCTCCGCCTCCACCTCCGCCGGAAGCTTGCGCGTCACCACCACCACGGGGCGGCTCACACCTTCACCGCCGTCTTCTTTCCGCGGGCCGCGAGCGCCTTCGCCACGGTGGTTCCCAGCTCGGCCGGGCTTGGGGCCACGGTGAGGCCCAGCGAGCGCATGATCTCGGCCTTCTCGGCCGCCGTGTCGCCGAACGCCGAGATGATCGCGCCGGCGTGGCCCATGCGGCGTCCCTTGGGGGCCGTCAGCCCGGCGACGTACCCGATCACCGGCTTCGACATGTTCTCCTTGACGAACTGCGCCGCCTCGGCCTCCTGGGGCCCGCCGATCTCGCCGATCATCATGACGGCGTGCGTGTCGGGATCCTCCTCGAACAGCTTCAGCACGTCGAGGAAGGAGCTGCCGTTGATCGGGTCACCGCCGATACCTACGCTGGTCGTGATGCCGATGCCCAGCGCCTTCATCTGCGATGCCGCCTCGTAGCCCAGCGTGCCCGAGCGCGTCACCACGCCCACGTTGCCCTGCATGTAGATGTGGCCCGGCATGATGCCCATCATCGCCTTGCCCGGCGAGATGACGCCGGCACAGTTGGGGCCCACCAGCATGGTGCGCCTCTCCTTGGGGAAGCGCAGCATGTACCGCTTCACCATCATCATGTCCTGCGCCGGGATGCCGTCGGTGATGGCCACCACGAACCTGATACCGGCCGCCGCGGCCTCCATGATGCTGTCCGCGCAGAACGCCGCCGGCACAAACACGAGGCTCGCCGTGGCGCCCGCCTGCCTCACCGCTTCCTTGACGGTGTTGAACACCGGCCGGTCGAGGTGCTTCGCGCCGCCCTTGCCCGGCGTCACGCCGCCCACGACGTTGGTGCCGTAGGCGATCATTTCCTTCGCGTGGAAGGTCGCCTTGTCGCCAGTGAAGCCCTGGACGATGACGCGAGTGGTTTCGTCGATCAGGATGCTCATGGCTCAGGCCCTCCCCGCCGCAGTAGTCCGCCCCTTCGCGTCGTTCATCGCCTTCACCACCCGATCCGCGGCCTCGGCCAGCGAGTCGGCGGTGATGATCGGCAGCCCGCTGTCCTTCAGGATCTTCTGTCCCTCGACCACGTTGGTGCCCGCGAGCCGCACCACGAGCGGGATCTTGAGCTGGGTCTCACGGGTGGCCTGCACCACGCCCTGCGCCACCCAGTCGCAACGGTTGATGCCGGCAAAGATGTTCACCAGCATCGCCTCGATCTTGGGATCAGCCAGGACGAGCCGGAATGCCGCCGCCACGCGCTCGGGACTGGCACCGCCGCCCACGTCGAGGAAGTTGGCGGGCTCGCCGCCGGCGTGCTTGATCATGTCCATCGTGGCCATGGCGAGGCCCGCGCCATTGATGATGCAGCCGATGTTGCCGTCGAGCGCCACGTAGTTGAGCCCGTATTCCCCCGCCTGGGCCTCGCGCGGGTCCTCCTCGGCGTAGTCGCGGAGTTCGGACACGTTGGGCCGGCGGAAGAGCGCGTTGTCGTCGAAGGTCATCTTGGCGTCGAGGGCCAGGAGGGAGCCGTCCTTCGTCACTACCAGCGGATTGATCTCGACCATCGTCGCGTCGAGGTCGCGGAAAGCGCGATAGGCGCCGAGCAGCGTGGTCACGGCGCGGCTCACCTGCGCCGGCCCGAGGCCCAGTCCGAAGGCGAGCTCCCGGGCCTGGAACGCCGTCATGCCGATCGCCGGCTCCACCACCTCGCGCAGGATGGCGTTGGGCGAGGACCTGGCGATGTCCTCGATCTCCATGCCGCCCTGCGGCGCGGCGACGACCATGATGCGCTCGCTCTTCCGGTCGAGGACGAGGCCGACGTACAGCTCGCGCTCGATCGGCACCGCCTGCTCGATGTAGAGCCGGTGCACCACGCGGCCCTCGGGGCCGGTCTGGTGGGTGATGAGCCGCTTCCCGAGGAGCGCCTTGGCGGCCTGCCGCACTTCGTCCTCGGTGCTGCAGATCTTCACGCCGCCCGCCTTGCCCCGCGCGCCCGAATGGATCTGCGCCTTCACCGCCCAGCGCGTGCCGCCGATTTCCGAGGCGCGATACACCGCCTGTTCGGGGCTGTAGGCCACCCCGCCCCGCGGGATGGCGACGCCGAAGCCGGCGAGGAGTTCCTTGGCCTGATATTCATGGATGTCCACTGCGAGGTCTCCGTGCGAAGCGACGCTGAGTCAGAACTGCGTGAGCGGTAAGCGGCGAGCGGTGAGCAGGATGACGGCGGGCACGGCCCGCTCACTGCTTACCGCTTACCACTTACGCGGTTTTCATCCTGGCCGCCACCTTCTCCCCGATCTCGACGATCACCTGGGCCTGCCGGGCGCTGGCCGCGTCGATCATCCTCCCGTCGAGCTGAGCCGCGCCCTTCCCCGCCCTGGCCGCCTCGTCGAGGGCGGCGAGAATGCGTCGAGCCCGGTCCACCTCGGCCACGGGCGGCGAGAATACCCCGTTCGCGAGCGCGACCTGCGACGGGTGGATCGCCCACTTGCCCTCGATACCAAGCGCAGCATCACGCCTGGCGGCCAGCACGTATCCGTCGGGGTCCTTGATGTCCCCGAATGGGCCGTCGATGGCGCGGAGGCCATAGGCCCGGCACGCCACGGTCATCCGCGACAGCGCAAAATGCCACTGGTCACCGGGGTAGTCGGGGTTGAGCCCCCCGATGTTCACCGTGCGCGCGCGAACGCTCGCCGCATAGTCCGCGACGCCGAAATGCATCGCCTCGAGGCGCTTGCTCGACTGCGCGATGGCCTCGACGTTGGCCATGCCCAGCGACGTCTCGATGAGCACCTCGAGACCGATGCGGTGCGAGATGCCTTTCGCCGCCTCGATCTGTGTCAGCAGCGCATCGGTAAGGTAGACGTCGGCCGGCACGCCGACCTTGGGGATGAGCACCAGGTCGAGGCGGTGTCCCGCCTGCTCGATGACGTCCACGATGTCGCGATAGAAGTAGTGCGTGTCGATGCCGTTGACCCGCACCATGATCGTCTTCCCGCCGGCCCGCCAGTCATGCTCGAGGAGCGACGCAATCACGTTGAGGCGCGCCTGCTCCTTGTCGGCCGGGGCGACCGCGTCCTCGAGGTCGAGGAAGACGGTGTCTGCCTCGCTCTCGAGGGCCTTGGCGAACATCTGCGGCTGGGAGCCCGGAACCGCCAGCGTGCTGCGCTGCAGGCGTGTCCGGGCGGGCTCGTACCGCGTGAAGCTCACGCGACCCCCGCCGGCCGCCGGGCCGGCGCCGCCGACTCGGCGGGCCCGGCCACCTTTTTCGCCGGGAGTGGCGTAGCGGTCTCCAGCCAGTACTTCTGCGCGGCCGCGACGCCGCTGCCGAGATCCACCTTGATGCCTACGTCGCTCATGGCCATCTCGGCGCCGCCGATGCCGGCCAGCAGCGTGATCTCGTTCAGGTCGCCGAGGTGGCCGATCCGGTAGAGCTTGCCGGCCATCTTATTCAGGCCGGCGCCGAGCGCGAAGTTGTAGCGGCGGTAGGCCACGTCGATCACGTCGCCACCGTTGAAGCCGGCGGGCACCATGATGGCGCTCACCGTGTCGGAATACCACCTGGGCGCCCGGGCACAGACGGAGAGCCCCCACGCCTTCACCGCGCGGCGACAGCCCTCGGCCAGGCGATGATGCCGGGCGAAGACGTTCTCCAAACCTTCCTCGAAGAGCATGTTGAGCGCCTCGCGCAGGCCGTAGAGCATCGGGATGGATGGCGTGTACGGGAAGTAGCCCGTCGCGTTCGCCTTCAGCATGTCCTCGAAGCTCCAGTAGCAGCGCGGCAGCTTCGCCGTCTTGCCCTGCTCGATCGCGCGCGGGCTGGCACAGACGATCCCGGCGCCGGCGGGCAGCATGAAGCCCTTCTGCGACCCGGTGACGCAGATGTCCACCTTCCACTCGTCCATGCGGAAGTCGAGGCTCGCGAGTCCCGACACACTGTCCACGAACAGGAGCGCCGGGTGCTTCGCCGCGTCGATCGCCTTCCGCACGGCACCGATGTCGCTCGTCACGCCCGTGGCGGTCTCGTTGTGCACCACGCACACCGCCTTGTACTCGTGCTTCGTGTCCTTGCTCAGCAGCTCGTGGATCGTCTCGGGCGGGGCGCCCTCGCCCCACTCGACATCCACCGCGGTGACGTCGAGGCCGAGACGCTGCATCATGTCGATCCAGAGGTGGCTGAACTGGCCGTAGCGGAATGAGAGCACCTTGTCGCCCGGCGACAGCGTATTCACCAGCGCCGATTCCCAGCCACCGGTGCCCGTGCCGGGGAACACGATCGCCTGCCCGGTTTCCGTCTTGAAGACCTTCTTGAGGTCGCTGAGGATGGGCCCGACGAGTGCGGGGAACGACGACGAACGGTGATCCTCCATCGGGACGTGCATCGCCCGGAGGATTCTGTCGGGGGAATTGGTTGGCCCCGGCACGAAGAGAAGATTGCGACCCGACATTGCCAAACCTCACCGGAAATAGGAAACAACGCGTGGCCTCACTGGGCCCCGGCTCACCCCGAGCAGCGCGACGTCCGCTGCTGGTATATTCAACCGCTCAGCGACCCAACACCAGCCTGCAAGACTTCATGATTGAGAACTTACCCGCCCGCACGCCCGACCGCGCGCTGCTGGAGGACCTGTATCGCGCCGCCGTGGCGGCCGTGGACCCCGGTCCGGCCGTGGCCACGGCGCTCGAGTCGCGCGGGCATCTCGCCGCGGCGCGCGGGCACCGGCTCTGGATCGTGGCGCTGGGCAAGGCCGCGATCCCCATGGCCGAGTCCGCGGTCCGCGTCGCAGAACACGCCGGCCTGGCGGTCACCGGTGGACTGGTCGTCGCGCCTGCCCCGGCTCCCGCACCGCACCCTGCAATCCCCGTTGCCGTGGGCGACCACCCCGAACCCGGCCAGGGTTCGCTGGCCGCCGCCGCGGCGTTGGGCCAGCTCACCGCCCGCATCCAGCCGGGCGACAGCGTCTGGGTCCTTCTCTCCGGCGGCACCACCAGCCTCGTCGGGGCGCCGCTCGAGGGGATACCGCACGGCGACCTTCGCGAACTCTACCGGCTGCTGCTCGGCTCCGGCCTCGACATCAGCGCCATGAACCAGGTCCGCAAACGCTTCACCCGGTGGGGAGGCGGCAAGCTCGCCGCGGCCCTGCAAGGCGCTTCGGTAAGGCAGTTCGTCGTCTCCGACGTGATCGGCGACGACCTTCCTTCCATCGGCTCTGGACCCTGCGTCCCCGATCCTGCCACCGCCGCCGAAGTCCGGCGGGACCTGGAGGCTGCGGGCCTCTGGCCTCGCCTGCCGGCCTCCCTGCGCACGCTCGTGGCGGAAACCGCAGATGGCACGCGACCGGAAACACCGAAGCCGGATCATCCGGCCTTCACCTCGGTGGTTACGGAGATTGTGTCGAGTAATAGGCGCGCCGTCGAGGCGGCGAGCCTCCGTGCGGCAGCGTTGGGCCTGGTTGCGCAGATCGACCCGACTCCACTCAGTGGCGAGGCGAGCCGGGCCGGAACCAGTGTAGCCGCGACTTTGAGAAATTATTCACAAGCTCCCGGAACGCAAGGGGCCGCAAGGCGTTGCGTGATTCTCGGGGGTGAGACCACGGTGACGCTCGGACGCGATCACGGACTGGGGGGAAGAAGCCAGGAATTGGCGCTCGCCGCGGCGCGCACGCTCGCCGGAACGAGCGGCATTTCGATCCTCGCGGCCGGAACCGACGGACGCGACGGGCCGACCGATGCAGCCGGGGCGATCGTGGACGGGTCCACCTGGGCGACCATTACGGCGGCCGGCCGGGATCCGGCCGCGGACCTTTCCCGCCACGACGCCTACCCTGCCCTCGCCGCGGCCGGCGCGCTCTTCCGGCCAGGGCTCACGGGCACCAACGTCATGGATGTGGTGATCGGCGTGGGGTAAGGAGGTGCAAGAAGGAGACGTGCGATGGTCTTCTCGCAGCAGTTCCGGGCGCTGCTCAGGCTTGCCGGCGTCTGGGCGTTGGCGTGGACGGTGCTTGGTGGTGCAGTCGCGGTGGTGCGCTGGGTCATGAGTCCCGAGCTCTCGTCCGCCGGTGGCACGCCCGTCGGCTGGGTCGTGAACAACGCGATAGCCTACGGCGCACTGGGTTCGATCTCGGGCCTGTACCTGGGTCTGTTGCTCGCGCGAGTCGAGCGCGGGCATCGCGCCGAAGGGATATCCACACGCCGTATTGCGCTCTGGAGCATCCTTGGCGGAGCGGCGCCCGCCGTCCTGTTCACCGCGCTCGGCCTGCTGTTCGGTGCACCTGCCGCCGCGTACCTCCCCTTGCTCGGCCTCGGGATCATCAGTGCCGCCGGCAGCGGCATCCTCGCCAGCTCCGCCCACGCCGCCGTTACGCGCAAGCGGCTGGCCGGCGCTCAGAGCACTCATCAGTTGCCGCCCTGACCAACTCAGGATTCGCGATGAGGAGCGGCCGACCTTATTGCAGGCCGGACATCTCGGTCACGTAGATGTCGCTCTGCCGGTCATGGATGGTGAAGTAGAGCCGCCTCCCGTCGGTCACCAGTTCGTCGCGTGGGGAGGCGCGCGACGGATCTTCGAGGCGCCCAAGCAACCGGAGTTGACCACCCGCCGCCGGCATGGACCAGAAGGATGCGATGTCGTTCTGATCGTGTGACTTCATCACGAGCGTCTGGCCGTCAGGCATCCACTGGGCGACCTCAATGCCGGGATCGTCCGTGCCAGGCCGCGGCGCGTAGATCTGCCGCTGTGGACCACCCTGAGCGGGAATGGCCCAGACCACCGGGTCAAAGGCCACCAGCAGCGTCCGGCCGTCCGGGGACCACGCTGGTTCGTTCGCAATCAGGGAAACCCGCCGCGGTTGTCCCCAGAGCCCACTCGTATCGCGCAAGATCACGTACATCCCGTTGAGGCCACTCCGGTTACTCTGGTCCTCCAGGGCATAGATCAGGGACCTGCTGTCGGGTGACCAGCGGGGCCAGAGTTCGTCGAGTGTGTCCGTCGTCACGCGCTGGGGCGCGCCCCCGTCGGTGGGCATTACCATGATGTCCCGCGATCCGTATCGCAGGGAGTAGAATGCGATCCACCGCCCGTCGGGAGACTCACTCGGGTAGTAGTCGCCGGCAGGATCCCGCGTGAGTCGCACCGGGTCACCGTCCGGCAAGGCCATGCGGTAGATGTCGGCATTGCCCTCACGACCGGAATCGAAATAGAGCCGCTTTCCGTCACCCGAAACCGACATGTCTTCGATAAACTGGCTGCCCGTGGTCACGGGGATGGCGGCCGACTGTGAGAGCGGGATGCCGGGTGAGATGGGCATTGCCCAGATGTTCGAACGCTGCTCGAAGGCGGAGTAAGCCAGGCGCCGCCCATCGGCCGACAGCGAGATCGAGTGCGGCGAGAGGCCCACGGTGAGGCGCGTCGCCGGTCCTGCCGGTGCTCCCGAGGAGCCAAGCCGCACCACGTAGACGTCGCGGGGCCCGTCACGATCGGAGACGAACAACAGCCGACGGCTGTCCGGCGCCCACGCCGGGCTGACATTCTGAGAGCCCAGATCCGTTACTGCGACTGGCCGGCCGCCGTCGGCCGGGACCACGAGGATCTCACTCGGCCCGGTGGTCCCGAATGCCGACAGGTCCGAAATCGCAAACTTGGAGTTGCCGGCGGCAAAGGCAATGCGCTTGCCATCGGGCGACCACGCCAGTGCGTACATCGAGTTGTAGTAGCCGATGACGCGGGCGTCCCCCCCGTCGATCGACTGCACGTACAAGGTGTCCTTGCGCACGTAGGCTACGCGGCGGCCATCCGGAGCCCAGGCCGCCGATGTCACGTAGCCGGGCGCGATCAGCCGCGGCGTACCACCCAGCGCCGGCACCAGCGACAGGTTCTGGGTGGACCGCCCGTGCAAGTAGAGCAGTTGGGTGCCATCGGGCGACCAGAGCGGCCGCCGCTGACCCGGGCTGCTGTCTCCCAGAACCCGCACCGCGCGCCCGCCGGCCTGACGCACGTAGATCCGCATGTACGACAATGATCCTGCCGTATAGGCAACCGACCGACCATCGGGCGAGAGCGCGGGATCGATCTCGAGACCGGGCTCGAACGTGAGTTGCGTCGCCCGTCCGATCGCGTAGAGGTCATCGGTGCGCCGCGCGAGCGCAAACCAGGCCGCACCCAGCACGGTAACAAGAGCTGCCGCCCCGATCAGGCGGCGGGCTGGGCGCGCTGCCGTCCGTCCCGGGATCTCCGCATGTACGGCGGGCACGGGAATGTCCGCGCTCGCCGCGGGCGGCGGCGCACTGCGTACCCCGACATCGACGTGTTTGCCCGGCTCCGGGTGGCCGCCCGGCTTCGGTGCCGTCCGCAGAAGAGCCACGAACGCGGCGAGCGCAGCATCAGGTGGCAGGTCCAGCTCGGTGCGCAACGCCTCCTGGTGTCTTCCCGCGTGCAGTACCGCGCCGGCCCGGTCGCCCGTGGCGGCCAGCGCCTGCACCAGACCCAGAGCCGCCGTCGAATTGAGCGGATCCACCTCGCACAGGCGCCGCCACCAGTCGAGCGCCGCTGGCAAGTCCTTCCGATCCGACGCCCCCCGTGCCAGCTGTTCCAGTGCCAGCACGTATCGCTGTGCCAATCGCTCACGCTGGCTCTCGACCCACTCCTCGAACTCTGCGGTGGCATCCACGTGCACACCATCGAGGAAGGGACCGGAGTACAGGCCTACGGCTCGTTCCGGCGCTCCGTCATCAAGCGCGCGCTCAAATTCACCGGCGTCGCAGGCGATGGCATCCGGATTGAGGCGCACCGTGATCGTGCCGAGGATGAATTCGCGCTCACCCACATCACGGCGGAGCGCATAGAGCGCCTGGTTGAGGGCGCCCCGCGCTCGCTCCGTATCACTGTCAGGCCAGAACATCGCCTGCAGCCGGTCCCGGCTCACCCCCCGCTGGGCACCGCGGGCAATGACGGAAAGGATGGCAAGTCGCTGGGGCTGGTTGCCGGCACCCACGATCGGCCGGCCGCCGTTCTCCAGCGAAAGGCCTCCCAAGCAGCGCAGCATCAACGGTTTCGCGTGGTGCTCACGCGCGGGTGATGGCTGGCTCATCGGCAGGTGGTCATGGATCGCTAGCATACGCCACTTCGACAAGCCCAGCAAGCAGAGCAGGACCCGCTGCCGGGCCGCCAACCGCCACCGACACCGTTGGAGGAGCACATGATCCGCTCAGCGCGCCGCGCCCTCATCCTCGTGCTGGCCACCCTCGCCGCCTGCGCGGTGGATGACCCGGCCTCCTCGACGCCCGACCTCATCCCCGCGAACGCCAAGCCGGGTGGTGGTGGCGGCGACATTCCGGTCACGGCGACCGTCGCCGACGCGAATCTCGCCATGGCGCCGACGCTGCAGATCAGGAGCGACGGGGCGGGCACCTACAGCAACTCGAGCGCGCTCTCGTCGATCATCCAGGCCATCGGTGCGTGGGTCCTGGACTCCAAGAATCCCGGCAATGCGACCCGCCAGTTCTACCTGGATTTCAGCGAGCACAGCAGCCCGGTGCCTTCGGGGCTATACCGGGCCCGGATGATCTCGAAGTGCAACCTCCGCGGCACCAGCATGCAGGCGCTCGCGCCAGGCGCGACGATGTCCTGTCCTCTGCACGTGGCTTTCGCCTACAATGGCAGCGAGTACGCCGTCCAGATGAACCCGATCCCCGGCGGGGCCTCGGAGGGCTACCCGGAAACGAACGACGCGAGCGTTACCTGCGTCGTGCCGGCGAGCGGCAGTGGTCCCTGCACCACGTGGACGCTCACGCCGAGCGCGTCCTACCTCGTGGGCGGCACCCTGCTGCAGGCCAACGTCGCGAAACTCCTCAAGTACGTCACGAGCAAGGGGAAGACCACGGCGATGGATCAGGGGGACTTCTACTTCTCGTTCCAGATCACCGTGACCAACCCCTGAGCACACGGACAGTTCCGCCGACCACTCCGGCGGGCTCCAGCCCTTACCACCAGCGGAGGTACCATGCACCGCACACTTCACGTCGCCGCACTGGCACTGTTGACGGCCTGCGCCGATGCCGCCGCTCCGAACGCAAACGAGAACGCCGCCGCCACCGCCGCGCCCTCCGTCGCCCAGGCGACCGGCGGCGGCGCCCAGGTGACGATGCAGCAGCAACTCATTGAGGAAAACTACGTGCTGGACCGCCCCGGGGTACTGGCTTGTTCGGGCGAGCCGATCAGCATCACGGCCAGGACCAGGATCGTCCTGCAACAAGTCATCATTCCGGGCGAGCGCTTCCACGGGACGTTTCACATGACGGAGCAGGGCAGTTCGGGCGTCGGTATGGACACGGGCCTGCCGTATCGGTTCGTGCAGTCCCAGAGCGAGTCGGTCCGGATCGAGGGTGAGTTGCCGTACACCGGCAACGCGATCTTCGACCGCCGGGTCATCAGTCAGGGCAGCGCGCCGAACTTCCAGCTTCATAACGTCTTCCACTTCACGATCAACGGCAACGGCGAATTAGTGGTAGACCGCAACGAGATCAGCCGGGTCTGTCTGTAAGGGCACGACGCTGGGGACCCACCGCCCCACCGTGCCATTCGCGCGGCGGGGCGCAATGCCTCATCAGGCCAGATCCGGGGAGAGCACGGCTCGCAGTGCGACTTCGACTTCTTCACCATGTCGTCGGCCGGAAAACCACCACACCCCGCCCTTCTTCATGCCCCAGTCGTCTTCCACGCCCGTCAGCAGCAGCGCCGCTACCTGACCCAGGGTGGGCTGGTGCCCGACAACCACCACGGCCCCCGCTACATCGGGCCAACCGGCAGCTTCGAGCACGTCGCGAGCCGAGCCGCCGACGCCGATGGCGGGGACTGTACCGCACTTGCCGAGCGCGGCCGCGGTCTGCTGACACCGGCTGGCCGGGCTGGCCAGGATGTGCGCGCCTTTCGGCAGCCGAGACTCGAGCCACTCCGCCATGGCCTTGGCCTGGCGCCGGCCCTTTCCGGTCAACTCGCGGGTCACATCCGGCGCGCCGTCCTCGGCCTCGGCGTGCCGCCACAGTATCAGGTCCATTGAGTGCCTCCGCGAAGGGTTCCCCGGCGGTAAGTTTCCCCGAATCGTCTACCCCGGGATCCAATGACTGCGCTCATCGAATGCGTCCCCAATTTCAGCGAGGGGCGCAATCCGGACATCATCCGCCAGATCACGGCCGCCATCGAGACGGTGGACGGCGCGACATTGCTTCACGTGGACCCGGGCAAGGCCACCAACCGGACGGTCGTAACCCTCGCCGGCCCCCCGGAGGCCGTGGTGGAAGCAGCCTTTCGCGCCATCGCCAAGGCCACCGAGCTGATCGACATGCGGCACCATACGGGCGAGCACCCCCGGATGGGAGCCACCGACGTCTGCCCCCTCGTGCCGGTCAGCGGCATCTCGATGGAGGAGACGGCGGCCTTCGCGCGACGGCTTGCCGAGCGCGCGGGCACGGAACTCGGCATCCCGGTCTACCTGTATGAGGCCGCGCAGCCCAACCCCGCCAGAAGGAACCTCGCGGTCATTCGGGCGGGTGAATACGAGGGCCTGGCTGCCAAGCAGGCCGACCCCGCCTGGACGCCCGACTTCGGCCCCACCGGGTTCAACCCGAAGAGCGGCGCCACCGTGATCGGCGCCCGCGACTTCCTCGTGGCCTACAACGTCAATCTCAACACGACCTCCACCCGGCGCGCCAACGCCATCGCCTTCGATGTGCGCGAAGCCGGCCGGCCGGCGCGTGAGGGTAATCCGCTCACCGGCAAGCCGGTCACGGACGCGGCCGGGAAACCGGTAATGGTGCCCGGTACGCTCAAGGCGGTGAAGGCGATCGGCTGGTACATCGCCGAGTATGGCCTCGCCCAGGTCTCGATGAACCTCACCGACATCGGGGTGACGCCCCTGCACGCCGCATTCGACGAGGTCTGTCGCGCCGCCGAAGCCCGGGGTGTCCGCGTCACCGGCTCGGAACTCGTGGGACTGGTGCCGCTGCAGGCGATGCTCGACGCCGGGCGGCACTTTCTCCGCAAGCAGCAGCGGTCGCTCGGCGTTTCGGACGACGAACTGGTCCGCACGGCCATTCGTTCGCTGGGGCTCAACGAGCTGGCACCGTTCAACCCGGATGAGCGCATCATAGAGTACCGGCTCCGCGGCCGGGCCGGCGGGCGGCTCGTCCGGATGACCATGCGCGGCTTCACCGACGAGACCGCCGCGGAATCGGCGGCACCGGGCGGCGGCTCGGTCGCCGCGCTGCTGGGAGCCCTGGGTGCCGCACTCGGCACGATGGTGGCCAACCTGTCCGCGCACAAGCGCGGCTGGGACGAGCGCTGGCAGGAGTTCTCGGAGTGGGCCGAGCGCGGGCAGCGGCTCAAGGACGAGCTGCTCCGCCTGGTGGACGAGGACACCGCCGCGTTCGAGCGGGTCATGGCGGCCCTCGCGCTTCCCTCGGCAACCGCCCAGGAGAAGTCCGCTCGTGCCGCGGCTCTCGCGGCGGCGAACCTCGGCGCGCTCGAGGTGCCGTGGCAGGTGATGCGCACGGCCTCCGATGCCTTCGACCTGCTCGAGGCCATGGCGGCGAGGGGCAACCCCGCGTCGGCCTCGGATGCCGGCGTCGGCGCCATCTGCGCCCGCGCCGCGGTGCGGAGCGCCTGGCTCAATGTCCAGACGAATGCCGGCGGAGTGAAGGACAAGGCGGCCATTGAGGCGATCATGGCCGCGGGCGGGAAGCTGGAGCGCGCGGCCGCCGAGCGTGAAGCGGGGATCCTGGCAACAGTCGAATCAAAGTTCACCTAGGTCGTACCATGTGGCGCCTCGATCCAGCCGGATCGCTGGCGCTGTGCACCAGGAGGAACCCGCATGAACCATTCGTCCGTCGGCGTCGCGCGGAGTGCGATCCTCGTCTTGCTCGTAAGCTGCACCAGCGATAACGGGCTTTCCCTCCCTGCCCCGCCCCCCGGGTACCCCACGGCCTACGCGACGGCGGCATGCGCGCCCTTCGACGGGCCCGCGACGCAGCTCTTTCTCGCCGCCGAACCCGCCGAGGCGCTGCCGCCTCCCGCCCCCTTCATCGAGGTCGCGATCTGGCGAGGCGTCATGTCGCTCTCCGGTCGGCGCGTCGAGTGGGCGGGCGCTTCGAGTGACGGCATGGCGCGTCGCTGCGACCCCGCCGGCGCCTGCGTGGAGGCAACCAAGGTCGCCGTGCAGTTCCGCCCGGTCGGGGCTGACACGACCGTCACCGGCGTGGCAGCGCTCCGTTTCACGGATGGGTCGACCGTCACCGGCGGCTTCAACGCGGCCTGGCGGCATTCGCCGTTGATGTGTGGTTGATTCTCAATGGCGGAGGTCGAGATGACTGAGGTTGTCCCCGGCCGCATGACCGCCGAGATGGACGGCGATTTCGTCGTCTTCCTCGTCGGAATGCGTATCAATCGCTGGTGGAAGGTGCACAAGTGGTGGCCGGTGGCCATGGCCATGCCGCGCATGCTGCGCGAGCTCGCGGCGGCGCCCGAGTGCGGATGCCTGGCCACCGAGGGCGCCTTCGGCACGGTCGTCCAGTACTGGCGCTCCTTCGAGCACCTGGAGGCGTACGCCCGGGATCCCGAGCGCGAGCACTGGCCGGCGTGGACCGCCTTCAACAAGAAGGTAGGGGCCAGCAGCGGCGATGTGGGCATCTGGCACGAAACCTACCTCGTGCGTGCCGGGGAGTTCGAGACGCTGTACGGCGCGATGCCGCGCAGGGGGCTGGCTCGCGCCGGGCGGCACGTGCCTGTCACCGAGTCACTCAATGCCGCCAGGCAGCGGATCAGGGTCTGATGCTCATTCTCGTGTGCGTCGCCTTCCTCATCGGCATGATGCTCCCGGTCCAGGCCGGGGTGAACGCGCAGCTGCGTACCGGCCTCGGGGACCCGCTCCTGGCGGCCCTCGCCTCCTTTGCCATCGGCACCGTGGCGCTTCTCCTGGTGGCGCTCGCCGCGCGCTCGCGTCTCTCGGCGACGCCGCTGTCCGACATTCCCTGGTGGCAGTGGACGGGCGGGCTGCTCGGCGCCATGTACATCGCCGCCGCCGTGGTGCTCGCGCCGAGACTTGGGGCGGCCACGCTCATCGCCGCGATCGTCGCGGGGCAGATGATCACTTCCCTGGTGCTCGACGCGCGCGGATGGGTCGGCTTCGCGCAGCAACCCCTCACGCCCGCACGCGTGTGCGGCGGGCTGCTGGTCATTGCCGGCGTCCTCCTCATCAATCGGCGCTGACACGCGGAACACGCTTCCGAATCGAGGGTCCTCCTTGGCAGGCTATACCCGGCAGCGGCTCATCGCGGCAAAGGCATGCGTACTCGGGATCGCCTCCTTCGCCACCGGATGGTATCTCGGGCGCGAGGAGGGTGACTACGCGGCCTCCATCCTCGTGACCACGGCGATCTTCGGAACGATGGCCGGCGTCTACGAGCTGGTTTCGGCCTGGGTCGCAACGTGGCTCGGTGGCGCCCGCGCGTCCGATGCCTGGGGTGGGCCCCTGCCCGGTCCATTGGCGGCGGCCGCCACTCCGGCACCGCAACCTGATGCCGCGGTCATGCCGCAGCCGCTGCGCCTGCGCGACGCGCTCATGGTGCTCGCAGTCTTCCTCGCCGCCCAGCTGGTGGTGTGGGTCGTGGCCGCGCTCGTCGCCGTCCTTTCCGATCACGATGCCCGCACGAATGCTGACATGACCGCCGCAGTTCTACGCGTGTTTCCCGTGGCGCTGCCGTTGAGCATGATCGTGAGCGCGCTCGCCGTATTCCTGCTCACCCGGCGGTTCTCCCGCCGCGATGGCGCAGGCCCGGCACGGCGCGCTTTCGCCCTGCAGCCGGCGGATCGCCGCTCCCTGCTCCTCGCCGCCGGCGCCGGGGCCCTGGTCGCGGCGCTGCTCAGCATTCTCTCCGTCATTGCACCGGCACCCGACGTCAACGACCGGGGGCTGCTGGCGCAGGCGCTCTCCGGCGGGCCACTCGGCAGGATCGCGTTCGGGTTGACGGCCGTGCTGCTGGCGCCGCCCGTAGAGGAGTATGTCTTCCGGGGAGTACTGCTGGGGACGCTGCTTCCCAACATCGGCCCCATCGCCGGGGGAGCGTTGTCGGGAACGGTATTCTGGATG
>JAGGAG010000231.1 GCA_017889745.1 Gemmatimonadota bacterium | reverse complement strand
AATTTTGCAATATTAATTTTCATGATTTACTGCAATAAATGATTCACCACTGGACCCTGCAGCAGATGCGGCTGTTCGAGGCCGTGGCGCGCCTGCGCAGCTACACCCGTGCGGCGCAGGAGCTTCACCTCACCCAGCCCGCCGTCCACATCCAGGTGAAGCGCCTGGAGGAGACCATGGGCCTGCCGCTGATCGAGGCGGTCGGCAAGAAGCTCCTGCTCACGCACGCTGGCGAGCAGGTCTACGCCACCACGATCGCCGTGATGGCCCAGCTCGAGGACCTCAAGGTCGCCCTGATGCACATGAAGGGCAAGGTCGCGGGGCCCTTGCGCATCGCCGCCGTCACCTCCGCCGAGTTCTTCATGCCGCACTTCCTCGGCCACTTCCTGCGCGACCACCCGGAGGTCCAGCCCCTGCTCAAGGTGGCCAACCGGGAGCAGGTCATAAAGCGCCTGACGGCCAACGAGGACGACTTCGTGGTCATGGGCCAGGTGCCCGAGGGCATGGCGCTGGCCGTCAATCCCTTCATGGATAACCTCCTCGTCCCCATCGCGCACCCGGAACATCCGCTCGCCGCCCGGCGCAAGATCCCGCTGGAAGAGCTGGCCACGGAGCGTTTCCTCATGCGCGAGCCCGGGTCCGGCACGCGGTCGGCGACGGAGCGCCGGTTCGCCGAGCGCGGACTCAAGGTCTTGGTCTACATGGAGCTCGGCTCGACCGAAGCGATCAAGCAGGCGGTGATGGCCGGCCTGGGGGTTTCCGTGCAGTCCACCAGCAGCCTGCGGCTGGAGCTCGAAACCCGGCGCATCGTCGCGCTCGACGTCGTCGGGTTCCCGCTGCGCCGGAAATGGCACGCGGTGCACCTTCAGGGCAAGCACCTCAGCCTCACCGCCGCCACCTTCCTCGCGTTCCTCGCGCGCGAGGGCCTGGGATCGCTGCACGCCCCCGACACGCCCACCGGCCTGCCGCAACCCGCCTGACGGCACCCGGCCGCGCACCGGACCGTGCGTGCGCGGCGGTGCCGCCGCGGTCCGACCTGGCGTTCGCCTCTCCTCGTCCCTCACCGCATGCGCGGCGCCGGGTCGCTGAGCAGCGGCTCCGGCTGCGAGAACGGGGCCAGTCGCTCGAGGAAGTCGATCAGCTCCATCGCCAGGGAGCCGCGGAAGAAGCGCGCCAGCGGCCGGTCCATCCAGAGGCGATCGGCATAGGCGTGCACCTCGTGCGGGACGTCGCCGATGCCGTCGCCGTCCCGGTCGAACCCGGCATAGTTGTCCCAGAGGTTGCCGCGCCAGTCGTTGCCGCGCGCCGCGTGCGGGTGGCTGACCGCGATGTCCGTGAAGTTCTTCTCGAAGCGGTTGCCGTGGATCAGGTGACCGCCCTTCTCACCGTAGAAGTACATGGCGACGTCGTTGTAGGCGAAGCGATTGCCGGTCAGCTTCAGCACGCTCTCGGCGTGCGTCGGCGAGCTCGCCTGCACGCCCACGGCGCAGTGCACCACCTCGTTGTCCTCGAGCACCACCCCCGAGCTTTCCTTGATTGCCAGCGCCGCGCCCGAGTGGTGCCGCGCGTTCCACAGCCGGTTGGCGCGGATGGTCAGGTCGTTCGAGTAGAGCGCCATGATCCCGGTCGCGTTCGCGCTCAGGTTGTTGCCCTGCACGAGGTTGCCGTGCGCGAACACGAACTGCATCCCCACCCGACTGTCACGGATGTCGTTCCCCAGGATGCGGTTGTCGTTCGCATTGGCGAACACCAGGTCGCGGGAATCGTGGACCTCGTTCGACTCGACGGTGTTCTCGTGACTGTACCAGAGCCGGATCGCGTCGCCGCGCAGGTTGGGGTCGGTGCCGCGCGAGCTGATGTGATTGGATCGCAGGGTGTTGCCGTTCGCCTTCCGGAGGTGGATGCCGAACAGCGTGTCCTCGACGGTGTTGCCCTCGACGACCACGCCGTCGGCCTCCACCAGCAAGCCCGCGTCCACGCCGTCGAAGGTGCTGCCCGAGCCGGTGATCCGCAGGCCCCGGACGGTCGCGCCGCCGGCACGCACGCTGAGCACCGTGCCCTCCCCGCCACCGTCGAGGATGACCGCGCCCTGTCCGTCGAGGGTGATCGGCCGCGTGAGCGTCACCGGCCCGCCGTAGGTGCCGGGCGGCGGCCGCAGCACGCCGTGCTCGGGGGTGAGGTCGACGAACAGCTGCAGCGGCGGGTGCGCGCGCGCAGCGGGCACCAGCAAGACGGCCGCCAGGGCGGCGAGCAGAGGGAGAACTGGGCGCATGGCAGGGCGACGGGCGGAGACCCGCGCCAATCTGCCGCCCGCCACGCCGCCTGTCCTTGATCCAATGCGACGAGCGGGCCGCAAGTCCCGAGGCCGGGTCCGGGACCGGCGGGAGCGGTTGCGAGGCCGCTCCCGCCGCAATGCCCGTCAGGGAATCATCCCCAGCGTCCGCGGCAGCCACAGGGACAGCGGCGGCCAGTAGGTCACGATCACGAGGAACACCAGCATGGTGAGCAGCCACGGCCACACGGCGATGGTCAGCTCGGTGATGCCCATCTTGGTGATGCCGCTCGCCAACATGGTGAGCAGCCAGGGCCAGACCGCGATGGTGAGCTCGGTGATTCCCATCTTGGTGATGCCGCTGGACACGTACAGGTTGAGGCCTACCGGCGGGTGGCACATGCCCACTTCCATGTTCACGACGATCATGATGCCGAAGTGGATCGGGTCGATCCCGAGCTTAACGGCCACGGGGAACAGGATCGGCGCCATGATCAATACGATCGACGAGGGCTCCATCACGTTGCCGGCGAGCAGCAGCAGGACGTTCACCATGATGTAGAGCAGCATCGCGCTCATGTTGGCCGAGGCGAGCAGCACCCTGGGCACCTCGGCGAGCGTGAGGTCCTTGTAGACGAACACCGCGACGATGAACGCGTACATCGCGCTCATGGCGGCCGCCTCGGTGGGCGTGAACATGCCAGAGTAGATGCCGCCCATCACCACGAAGATGAGGAAAAGGCCCCACATCGAGTCGCGGAAGGCCTTGCCGCGCTGCTTCCACGACGCCTTGAGCTGCCGCGGGTAGTTGTTCTTCCATGCCCGGTAGAAGGTCGTCATGCCGAGCATCGACGCGAGCGCGATGCCGGGCAGCACGCCGGCCATGAACAGAGCCCCGACGGAGGCATTGGTCGCCACCGCGTACATGACCATCACGATGGACGGCGGGATCAGAATGCCGAGCGCGCCGGAGGTCGTGATCACGCCGGCACCGAAGCGTTTCGGGAACCCGGCCTTGACCATGGCCGGCATCAGGATCGAGCCGATGGCCACGACGGTGGCG
>JAGGAG010000029.1 GCA_017889745.1 Gemmatimonadota bacterium | reverse complement strand
CGTCGACTGGGCGAGGGCCTCCGGGTCGACGGGGAGGAAGAACACCCCGACCGCGAACGGCCGGCCCGCCTCGAGGCGCAGCCCGAGCCGATAGGCGTCGCGATAGAAGAGCCGATGAGGTACCTGCGTGAGCAGCCCGGCGCCATCGCCCGAGTTGTCGGTGGAGGCGGCGCCGCGGTGTGCCACGCGGGCCACCGCCTCGAGCGCCATCTGCACAACTTCGTGCGACCGTGCGCCGGATGACTGCGCCACGAAGCCGACGCCACATGCGTCATGCTCGCGGAAGGCGTCGAGGCCGGCGGTGTCCACGACGCGCGCGTGGGCGCCATGGTCGGGGTCGGGGGTGGCCGAGCGGATCCGCTGCCCAGGTGCGGCCATGCGTCCTCCTGATGGTGACGTCGGGCCGGCCGGAGAGGCCGGGCCCGAAAAACGAAAACCCCGCTCGCCAGGGAGCGGGGTCGGGGGCGTGCTACTGCACGCTCAACTACCCAACCGCTCCCAACGAGCGCGGAGAATTGACGATAATAGCCGTGGCGGCCTGAAGTCGATCGATCAGCATGCATGCATAGTTATACCGTCGGATGCATGGGTCAAGTGGCGGCACGGCGCCACACCACCTGGCCGCTCCGGATTTCCGGTGTGGCAACTACCCACTTGACAGCCGCCCGGCCGCTTGGGTACCCTCCCAGTCCGGCGCATGGGTATTTTTATGCAGGCGGCGCGGAGCCCGTCGGTTCCACGAACCCGAATCGCAGCAACGGACGACATGAATCTCAACGGCCTGCTTCTGGTCCTCCTTGGTGTCCTTCCGGTCCTTCTTATTGGACGGGGCGGGTTCCGCGGCGTGCCGGTAGCGAGCAGATGAGTCGATAGCAGGACTCGCAGAGACCAGCAGGGGCGCCGCGGACCAACGGGTTCGCGGCGCTTTCGTTTTCCGCACCAGGGAGAGCATGGCATGACACGCAGGGTCATCGTTTTCGACACGACACTCAGGGACGGAGAACAGGCGCCCGGCAACAGCCTCTCCGTGGAGGAGAAGGTGCGGCTCGCCCGGCAGCTCGAGGTGCTCGGGGTGGACGTGATCGAGGCCGGCTTCCCCGCGTCCTCCGACACGGACTTCCGGAGCGTGCAGGAGATCGCGGCCCAGGTCCGGCGGCCGGTCATTGCCGCCCTCGCGCGCTGCACCGACCGGGACATCGACCTGGCGGGCGAGGCGATCCGGGGGGCCGCCCGCAGCCGCATCCACGTCTTCCTGTCCACCTCCGACCTGCACCTCAAGGCCAAGCTGCGGATGACCCGCGAGGAGGCTGTGGAGAGGATCCGCGAGAGCGTGCGGCGGGCGAAGAGCTTCACCGACGACGTCGAATGGAGCGCCGAGGATGCGAGCCGCACGGGGCTCGACTTTCTGTGCCGCTGCGTGGAGGTCGCGATCAGCGAGGGCGCCACCACCATCAACCTGCCCGACACCGTCGGCTACGCCACGCCCGAGGAGTACGGCGCCATGTTCCGGGAGGTCCGCCGCCGGGTACCCGCGGCGGCCGGCGTGGTCCTGAGCGCGCACTGCCACGACGACCTGGGCCTCGCCGTCGCGAACTCGCTCGCCGCCATCAGCGCCGGCGCGGGGCAGGTGGAGTGCACCATCAACGGCATCGGGGAGCGGGCGGGCAACGCCGCGCTGGAGGAAATCGTCATGGCGGGCCGCGTGCGCGCCTCCCAGTACGCCTTCGACACCGGCATCGAGTCGCGCGAGCTGTACCGCACGAGCCAGATGCTCTCCCACCTGACCGGCGCCTTCCCCCAGGCCAACAAGGCGATCGTCGGACGCAACGCGTTCGCGCACGAGGCGGGCATCCACCAGCACGGCGTGCTCCAGAACGGCCTGACCTACGAGATCATCGAGCCCGACACCGTCGGCATTGCCCGGTCCTCGCTGGTGCTGGGCCGCCATTCGGGGCGGCACGCCCTGGCGCGCCGCTTCCAGGAGCTGGGCTACGACCTCGAGGATGAGCAGCTGGGCGGCATCTACCTGGCGTTCCTGCAGCTCGCCGAGCGCAAGCGCCAGATCCTGGACGAGGACCTGCTGGCTCTGCTGCACGAGAGCTTCCACGATGCGCCCGAGGAGTTCCAGCTGCGCGAGCTGCGCGTGGTGTGCGGCAGCGGCACGGCCACGGCCGATGTGACGCTCGCCGGGCCGTACGCCGGCACCCGCAACGCCTCCGGCACCGGCGACGGCCCGATCGCGGCTGCCTTTGCGGCCGTCAGCGAGATCGTCGGCAAGACCATCGAGGTGGAGAGCCTCAGCCTCCGCTCGGTCACCCCGGGCCGCGACAGCGTGGGCCAGGTCTTCCTGCAGGTGCGGGTCGACGGCCGCACCTTCAGCGCGCACAGCGCCTCCACCGACATCGTCGAGGCCAGTGCGCGGGCGATGATCAACGCGCTGAACAAGTCGCGCCACGCCGAGTCGCTCGAGGCGGCGGCGCTGGACAGCAACAGCTACTGGGGGGTCTGACGCCTTGGCCGAGATCCTTACCGGGGCCCAGCTCATGTGTCGCGTCCTCCTGGAGGAGGGCGTGGACGTGATGTTCGGGTACCCGGGCGGCGCGATCATGCCGTTCTATCACGCGTTGCCCGAGTTCCCCGGCCTGCGCCACATCCTCGTGCGGCACGAGCAGGCCGCGGCGCATGCGGCGGACGGGTACGCCCGTGCCTCCGGGCGCGCCGGCGTGTGTGTCGCCACCTCGGGACCCGGTGCCACCAACCTCGTCACCGGCCTGGCCTGCGCCTACATGGACAACTCGCCCGTGGTGGCCATCACCGGGCAGGTGTCCCGCCCGATGATGGGCCGTGACGCGTTCCAGGAGACCGACATCATCGGGGTCACCCTTCCGATCACCAAGTGGAGCGTGCTGGTGGAGGACATCAGCACCCTGGCCGACACCATGCGGAGGGCGTTCGCGGTGGCGCTGGAGGGCCGGCCGGGGCCGGTGCTGGTCGACGTGCCCAAGGACGTGCAGAACCAGCGCATCGAGTACACGCCCCGCGCCGCCGCGCCGGTGCGCCGCGCCACGCCCGTGGCCGACGCTGCCGCGCTGGACGCAGCCGCCGGGCTCATCGCCCGCGCCGAACGGCCGCTCATCCTGGCGGGACACGGCATCATCCTCGGCAATGCGAGCGAAGACCTGCGCATCTTCGCCGAGCACACCGGCATCCCCGTCATTACCACGCTGCTCGGCATCAGCGCCTTCCCCGAGGATCATCCGCTGCATCTCGGCATGCCGGGGATGCACGGCGAGGTGCACGTCAACCGCGCGATCCAGCATGCCGACCTGCTGATCGCCGTGGGCATGCGCTTTGACGACCGGGTGACCGGCAACACGGCGGGCTTCGCCCGGAACGCGAAGATCGTTCACATCGAGCTCGATCCCACGGAGATCGGCAAGAACGTCCCGGTGGAAGTGCCGCTGGTGGGCGACGCCGGCCCCATCCTCTCGGCCCTCACCCGCGCCCTGGCCCCCCGCTCCTGCACGTCGTGGTGGGAGGAGATCGACGCGTCGCGCCGCCCCCAGTACGAGCAGTTCAAGGGCGACATCGCGCCGGAGGCGATCCTGCGGGCCCTGCACGACGCGAGCGGCGGCAGGTGCAGCATCGTGGCCGACGTGGGGCAGCACCAGATGTGGGTGGCCAAGCTGTTCCCGTACCGGCGGCTCAACACCCACTTCTCGTCCGGCGGGCTCGGTGCGATGGGCTTCGCCGTGCCCGCCGCCATTGGCGTGCATCTCGCGCGTCCCGACGAGCCGGTGTGGGCGATCTCGGGCGACGGCGGCTTCCAGATGAACATGCAGGAGATGGCGACGATGGTGCAGGAGGGCCTGCCCATCAAGCTCGCCATCTTCAACAACGGCTACCTCGGCATGGTGCGGCAGTGGCAGCAGTTCTTCCATGGCCGGCGCTACTCCGCCACCCCCATCTGGAGTCCCGACTACGTGAAGCTCGCCGAGGCCTATGGCATTGCGGGATACCGGGTGGAGCAGGGAGTGCAGATCGCGGGCGCGGTCGAGGCGGCCCTGCGCGATCCCGGTCCGGCCCTGATCGAGTTCGTGATCGAGCAGGAGGCCAACGTGTACCCGATGATCCCGCCGGGCGCGTCGCTGTCGGAAGTGATCGAGACGGCGCCCGCGCCGGAGCCGGCGTCGGCATGAGCCATCTCCACTGTATTACCGTCGTCCT
The DNA here is from genome assembly GCA_017889745.1 of Gemmatimonadota bacterium. Classification (GTDB taxonomy): domain Bacteria; phylum Gemmatimonadota; class Gemmatimonadetes; order Gemmatimonadales; family GWC2-71-9; genus JAGGAG01. Next base: position 14,325 of record JAGGAG010000029.1, on the reverse strand, counting down.
GGACGACAAGCTGGTGACCCTGAACGCGGCGGTCGGGCTGCTCCGCCGCCGCAACCTCCCCGTACGGAGCGTGACCTTCGGACCACATGTGGCCGAGGGACGCTCGAGGCTCTTCGCGATGATCGAGGCAGATGAAGGTGCGGCACAGCGGGTGGCCCTGTTGTTCGAGAAACTGATCGGTGTGGACGAGGCGCGCGTGGTGCCGGCGGCCGACACCGTCGCGCGGGAGTTGGCCCTGATCCGCATCCGTGCGCAGGCGGAGTCCTACGGCGAGCTTCTCGACGTGCTTGGCCTCTACCACGCCAACGTCCTCGAGGAGGGTCCCGATGGCCTCGTGGTCGAGTTGACCGGTCCCGACACCTTCGTGCTGTCGTGCCTGCGCGCCGTCGAGCGGTTCGGTATCGTCGATGTCGCGCGGAGTGGCGCGGTCGCGATCGAGCGGCCCGCCGAGAGTCCACGCGCCCCCACCTCCACCGAGGCCTCAGTGCCATGAGCTCGACGCTCCAGGTGTTCTACGACAGCGACGCCGACATCGACCGCCTGCTCGGCCGCACGATCGCCGTCATCGGCTTCGGCAGCCAGGGCCACGCGCATGCGCTCAACCTGAAGGAGTCGGGCCAGAAGGTCATCGTCGGGCTGCGCCCCGGCGGGGCCTCCTGGACGAGGGCGGAGGCCGCCGGGCTCGACGTGCGCAGCGTCGCCGATGCCGCGCGGGCCGCCGACATCATCATGCTCCTCGTGCCCGATCAGGACATGCGGGAGATCTACGACAAGGGCGTGGCGCCCGGGCTCGCCGCCGGGAAGACGCTGCTCTTCGCGCACGGGTTCAACATCCACTTCGGCGAGATCAAGCCGCCGGCCGACGTGGACGTGGCCATGGTGGCGCCGAAGTCGCCCGGTCACCTGGTGCGGAGCGAGTACGAAGCCGGCCGCGGCGTGCCCGGGCTCGTCGCTGTCCACCAGGACGCCAGCGGGCACGCCCTGGCGGATGCGCTGGCCTACGCGGCCGGGATCGGGTGTACCCGTGCCGGCGTGATCCAGACGTCATTCCGCGAGGAGACCGAGACCGACCTGTTCGGTGAACAGGCCGTGCTCTGCGGGGGGGCCACGGCACTCGTGAAGGCCGGCTTCGAAACCCTGGTGAAGAACGGGTACGCCCCGGAGATGGCCTACTTCGAGTGCCTGCACGAGCTCAAGCTCATTGTCGACCTGATGTACCGCGGCGGCATGGGGTTCATGCGGTACTCGATCAGCGACACCGCCGAGTACGGCGACTACACCCGTGGCCCGCGGATCATCACCGATGAGACGCGGAAGGAAATGCAGCGGATCCTCGACGAGATCCGGAGCGGCGCATTCGCGAAGGAATGGCTCGCCGAGAACCGCGCGGGCGGGCCGAACTTCAAGCGCATGCGTGCCGCCGATCACGATCACCTGCTGGAGAAGACCGGCCGGGCCCTCCGGGTCATGATGCCGTGGAGCGAGGAAGGGAAGGCGGCTGCCGCGAAGGCACGGGAGCCGGCAGCGGTTTCATGAGCGAGCCGCGCACCCTGTTCCAGAAGGTCTGGGATGCCCACGTCGTCCATGCGATGCCGCGGGGCCCGGCGCTGCTGTACATCGACCTGCACCTGGTGCACGAGGTTACGTCGCCCCAGGCATTCGAGGGCCTGAGGCTCGCGGGCCGCCAGGTGCGCCGTCCGGAGCGCACGCTCGCCACGGTGGACCACAACGTCCCCACCGGCGACCGGCACCTCCCCATTGCCGACCCGGTCGCCGCGCAGCAGGTCCGCACGCTGACCAGCAACGCGCGCGCGTTCGGCCTGCCGCTCTTCGATCTCGATTCGCCCGACCAGGGCATCGTGCACGTCATCGGGCCGGAGCTCGGCGCCACCCAGCCGGGGATGACCATCGTCTGCGGCGATTCCCATACCTCGACACACGGCGCGTTCGGGGCCCTCGCCTTCGGCATCGGCACCAGTGAGGTGGAGCACGTGCTCGCGACGCAGTGCCTCATGCAGCAGCGCCCGCGAACCATGGAGGTCCGCTTCGAGGGGACGCTGCCCGGGGGCGTCACCGCCAAGGACATGGTCCTGGCCCTGATCGGCCGCATCGGCACCGCCGGCGCGTCGGGTCATGTGCTCGAATACCGTGGCAGCGCCATCCAGCGACTCTCGATGGAGGGCCGGATGACCGTCTGCAACATGTCCATCGAGGCGGGCGCGCGTGCCGGCCTGATCGCGCCCGACGACACCACATTCGGGTACCTCGAGGGGCGCGCCCGCGCGCCGAAGGGTGCCGAGTGGGACGCCGCGGTGGAGCGGTGGCGCGGACTCGCGACGGATGCGGGGGCGGTGTTCGACCGCTCCATCACGATCGACGTATCGTCCCTGGCGCCCCAGGTGACCTGGGGCACCAATCCCGGCATGGTGGGAGACATCAGCGGCCGCGTCCCCGTGCCGGCCGAGGGCGATTCCGCCGATGCGCGCGGCGCTCTGGAGCGCGCACTCCATTACATGGGCCTGGAGCCGGGCGCACCGCTCGCGGGTCTCAAGGTGGACCGCGTGTTCATCGGGTCCTGCACCAACGCCCGGCTGGAAGACCTGCGCGCCGCGGCGTCGGTGGTCAGGGGACGCAAGGTGTCGCACGGGGTGCGCGCCATGGTCGTGCCCGGTTCGCAGCGAGTGAAGCACGCCGCCGAGGCGGAGGGACTCGATGAGGTCTTCATCGAGGCCGGCTTCGAGTGGCGCAACAGCGGCTGCTCCATGTGCCTGGGAATGAACGACGACGTGCTTGGCAGCGGGGAGCGCTGTGCGTCCACCTCGAACCGCAACTTCGAGGGACGCCAGGGCAAGGGCGGGCGCACCCACCTCATGAGCCCGGTCATGGCCGCGGCGGCCGCCGTCTTCGGGCACCTGGTCGACGTGCGGCAGATGGTCCGGGAGAGTGACGAGCCAGGGCGGGGGGACGACATGGTGCGAGGGAGTGAACGGACAACGGTGAGCGCTGGGCGGTAGTTCCGCACTGGCCACGTTCATCGTTCGCCGTTGCCGTTCAATCCTTATCTTCTGGAGAATGGATTCTCATGCAGCCGTTCACGGTCCACACGGGAATCGCCGCGGTCCTGCCCAGGGTCAACGTGGATACCGACCAGATCATCCCGAAACAGTTCCTGAAGCGCATCGAGCGCACGGGGTTCGGGAAGCACCTGTTCCATGACTGGCGTTACCTTCCCGACGGCTCCCCGAACCCGGGATTCGAACTGAACGCGCCGCAGGCGGCGGGCGCGAGCATCCTGGTGGCCGGCCCCAACTTCGGTTGCGGCTCGTCGCGGGAGCACGCGCCGTGGGCCCTGGCGGACTACGGTTTCCGCGCCGTTATCGCGCCGTCGTTCGCCGATATCTTCTACAACAACTGCTGCCAGAACGGCCTGCTCGCGGTAAGGCTCGAGGATGCGGCCGTGCGCGCGCTGTTCGCGTTGGGGGAGCGCGGCGAGCCATTCGAGTTGACCGTCGACCTCCGCATCAACCGTGTCACCGGGCCGGCCGGTTTTCGGGCCGGGTTCGATATGGATCCATACCGCAGGCAAATGCTGCTCGAGGGGCTCGACGAGATCGGTCAGACCCTGCGACAGGAACTCAGGATCGCCGCCTACGAACGGCGAATGGAAGCGCTGGGGAGGCTGGTATGACGCGGTATCGTATCGTTGTGCTCGCGGGCGACGGCATCGGCCCGGAGGTTACGGAGCAGGCGACCCGGGTGCTGGGCGCCGTGGCCGACCGTTTCGGGTGGCAGGTGGAGCTGGTACCGCAACTCATCGGTGGCGCGGCATACCGCGCCACGGGGTCGGCATTGCCCCCGGATGCGCTCGCCGCAGCGCTCGACTGCGACGCGGTGCTCATGGGCGCCGTCGGCGACCCGTTGATGGACGGCGTGCCACGCGAGGCCCGACCCGAGGCCGGCCTGCTCACGCTGCGGAAGCGGCTCGGGGTGTTCGCCAACCTGCGTCCGGTGCGGGTGCGGCCCGCGCTGGCCACGGCATCGCCGCTCCGCCCCGAGGTGCTGCACGGCGTGGATGTGCTGATCGTGCGCGAACTCACCGGCGGCCTCTACTACGGTGAACCCAGGGGGCGCTATGGCAACAGGGCGGTCAATACCCTGACCTATGACGCGAGCGAAATCGAGCGCGTGGCGCGCGTCGCCTTCGAGGCGGCCAAAGGTCGCGGCGGGCTCGTCACCTCGGTGGACAAGGCCAACGTGCTCGAGGTGTCGCAACTCTGGCGCGAGACGGTGACGAAGATCGCCAGGGAGTACCCCACGGTGCGTCTCGATCACCAGCTCGTGGACACGACGGCCATGCGGCTGATCGCCTCGCCCTCGGCTTTCGATGTGGTGCTGACGGAGAACATGTTCGGGGACATCCTGAGCGACGAGGCCGCGGTGCTCGCCGGCTCCCTCGGCCTGCTGCCCTCGGCATCGCTTGGTGAGGGGCCCGGACTCTTCGAGCCGGTCCATGGGTCGGCGCCGGACATCGCCGGCAAGGGGATCGCCAACCCGATCGGCGCCATTCTGTCGGTCGCGATGCTCTTCCGGTTCGGGCTCAAGCAGGCGCAAGCTGCCGAGCTCATCGAGCACGCGATCGATGAGATCGCGGACCGGGGCTGTCGCACCGCCGACATCGCGCGGCATGGTGAGCGGCCCCTGTCGACGTCAGAAATGGGCGATCGCGTGACGGATCTGGTCCTTCATGCACAAGGTGCGCTGGCCCGACATTGAACAAGAGATGGTAAGCGGGCCAGGTCCCCGTTAGGTTTGGGGTACGATGAAAACCTCCCTGATGTTGTCCGCGTTGCTGGTCGCCATTCCCGCGACCGCCATGGCGCAAGGTGATTCCGCGAGCAGTGCTGCCGCCGCGTGTGCCAAGCAGCAGCCCGGCCTCGTGCTCAACGAGACATTCTCCAGCACCGCCGACTTCGGCCGCGTGCTATTGTGTGCCGGGGCCACGTACAAGGCGGAGACGAACCGGGGAGGGGTCAAGCTGAGCGCCCGTGCGCTGCTGCCCGGCGTGCAGTCGCCGCGAATCACGGAACTCATGGGTGGGAACGCCGCGGGTGGCGTCGGTGGGGGCGGTGCCATCTACAAGCTCCTGGCCTACGCCGATGGTGTCTACGAGATCCGCGTCAGCGCCGTACAGGCCGCCGCCAGCGTGACTCTGAGGATCACGCGAACGAACTGAGCTGAGAATGGTGGGGTGAGAGCCGTTCGGTCCGCCTTCCAGGCCTGAACCCCCGGCTCTCAACTCAATCCGTCACGGCCCCCCGGCTCGCGCTCGACACCAGCTTCGCGTACTTGGCCAGCACCCCGCGGGTGTAGCGCGGCGTCGGGGCGGTCCATTCCGCGCGCCGCTGGGCCAGTTCCGTGTCATCGATCTCCAGTTGCAGCAGCCGCTGTGGCGCATCGATGGTGATCGTGTCTCCTTCCCGAACCAGCCCGATCGGTCCGCCGACCGCCGCCTCCGGCGCCACGTGGCCTACCACCATGCCGTAGGTACCGCCCGAGAAACGCCCATCGGTGATCAACCCCACGCTGTCACCCAGCCCGGCGCCGATGATGGCTGCAGTCGGGGCCAGCATCTCGCGCATGCCCGGGCCGCCGATCGGTCCCTCGCTTCGGATCACCAGCACGTCGCCCGCCCGGATCTTTCCCCCCAATATCGCCGCAAGGCACTCCTCTTCCGATTCGAAGACGCGCGCGGGGCCGCTCATCCGCGGGGTCTTCACCCCGCTGATCTTCGCCACCGCGCCGTCAGGCGCGAGGTTACCGCGCAGCACCGCCAGATGACCCTCGGCGTACATCGGCCGTTCCCAGGGGCGGATGACCTCCTGTCCGGCGGGTGCGCCGCCGGCACCCGCGATGTTCTCCGCCAGGGTCCGTCCGGTGACGGTGAGGCAGTCGCCATGCAGCAGCCCATGCTCCAGCAGGATCTTCATCACGGCCGGCACCCCGCCGGCGTGATGCAGGTCCGTCGCCACGAAACGACCTGACGGCTTCAGGTCGCAGAGCACCGGCACCCGGGCGCGAATGCGCTCGAAGTCATCGAGCACGAGCGGTACCCCGGCAGCGTGGGCAATGGCCAGCAGGTGCAGCACCGCGTTGGTGGAGCCGCCGAGTGCCATGCAGACCGCGATGCCGTTCTCGAACGCCTGCCGCGTCAGGACCTTCCCCGGCGTGATGCCCCGCCGGACGCACTCGAGCAGCGCGTCGGCCGACTGCGCCGCGCTCTCCGCCTTCTCGGCGTCCTCGGCGGCCATCGTGGAGGAACCCGGCAGGCTCATCCCCATCGCCTCGAACACCGAGGACATGGTGTTCGCGGTGAACATGCCACCGCAACTCCCGGCGCCGGGGCAGGCTTTCCGTTCCACCGCCTCGAACTCGGCCCGGGGAAGCTTGCCGGCGGCGTGCTGCCCCACCGCCTCGAAGACGCTCACGACGGTCAGGTCGTGGCCGCCATGGTGCCCCGGCTTGATCGTGCCGCCGTAGACGAACACGGCGGGGATGTTCAGGCGCGCCATCGCGATCATGGCGCCCGGCATGTTCTTGTCACACCCGCCCACCGCGATCACGCCGTCCATGCTCTGCGCGCCGCAGGCGGTCTCGATGGCGTCCGCGATGACCTCGCGGGACACCAGTGAGTACTTCATGCCCTCGGTTCCCATCGAGATGCCGTCGCTCACGGTGATGGTGCCGAACATCTGCGGCATGCCGCCGCCGGCGCGGATTGCCGCCTCCGCCCGGTGCGCCAGCACGTCGAGCCCCGCGTTGCAGGGCGTGATCGTACTGTACCCATTCGCGATGCCGATGATGGGCTTGGCGAAGTCGGCGTCGCCGAAACCGACGGCGCGCAGCATCGCGCGGTTGGGGGCGCGCTGGTCGCCCTCGGTGATGGCCCTGCTGTGCTGGTTGAGTGGCATGGTCAGGCTGGCTCGGGGAGCGGTTGGCCTCCCGCGAAAGATCCCGCCCCAGGCCCCTGCACGGCAAGGCACCGGGGCGGGGGGCCGCAGGGCGCGCTAGGCTACGGCGTGCTCGAGGGCCCGGCGCTGGACTTCGTCGGCGGTGACCGGGGTGAGTGCCGCGTTGTCGCGCTCACCCGTGCGGATGCGGACCACCTGCTCGATTGGCTGCACGAAGATCTTCCCGTCGCCGACACCACCAGTGCGGGCGGAGGCGAGGATGGCGTCGATGGTCGGCTGCACGTAGGGCTCGCTGCAGGCCATCTCGATCTTGATCTTTTCCCGGAACTCGAGCACCACGGAAGACGCGCGGTAGATCTCCACGAGTTCGCGCTCACCTCCGTGTCCGCTGACGCGCGAGATGGTGATGCCGGTGACACCGGCGCGGAAGAGGGCCGTCTTCACTTCGGACAGGCGCTCCGGTCGGATGACGCAGGTGATGAGCTTCATGTTGTCTCCTGGGCTCCCGCCCCGCGCGCAGTGACGCGGGGCAGGGGAGCGGTGATGGTCGAGGTTCAGGCGGCGGCAATCCTCGCCGCTGCCTTAATGCCTGGTGCCGCCGGCGCGCCCCGGATGATGACGGCGGATCCGATGTCGGTGGAATCGGGATACGCGATGGCGCCGACCTCCGGCACATCGAGCCCGATCTCCTCCACCTCGGCGGACACACGGTGGCCCTTCACCAGCGCGCCGGTGATGGCCCAGGCAAGCGCGCCGAGGGTGCCGACGACCGCGATGTTCGTCAGGCCACCGATCATCTGGGCGGTGAACTGGCTGGCGTCGCCATAGAAGAGGCCGGTCACCTTGCCGGGCACGCCGTTCCAGCCGTCGCCGTAGGTGCCATCGGCGAAGAGGCCCAGCGCGAGGATGCCCCAGAGGCCGTTGATTCCGTGCACCGAGATGGCGCCGACCGGGTCGTCGATCTTGAGGGTCCGCTCGACGAAGAACACCGCCCAGCACACGAGCACGCCGGCCAGGCCGCCGATGAGCACGGCTGCGGGCGCCGTGACGAACGCACAGGGAGCGGTGATGGCGACCAGGCCGGCGAGCGCGCCGTTCGCCAGCATCGAGGGATCGGGCTTCCCGTAGCGCCACCACATGTAGAGCATCGCCGTGATGCTGCCGGCAGCGCCTGCCAGCATCGTGTTGGTCGCGATGACGCCGATGCGGATGTCGGTGCCCATCAGCGTCGAGCCCGCATTGAACCCGAACCAGCCGAAGCAGAGCACGAAGGTGCCGAACAGGGCCATTGGAATGTTGTGACCGGGAATGACGTTCGGCGTGCCGTCAGCGTTGAACTTGCCGCGCCGGGCGCCGAGCAGCTTTGCCGTGACCAGCGCCAACACCCCGCCCGTCATGTGCACTACCGAAGAGCCGGCAAAGTCGACGTGTCCATGGCCCAGGCCGGCGTTGCTGCCCAGCTGCGAGAGCCAGCCGCCACCCCAGACCCAGTTGGCATAGAGGGGATAGATGAGTCCGCCGATGAACACGGTGAACACCAGGAATGAAGTGAACTTCCATCGCTCGGCGAGCGCGCCGGTCGGAATGGTCGCGGTGGTGTCCATGAAGACCATCTGGAACAGGAAGTACGCGAAGACCGGCGCCGTATAGGCGACACCCGTGAGGAAGAAGCCCTGGGTGCCAACGATGCCCCAGTCCTTGCCACCGAGCGACAGCACGGCCTCCTTGGCGCCTTCGAACGTACCGAGGCCGCCCAGCGTACCGACGCCACCAGCCTGGATGGCAAACCCCACCGCCCAGTACGCCATCATCGCCACGCCGTAGACCATGAAGTTCATGGTGGCGGTGTGTGCGGCGTTCTTGGCGCGCGTGAATCCGGTTTCCACCATGCAGAAGCCAAGCTGCATCAGCATTACCAGGAACCCGGCGACCAGCGTCCACACGAAGTTGATGCCGATCTCCGCATTCGCGACCCGGGCATTCACCGATTCAACGGTGGGAGCGTCCTGCGCCATTGCCACAAGCGGCAATGCGCATAGCAGGAGGATCGCGAGCAGGGAGGGGCGTTTCATGGCGGGTGCTCTCGGGTGTATGGAATCATGAAGGCCCGCCAGCCGACCCTGGGTCGGTGCGGGAGGGATCGCACTGAAAAGCTATCAAAAGGCGCAAGATGTGTCAAGAAAACTGTGCAGAAAACGTAGAATTGTATGTGCATCGAATATTAGGCATTACCTCGCCACAGCTGGTGCAGCCACCGAATACTAGTCTGCTTGAGACTCATTAACTATCTGTCATTACAAGTGTTATAACGATATATCACAGTCAGTCTTGGGGTACCAAACCCGCTTACCCCGGACCGCGGCTCTCAGCGCATTGGGCACCAACTTGTGCATATAATGCAAAAATCTATTGACAAGTGGAGATATCCATGTAGCTTGTGAAAGCCATGAACAAGCCAGTCGTCGCGGCCAGGTCCGCCGGCTCCAATCGAAACCCGGCGCCGCGTCGGAACTCCCGGCGCGGCGAGCACGATTTCGCAGCGTAGCGGCTGAGACAACCGGCGATCCCGGTTCCTGCACGCCCCCGCGCTGCCGTGTGCGGGGGCGTTCACATTTCCGCCCACGCGTCGAGCTCCCGCCGCTCGACGTGCGGGATCACCCGAGGCGAGGAGGCAGTGAGGACAAGACCATGGCCCCACGTTTTCGACCGGTTCTTCTCGTGACGCTGATCGCCGGCTCAATCGCAGGTACGGCCGCGGCGCAGGAGGTCGCCAAGCCTGACAGCGCCGCCAAGGCGGACACCACCGCCAAGCCGGTTGACGAGACGATCGGCCTCAAGCTCGGGGCCTTGCCGCTGTACCTCACTGGCTATGTGACCTCGACGTTCACCTACTCGTTCGCGGCCACGGACAACATCCTCGTGGGTCGCTTCTACGACCGGTACCAGAAGCAGTTCATGGCCAACGCCGCCGAACTCGGCATCACCAAGCCGGTGGACACCGGCAAGCTCGACGCCGGTGCCCGCATCGAGTTGCTGTTTGGGCAGGATGCGGCGGTCACTCAGTCGCAGGGGCTCTCGCTTGGCCCGAACGCCGACCTGACCGAGGCCTACGTCACGCTGAACGTGCCGACCGGCGGGGCTGACCACTGGATCCAGTTCAAGCTGGGCAAGATGTGGACGATCATGGGTTACGAGGTGATCGATGACGTGCTCGACCCGAACCTCGACGTCGGCAACCAGTTCGTCTACCTGGAGAACTTCACCAACACGGGCCTCGGCGTGGACTTCAAGTTCGGGCCCAAGGTCGATGCACAGCTCCGCATCATCAATGGCTGGGATGTCGTGGTGGACAACAACAGCGCGCTGTCGTTCATGGGCCGGCTCGGCCTCACGCCCAGTCCGGCCGTGACCATCGGCCTGCTGGGCTTCGTCGGCCCGGAGCAGGCCGACAACAACGACAACCTGCGCTACGGGTTCGAGGGGCTGGGCACGTTCAAGGTGGGGTCGAAGACGACGATCGTCGCCCAGTTCGACTACGGGGCGGAACAGGGGCTGCTGGCCGATCCGGAGGCGAACGCGACGTGGTGGGGTGGCGGGCTCTGGTTCGTGCAGGATCTCTCGTCGACGCTCAACCTGGCGCTGCGCGGCGACTACGTGGACGACAAGAACGGCGTGCGCTCGTCCGGCGTCCTGGGTTATGCCGTGGCCGACGCCCGCAAGTACGGCAGCGTCACGGCCACGCTCAACATCCACGTGTTCCCCAAGGCCACGATCCGGCCTGAGTTCCGGGTCGACTTCTCCAGTCTGGATGACTACGGCGAGGTCACCGACCCGACGAGCACCCAGCCCTCGATCGGCGTCGGGGCCACCTACCAGTTCTAGCCCCAGGCCTGGGGTGAGCGTCGCGACAACGCGGCGCTCACCCTCACGGCTCCCTCAGGTTGCGTCGCCCAGGATTTCGGCGGCTTCCGCATCCATCTGCTTGCGATGCTCGACCAGCCGCAGCGCGTAGCGCTCGAGCGCCTTCTCCCGCTCGCTGGCCGGTACCCACTGCGGCACCGGCATGGGCCGCCCATCAACACCGAGCGCCACGAACACCGCCAGGCAATAGGCGCATCGGTGCGTGCCACGCTCACGCGGATCACCGGCAAAGATGTCGATGAAGATGTGCATGCTCGACCGCCCGGTGTGGATCACCTGGCTGCGCATGTCCACCGCCGAACCCACCATGATCGGCTTGAGGAAGTGCAGTGAGCCGACGTAGACGGTGACGCAGTACGTGCCGCTCCATTGCGCGGCACAGGTGTAACCCGCCTGATCGATCCACTTCATCACCATCCCGCCATGCACCTTGCCGCCGAAATTCACGTGCGATGGTTCGGTCAGGAACCGCAGCAGGCTCTTGCCGGGGCCGCTGTGCTGCTCCATCGGGCGTCCTTTCTGTAGGGACCTGTAGTGGCACCCTTTGTGCACTTTTGCGACAGGACGAGCCCCTGTCCTGGTGCCCGTTCAGTGCTCACGGTGACAGTCCAACTTAGCGTGGATTCAGCGCTTGGATACCCTAAGCAGGGTGCGGAAACCGGCTGGCGAACGGGGGCCCGAGTGGGCGCTCCGGATGCCGACATGCACGATGCAACGATGACTGCCCGCCCCGAACTTGGCTCGGTGACCCAGGTCACCTGTCCGCGCTGCAGCGGTGAGCGGGGCACCACGTGCGTCTGCACGCCGCATGATCCGCTCCCCGGCGACGCCGAACTCATCCAGGCGCTGAGCGAGGCGCTCGGCGCCCAGTATGTCGTTGTGCGCCGGCTTGCCCAGGGCGGGTTCTCCGACGTTTTCGAGATCTGCGACATCGAACTGGACCGGCGGCTCGCGGTGAAGGTGCTGCGGCCCGACGTGGCGTGGACGCATGGCATGCGCGCCCGCTTCAAGCAGGAAGCCCGCGCCATCGCCCGGCTCAATCACCAGCATACGGTGCCGATCCACTTCGTCGGCGACAGCGAAGGACTCGTCTTCTACGTCATGTCGTTCGTGGAAGGCCCCACCCTCGCCGATCTTCTCCTGGCGCAGGGCCCGCTCAATCCGCAGACGCTCGTTCCGATGCTGCTGCCGGTCCTCGAGGCCCTCGAGCACGCGCACGCCCACGGCATCATTCATCGCGACATCAAGCCGGACAACGTCCTCATCGAGGAGGCGACCGGACGCCCGCTGCTCCTCGACTTCGGCATCGCGAAGTGTCTCGACGGCATTTCGACACATACGCAGGTCGGCTTCGTCGTGGGCACGCCCCTCTACATGAGCCCGGAACAGGCGCTTGGCCGGGACACGGTCGATGCACGGGCCGACCTGTACGCGTTCGGCGCGATGCTGTTCCAGCTGCTCACGGGCGCGCCGCCGTTTGAGGGCAAGACCTCCCAGGAGATCGTCGGGCGTCACCTCTCCGAGCCGGTACCCGACGCGTCGATTCGCAATCCCCGCGTGCCGGCGTGGCTGAGTGCGGTGATCCGGCGTTGCATGGCCAAGGATCCCGCCGACCGCTATGCCTCTGCGGGTCACGTCATGGAGGCGCTCCGCGCCGGCATGGCCACCATGCCCGCGCCCGCGCCGGCAACCACAGCAGGGACGAAGCTCCCGGCGAGCCCGCCGCCGGCGACCGGCGGCGCGGCCATGGCCAGTGGGGCACCCCGCGGGCGCATGTGGCTCGCAGCGGCTGCCGTGCTGCTCGTCGCGGTGGCCGGTGCCGCCATGTCGCGCCCGGTGGCGCCCGCGACCATCATCGTCGCGAACCGCCTGCTGAGCCCGGTGTGGCTTACACTGGCCGACGGCCGGCAGCAGCTCGTCGATCCGGGCGACAGCCTGCGCGTGCAGTGGCCCGCGGGGCGCGAGCTCACCGCCAACTGGTCGATCGTGCGCCCGGTCTCGGCGAACGGCAAGGCCCTTGGCGAGGAGCTCAAGGGCTCGTTCAAGGACAGCGATCCCAGCGGCGTCGTCCGCCATGCGATCGATATCGCGGCCGCGGGTGACGAGCTGTATTTCGCGCCGCGCGTCACCAACGCGGCCGGCGTGTCGCTGCGCGTCGCCGTGCAGCCGACGCCGGGCCAGCAACTCTGCGACTGCGACGTGCCGTCCGATGCCTCGCCGACCTGGCTCGGCTACTACCGGCTCGTGCCGGGAACTACCGTCCGGGTCGAGGACGCATCCGGCCGGCAGGCGATATTCGACGGCCTCGACGCGCGGGTGGAGGCGGGCTCCGGCCTGATCGCGCTCCGCGTCGAGAAACGCGACCTGCCCCCGCTCGTGCGCGCCCCGGAGCCCGGCAAGGCTCGCACTCGATCGAACAGCTACGCGTCGCGGGTGCCCGCGCCGGCCCCTGAGCCCGTGCCCGAGCAGCCCGTCGCCACCGCCGAGCCGGAGCCGGTCGTCGAGGCGCCGGCGCCGGAGCCGGTGGTGGACGCGCCGCCGCCGCCGCCGGAGAAGAAGCCGGCACGCAGCTCCAACCCGGTCAGCAGCTTCCTCCCGGCGCGCTGAGCGCCTCCCGGGGCGCGGCAGGCCCGGAACCTCACTCTCAGGCTCAGGCGATGGCGGACGACCAGCCCACCGTGACGCAGGCCGTCACCGTACCGCGGGACGGCACGGTGGCGGAGCGGCTCGCCGCGGCCCTGGGCGCGCAGTACGACGTGCGCGGACGTGTCGGCGCCGGCGGGTTCGCGGAGGTCCACGAGGTGCTGGACCTGCAGCTCGGCCGACGGCTCGCGGTCAAGGTGCTGCGGCCCGACCTCATCTGGGCCGAGGGCACGCTGGCGCGGTTCCGCGAGGAGGCTCGCGCGATTGCCGCGCTCGACCATCCCAACGTCCTGCCCATCCATTTTGTCGGCGAGGGACAGGGCCTCGTGTACTACGCGATGCCTTTCGTGGACGGCGAACCGCTCACCGCGGTGCTCAAGCGCGAGGGGCCGATGCCCATCGAGCGCGCCGTGCCGCTGGCGCTCGGAGTCCTTGCCGCGCTGGAGCACGCGCACGAATCCGGGCTCGTCCACCGCGACATCAAGCCCGACAACATCATGCGCGACGCCCGTACGGGGCGAGCGCTGCTGGTGGACTTCGGCATCGCCAAGCGCCTCGACGGCAGTGCGGGCAACACGCAGGCCGGGTTCGTGGTCGGCACGCCCGCCTATATGAGCCCCGAACAGGCCATCGGGCACGCGGATCTCGATCGCCGCGCCGACCTCTACTCGTTCGGTGCGGTGCTCTTCCAGGTCGTCACGGGCGTCCCGCCATACGAAGGGGAGGACAGCCAGGAGGTCGTGCGCCAGCATCTCTCCGCGCCGGTGCCGGCACCGGAATCGCGCAACAAGGA
>JAGGAG010000230.1 GCA_017889745.1 Gemmatimonadota bacterium | reverse complement strand
TTATAAAATCGTGCAGGCCGTTCGCGGCCGAGGCCTGCCCGACAGGTCACGACGCCAACCAAAGGGGGAGCACCGACGATGAAAGAACTGTGGGCTGAGCTGCTGAGCGACTGGGTCGGACAGCTGTCGCTCTTCGTCATCGCCTTCGTCATCCTGATGGCGATATTTTTCCTGATCTGGTTCATGAAGAAATCCGGCGAGGGCCCGAAGAGCTGACCGCCGGCCGCATACCGACGCAGTGCCATTCCACCACGGCGGGCCGGGTTGGCCCGCCGTTCGTTTTCGCGCCCCCCCGTTAGAATCACCTCTGCCTCCATCGTGACGAGGATCGAGTCGTGTCCGTTCAGCAACGCATAGAAGCGAAGCTCGGCGACAGCTTCCACCCGCTGCACTGCGAGGTGGTCAACGAGAGCCACATGCACAGCGTGCCACCGGGCTCGGAATCGCACTTCAAGGTGACACTGGTCAGCGATGCCTTCGAGGGGCGTCGGCTGCTGGAGCGCCACCGGGCCGTCAACGCCGCGCTGGCGGACGAGCTCCGGGACTCCGTGCACGCCCTGGCGCTGCACACCCTCACGCCGGAGGAGTGGTTCGCCCGCGGCGGCGCCGTCCCCGCGTCCCCACCCTGCCTCGGCGGCTCGAAGGCTGGCTGACCGAGGGGCGGACACCCGCCGGGGCATCGTCGGTCCCGTCGGAAACCCGGCGCCAACCATGCCCCGCGGAGTGAATTTGGTATTTTATTGATCTGGAGCAAGTCTTCGGCGGCGTCAGATCGGTAGATTTTGAGGATTCGCAGTTACAAAAACATGACGCCGGAGCTCTGAACCATGTCGATCTGCACCTCGGTCAAGGATTACACCCAGCGCCACCACTGGCTGGCGGATTTCTTTTCGCTCCTCGCCGTTGCCCTGCTGTTCGCCAGCATCTGGGTGCTGATCGAGTACCACATCACCCTGCTCGACTGGATGCACGACAACGTGATCCTCCGCACGCCCCTGGTGATCGCCGCTATCGCCCTCGATGTCGCGCTGATCTTCGGCCTGCTCTGCGCCGGCTCACAGCGTTGTCCGGCGGGCAGCGACGACTGCTTCCGCACCTTCCGCGGCCGCCGGCACGGCGGACCCTCGCTCTATGCAGCGTTCCAGAACTGGCTGCACCACATGGAGAACGTCAGCAAGAAGCACCGCTGACACCGGGTCACCGCGCGCACGACAAGGCCGCCCGAGGGCGGCCTTGTCGTGCGCGGCTCGAGTCAGTGCCCCAGCAAGGCGTCGATGTGCGCGACGGCGCTGCGCCCCAGCGCAGAAAGGTTGTACCCACCCTCCAGCGTCGACACGATGCGGCCGCCCGCATACTGGTCCGCAACCTTCTTTAGCTCGCGCGTGATCCAGATGTAGTCGGGCTCGCGCAGCCGCACGTGCGACATGTCGTCCTCGGCGTGGGCGTCGAAGCCCGCGGAGATCAGCACCAGCTGCGGCTGGAACTCGTGCAGGCGGTGCAGCCAGTGCCGCTCCACCTCCTCGCGGAACCGGGCGCCGTCCGACCCCGCCGGCAGCGTGATGTTCACGATGTGCGGGGTATCGGTCTCGTGGCCGGTGAAGGGGTAGAAGGGGTGCTGGAAGCTCGAGCAGAACAGCACCCGCGGCTCGGTCTCGAAGATGTGCTCCGTGCCGTTGCCGTGGTGAACGTCGAAGTCGACGATCGCCACGCGCTCGAGGCCGTGGGCCGCCAGCGCGTGCGCCGCGCCGACCGCCACGTTGTTGAAGAAGCAGAAGCCCATCGCGCGATCGCGCTCGGCGTGGTGTCCCGGCGGCCGGACGGCGCAGAACACCGCCTGGAACTCCCGGTTCATGACGAGATCGACCGCGTGCACGACTGCCCCGGCCGAGCGCAGGGCCGCCGCGAGGGTGTGCGGGCCCATCGCCGTGTCGGGATCGAGCATGACCAGGCCGTCCGTCGGCGCCCGGTCGAACACGCTCTGCACATAGTGCGGCTCGTGGACCCGCTCGAGCTGCGCGCGGGTGGCCAGGGGGGCGTCGATCTGCCGAACGATCATCTCAAGACCGGAGGCGATGAGCCGATCGAAGATGGCAGACAGCCGGGCCGGCTGCTCGGGGTGCCCATGGCCCATGTCATGAAGCCGGCAGTCCGGGTGCGAAATGATCGCGATAGGCATTTGTGCGCCGCAACAAATCCATTCAATTCAGCGTATGATGTTACCCAACAATCCCCCGAACCGTTAGGACCAGACCGATGGGCCCGCACTTTCTGACCCGCCTCTTCGAACCCAAGAGCATTGCCGTGTTCGGCGCGAGCGACCGCGAGGGCGCCGTCGGCACCCGCGTCTTCCGCAACCTGATCAAGGCCGGTTACCAGGGCAAGCTGTTCCCGGTCAACCCGAAGCACCCGAGCGTGCAGGGGCACACCGCCTACGCGCGCATCGGGGACATCGGCGTGCCGGTCGACCTTGCGGTGATCGCCACCCCGGCACAGGCCACCATCGAGGTCATCCGCCAGTGCGGCGAGGCCGACGTCCGGGCAGCCGTCGTGCTGTCTGCGGGCTTCCGGGAGACGGGCGAGGGGGGCGTGAGGCTGGAGCGCCAGCTCAAGGAAACCGCGGCGCACTACAACCTGCGCCTGATCGGGCCGAACTGCCTGGGGATGATGCGGCCGCGTGTCGGCATCGACGCCACCTTCCTCGACACGCCAGCGGAGGCC
>JAGGAG010000133.1 GCA_017889745.1 Gemmatimonadota bacterium | reverse complement strand
CCTGCCGTTTCGCATGGCGCTGGCTCGGCAACCACTGGTCGAATAGATTTTGGGCGATAGACGGCTCCGCATCGGTGCTCCGGTCCGGTCCATCCCAGCAACTTGTTATCGAGGCCTACGTGACCGCCGCCGCCGACTTCAAGCACTCAAGCGCCCCCGAGCCGCATCGGAGCCGCACCAAGCAGATCCTCAGGGCCCACCCGGAGATCCGGTCGCTCATCGGGCCGAGCCAGTCGACGTTCTGGTGGACGCTGGTGGTCGTGGCACTGCAAGGGGTTGTTGCCTGGTTTGCCGCGACCAGTTCATGGTGGGTGGTCTTCCTGCTGTCGTACACCATCGGCGCGTTCGCCAACCACGGCCTCTTCGTGCTCATCCACGAGTGTACTCATCGGCTCGTGTTCAAGCGCAAGGCGCCGAACTTCATCACGGGGCTGATCGCCAACATGCCCCTCTTCTTCCCGTCCATCGCGCCCTTCCAGAAGTACCACCTCAAGCACCACGCCTTCCAGGGTGTCTATGAGCTGGACGCCGACGTGCCGAGCCTGTGGGAGGCGAAGCTCATCGGGCACTCGGCGTTCGGGAAGGCGCTGTGGCTGCTGTTCTACCCGTTCTTCCAGGCCTTGCGCCCCATGCGCATGAAGGAAGTCCAGGTGATGCAGGGTCTCGAGGTGATCAACCTGCTGGTGCAGATCGCCGTGAACGTGGCAGTGTACTACCTGCTCGGGCCGAAGGCGCTCGCGTACCTCGCGATGTCCTTCTTCTTCTCCATCGGGCTGCATCCCCTCGGTGCCCGCTGGATCCAGCGGCACTACCTCACCGGCGAGGGCGAGCAGGAAACGTTCAGCTACTATGGCTTCCTCAATGCCGTGACCTTCAACGTCGGCTACCACAACGAGCACCACGATTTTCCCTCGGTGCCCTGGAACCGCCTTCCGAAGATCAAGGCTGCGGCACCCGAGTTCTATCAGGAACTCAAGTCCTACACGTCCTGGACCCGCCTGTTCTTCCAGTTCCTGTTCGACCGCGAGTTGTCGCTGTATTCGCGGATGGTGCGGGCCGACCGCAACCGTGTCGGCCTGTCCGACGAGGTCCGCCCGGACCTCGATGCAATCGAGGCCACCAGGCCCGTGGCCATGAAGGCGCCGCCCATGGCCGCGCGCGAGGTCCTGGGCGCTTCCTGACCGCGAAAACCTCATCCGGGGGCCGAACCGACTAGATTCAGGTCGGGTACGGTATTGCGGGTTTTCCTGGAGGGTATGCGGTATGAACAAGCACAAGGTTGAGCAGCGTCGCCTGGTGTTCAAGGGACGCGAGTTTCACTTCGTTTCCTACGAGGGCCAGGTGGCGAACGCCGCCCGCGCCATCGAGGCGACGGAGGCGTCGTGGTTCCTCATGAGCGCCGGCAAGCGGTGGGAGGTCATGCCGCATTCGCCCGACCAGGAGGCCCTCGAGGTGGACCGCCGCCTGATGGCGTGGCTCAAGGAGCGGATGGCAAGCTAGGCCGCTCACATGAGCCTCCGTTCCCAGACCCTGGGCGAAGAGATCGCCAATAGCGTCAGTCATGGCGTCGGGCTGGTGGCGAGCCTGGCGGCTGCGCCGTTCCTGATCGGGGCCATGCTGCGCCGCGGCGATGCCATGCTCATCCTCGCGGCGGGAATCTTCGCGGTTACCGTCGTCCTGCTGTACCTCTCCTCCACGCTGTATCACGCCATCCCCGAGAGCCGCGCCAAGCGCGTGCTCCAGGTGGTCGATCACAGCGCCATCTATCTGCTCATTGCGGGCACCTACACGCCGTTCGCCCTGGGCGTGCTCCGGGGCCCCTGGGGCTGGACCCTCCTCCTGGTGGTATGGCTGCTCGCGGCGCTCGGCGTTGCCCTCAAGGCCACGAAGGGGATCGTGTGGCCCCGGCTCTCCACCGGTTTGTACCTCGCCATGGGATGGCTGGCGCTGGTTGCCGCCCGGCCCTTTCTGCAGGTGATGCCGGTTGCCGGCCTCCTCTGGATCGCGGCCGGCGGACTCGCCTACACGGCGGGCGTGGCGTTCTTCGCCGCCGAACGCGTCCGGTACGGGCATTTCGTGTGGCACCTCTTCGTGCTCGCGGGCACCACCTGCCACTACGTCGCGATACTGCACTACGCCTAGCCGCACCGGCCGGAGGAGACGCGATGGATCGGCACTCACTCGTCCTGCTCATCCCCATCATGGCATTGTCGATCCCGGTGCTGGCTCTCATCTTCGCCGGGTTCCAGCGGTACGCGAAACTGCGCCTCGAGGAAACGCGGCTGCGACTGGAGGGCGGATCGCGGGAGGAGTTCGAGTCGCTGCGCGGCGAGGTGGACGACATGCGGCGTGAGTTGAGCGAGGTGCACGAGCGGCTCGACTTCGCCGAGCGCCTGCTGGCGCGGCCCGAGGCGCGCGAGCGCCCGGTCGGCGGCGTCCCGGAGCAGCCACACTGACCCACGGATTCCACCCCACCGTCAGGCGCCTCGCGGGACGGAATCTCCTGCTGGCCGCCGCGCTCATCGCCGGATCCCTGGCGATCGGCATGCTGGGATTTCACTACACCGGGGACTACGGGCTGGTCGAGTCCTTCTCCCAGGCGGCGCTGCTGCTTGGCGGCGAGGGACCCGCCGGCTCCTACCCCAATGACGCGGCGAGCATCTTCGCTGGCGTGTACGCGCTCTATTGTGGCCTCGCGTACATCGTGGTGACCGCGCTGCTGCTGGCCCCCGTGTTCAGTCATGTGCTCAGGCGCCACCACATCGACGTCGGTGACAACGACGCGCGTCCCTGAGCAAGCCCGGGCAAGGAGCCACCCCATGTATCGACGCCTGACTGCTGCGCTGCTGCTCGCTGCCCTTGCCGGCTGCACGAAGAACAGGGACGCAGCGCCGGAAAAGCTGCAGTCGCAGCGGGAACGTGACAGTGTCCTCGGGCAATCGAAGATTCCGGGGGCCACTGGGGTGGGCAAGGCGATGAAGGTGGCCGACTCCGCCGGCAGCCGGGTACAGCTGCAGGACTCGATCGCGACCTCCGAATAGATGACGGCGACGTTCGGCGGTCGCACGCGCGGATTTACCGAGTCCGTCATCCGGGGCATGTCCGCGCTCGCCCGGGAGCACGGTGCCATCAACCTCGCGCAGGGCTTTCCCGACTTCCCCGCGCCCGACCTGCTCAAGGAAGCGGCGGCGCGCGCGATCGCCGATGACGTGAACCAGTACGCCATCACCTGGGGGTCGCGCCGCCTCCGGGACGCGCTCGCGCGCAAGTATGCCGAGTGGTATGGCATGGCGATGAACCCGGAGACGGACATCACCGTCACCTGCGGTTCCACCGAGGCGATGGTCGCGACGCTCATGGCGATCGTGGAACCGGGCGACGAGGTCATCGTCTTCGATCCGTTCTACGAGAACTACGGCCCCGACGCGATCCTCTGCGGGGCCTCGCTGCGCCATGTGCCGCTGCCGATGGGGGCACCGCTCGATCTCGAGCGGCTTGCCGCCGTCTTCTCGCCGAAGACCCGGGCGATCATCCTCAACACGCCGGCCAACCCCACCGGCCGGGTGCTCACGCGCGAGGAACTGGGCGCGATCGCGGCGCTCTGCCAGCGCTTCGACGCCTGGGCCGTCACCGACGAGATCTACGAGCACATCCGCTACGCTGGACCGCATGTACCCATGGCCACGCTACCTGGAATGGCGGAGCGCACGGTCACCATCAGTGGGGCGTCCAAGACCTTCGCGGTCACCGGGTGGCGGATCGGCTGGGCCATCGCTCCCGCTGTCGTGTCGGGCGCGATCCGCAAGGTGCACGACTTCCTCACCGTCGGGGCGCCCGCGCCGCTGATGGAGGCGGTGGCGGTGGCGCTCGACCAGCTCGGCAGCGAGTTCTATGGCAGGCTCGCCTGCGAGTACTGCGGTCGCCGCAACCTGCTCCACGACACGCTCGTTGCCTCGGGCTTCCGCGCCACCCTCCCGGATGGCGCCTATTACATCCTCGCCGACTACTCGGCGCTGAGCGAACTGCCGGACGACCGGTTCGCCCGGTGGCTCACCACCGAGGTCGGTGTCACGCCGGTGCCCGGCTCCAGCTTCTTCAGCACGCCCGACCCCGCGCGTCGCCTCGTGCGCTTCGCCTTCTGCAAGCGCGAGGACACCTTGCTTCAGGCCGCCGAGCGGCTGAGGAAGATTCCATGACCAAACGTGGTGACGGCAAGGGTTCGGGCAGCGGCCTCCTGCTCCTGCTCGGCGTCGTGCTCCTCGCATTCGTGGCGCAGTACGTGTCGACCAAGCCCACGGCGCCCCCGGCCGCCACCCAGGCGATCACGCGCTGGGTGGCGCAGGACCGCCGCCAGTCGGCCATCAGCAGCCAGGAATCGAAGGAGGGGTACGTGATCGACCCGGCGCTGGCGAAGCGCATGCTCGCCGATACCGCCATCCGGGTGCGGGTCACCGGCGTCCGCGGGTTCAGCGACAATGTGGTCGCACGCGCCAGGGTCACGGCACCCGGCGCTGACGGCGCCGAGCTGACGACCGTCCGCTACTTCGCGCTGACCCGGGGAACCGCGGACGACTGGACCGTCTCGGGCGAGGCAAAGCCCCGCGACTGGTACCTCAAGCTCTGGTAGGGAGATCCCGATGATTGCGAAGATCGCCCGCCGCGTCGCAACGGTCACGCTGCTGTCGCTGCTGTCGCTGCTGTCGGCCCGCCCCGCCACCGCCCAGGTCCCGTCGACGCTTGGGCACGCGGCGTGGCTGGCGGGATGCTGGGTGGCGAAGCGCGGGTCGGCCACCATCGAGGAGCAGTGGATGGCGCCGGCCGGTGGCGCGATGCTCGGCATGGGCCGGACGATCAGGGAGGGGCGGCTCGATGACTACGAACTCATGCTGATCCGCGCGCTCGCCGGGCGAGTCGACTACGAGGCGCATCCGATGATGCAGCCCACCGCCGTGTTCACCGCGACGGTTGTGTCCGACACCCTGCTCCAGTTCGAGAACCCGCGACACGACTTCCCACGGCTCATCGCCTACGAGCGCCGCGGCCGCGACTCGCTCGTCGCGCGCATCGCCGCGGGCCCGGCCCCTGGCGACAAACAAGTGCTCTTTCCCTATCGCCGCGTGGCGTGCGCCGGGACGCCCGTCACTCCCCCAGGGCGCTGAGCGCCTCCGAGTATTGCATCACCGGCACCGACAGCTCCATGGCCCCGGCGCCGGCGAACCGGAGCGTCACCGGGATGGTCGCGCCGACCGCCGGCACCTTCTGCAGGCTCTCGATCATGACGTGGAGGCCGCGCCCGATCCTGATCGCGCTGCGGCGCGGCAAGGGCAGCACGGGAATCGGCCGCATGCCCTGCCCCGGCACTTCGGTGTGCAGCGTCGCCCCACCGGCGGGTGAGGTCACCGCGACGAGTGTATCGGCCACCTCACCCTCATTGCTGATCTCCATCCCCACGGTCACCGCCTTCACGTCGGCGACGCCCCACGCCACCGCGTGGCTCACCGCGATGGCACCGGCGCTGCCCCTGGCACCGATATCGGCCGGTCGCGCGCACCCGGCGCTCAGCACCACCCAGGCAGCAAGGACAAGCCCGCGTGCGCGCGGCGCGCAGTTGCCCGCGCCTCGTCCGGCCCGGTAAATTCCGCTGTGCCCAATCCTGTTGAACATGCGATGAGTCTCCTGCCGTTGTCGCGGGATTTCCCTGTTCGCTTCCGTGCCGCCGCCATCGCGATGCTGTTCGCATCGGGCGTCGCCTCGTGCCGCAACGCCCCGTCCGACCGGAAGGCGGCCGCGCCGCCCGTCGACACCACCAGCCAGGTCCTCGGCCTCGCGCTGTCGCCGCCGAAGGAGAAGCCCGCGTTCACCCTGACCGATACCGAAGGCCGCCCGTTCGACTTCCGTAAGGAAACGGACGGGTACGTCGCGCTGCTCTTCTTCGGCTATACCCACTGCCCCGACGTCTGCCCGGTGCACATGTCGAACATCGCCCAGGCGCTCAAGAATATGCCAGCCCCCGCGGCGAGCCGGATCAAGGTGGTATTCGTCACCAACGACCCCGAGCGTGACACCGCTACGAGGCTGCGGGGATGGCTGGACGCTTTCGACCCGACCTTCATCGGCCTGCGCGGAACCCAGGCGGAGATCTCGGCCGCCGAGGCCGCCGCGCGCATTCCGCCGTCACAGCGAGACACCACGGTGGGCGCTGGCACGGGCGGGTACCTCATTGGTCACGCCGCGTATGTATATGCCTGCACCCCGGACAACATCTGCCGCTTCCTGTACCCGTTCGGGTTCCGGCAGGCCAACTGGGCCCATGACCTTCCGCTCCTCGTCGCCTGGCCCGGCAAGCCCTCGTGAGGCGGCTGGTCCTGCCGGTACTGCTCGCGCTCGCTGGCGCATGCACGGCGCGCGAACCGGGCACCATCGCCGCGGGAGATCTCGAGGTGCACGGCGCCTTCGCGTTCGCGCCACCGACGGCATCCGAGGCGGCCGGCTACTTCACCATCGTGAACCGGGGCCGCGATCCCGACACACTGCTCACGGCCACGTCGCCGATCGCGGGTGCAGCCATGCTCCATGGCCAGGTGCCCGACGGCGGCATGGTGCGCATGGAGCACATCAGTGCGCCCGCGATCGCGGCCGGTGACAGCCTCGTGCTGGCGCCGGGCGGCACCCACCTCATGCTCATGACGCTCGACCGGTTGCCGAAAGCCGGCGACACGATTGCCGTGACGCTGACCTTTGCCCGCGCCGGCGCCCTGAACGTGAACCTGCCGGTGCGCGCCTACGGTGACGCCCCCTGACGGAGGCCTGCCCGCGATGAACTGGTGGTGCTCCGCCACGAACACGCCGTGGAGCTGGGAGTGGCGCGCCTACCCCGGCGTGTGGCTGGTGGTGGGCGTCATCGCGCTGCTCTACTTCCGAGGCCGGAAGCGGGCGCTGTCCGCCGACGCCACGCTCGCCTGGGGCCCGGGCCGCGTCCTGACGTTCCTGCTCGGGCTGCTCCTCGTGTGGGGCGCGCTCGACTGGCCCATCGGCACGCTCGGCGGCGGCTATCTCGCCAGCATGCACTCGGTGCAGTGGCTGCTCCTGAGCCAGGTGGCCCCTCCCTTCCTCATTCTGGGGGTTCCAGCCGAGGCCTGGCGCAGGCTCGGGGCATCGCCGCACTGGAAGGGTGTGCTGCATCGCGCCGCTGGCGGGATCTTCGGGCTGGTGCTGTTCAATGGCGTGCTGCTCGTAACGCACGTACCGGCGGTGACCGACGCGCTGATGGCATCGCAACTCGGCTCGTTCACGATCGATGCCGCCTGGTTCCTGAGCGGCCTGGCGCTCTGGTGGCCCGTGCTCGCGCCCACCGGCATCGCCCGCCTCAACGAGCCCCTGAAGATCGGGTACCTCTTCGCAGCGACGATCGTTCCCACCGTGCCCGCGGCGATGCTCACCTTCTCCGAGTTGCCCGCATACAAGCTCTATGAGCTGGCACCGC
>JAGGAG010000132.1 GCA_017889745.1 Gemmatimonadota bacterium | reverse complement strand
TCCCTTCTGCGCAATGACGCCCTTCACCTTCAGCTCGCGCCCCCCGGCGCGGATCTTCCGGCCCACGGCCCGCGCCGGCATGTCGAACAGCTTGGTCGCCACCTCCCACCCCAGCACCACCACGGGCCGACGCTCGTTCACATCCGGCTCCGACAGGGGATCGCCGGCCGCGAAGGTGTAGTCCTGCACCAGCTGGTAGGGCGGCGTCACGCCGAAAATGAGCACCGAGCCCACCGTCTTGTTGCCGTAGCTGACGTCGTTGATTGGGGTGGGCCATCCCGACTGCAGGGACACCGCCTCCGCGTCGGGAAGTGCGCCTCGCACTGTCTCGGCGTCGTCGGCCGTGATGATCGGCCGCCGGCTGATCTTCTTCACCATCTCGTCATCCAGCAGCCCCACGGTGATCGGCGTGCGGCGCACCTGGAACGCGTTGGTGCCGATCATGGCACCCGTGAGGTTCTCCTTCACGTACGCGTTCATGCCCTGGATCACCGCCACCACCACCACCAGGAAGGCGACGGACACGATGATACCGAGCAGCGTGAAGAAGGAGCGCAGCTTGGCCGACCAGATGGAGTCGAAGGCGATGCGAAGGGATTCGAGGAAGGGCATGGTGATGCGTGAACAGTAAACGGTGAACGGTGACCAGGGGATGCCCGTTCACCGTTCACCGGTCC
Organism: Gemmatimonadota bacterium; assembly: GCA_017889745.1. Taxonomy (GTDB): domain Bacteria; phylum Gemmatimonadota; class Gemmatimonadetes; order Gemmatimonadales; family GWC2-71-9; genus JAGGAG01. Next base: position 8,458 of record JAGGAG010000132.1, on the reverse strand, counting down.
AGACTGCCGGCCGCCTGGCTTACTCGAAGCGCAGCGCCTCCACCGGGTCCAGGCGTGCCGCCCGGAAGGCGGGGTAGAGGCCGAAGAGCACCCCCGTCACCACCGAGGCTGCAAGCGACACCACCACGGACCAGAGGGGCACGCTGGCCGGGATCGTGGTGTTGGACCGGATCGCGACCGCAATGAGGGCGCCCAGCGCGAGCCCGATCGTTCCGCCCACCACGGTCAGCGTGGCCGCCTCGACCAGGAACTGGAACATGATCTCGCGCTTGGTGGCACCGAGCGCCTTGCGTACGCCGATTTCCCGGGTTCGCTCCGTCACGGAGATCATCATGATGGCCACGACCCCGACGCCGCCGACCATGAGCCCGACGCCGGACAGCGCCACCATGACGGCGAAGAAGCCGGCGGTGATGTTGTTGAACGAGTCAAGGATCTTGTCCTGCGACAGCACCGCAAAATTGTTCTCCTGCATCGGCTTGAGCCCGCGCTTCGCGCGCAGTGCGGAAATGACCTCCTCCTGAGCCTCGAGGCTGGTGGCGCTGGCGACCGGGAGGACCGAGAAGTCCATCCACCCCTTCCGGTAGTCGGCCACCTTCACGAACGTCGTGTGGGGCATGGCCATGCGCACCTGGTCGCCGCCGCCGAACAGCGATGCCGCCTCGACGTGCACGCCGACGATGGTGAACGGCTGGCCGAACACCCTGATGCGCTTGCCCACCGGGTCGACCCCGCGCGGGAACAGGCTTTCCGCCAGCTTGTCGTTGACGACGGCCACATGTGCACCGGCGGCGTACTCCGCCGAGGTGAACGTCCGGCCCGACACGATCTCGCCGCCAGTCACCAGCACCCAGCTGGGCCCGAACCCGGCGATCAGGACGCCCTTCAGGCTGATGTCTTCGTAGCTGACCGGCCCTTCGGTGCCTTCGCTCACGGACACGTCCTGCACCAGGGGCAGCTGGTGCACCAGTTCCGCATCCTCCACCGTGATCCAGGGGTTCTTCCGCCACGGCGACAGCTCGTCCGAGCCGTCGCTGATGTTGAGGCCGCCCTGGAAGAACCGCTGGACGAAGAAGGTCTTTGGCCCGGCGGATTCGAGCATCGCCGTGATGCTGCGGTTGACGCCGGTGATGGCCGAGGCCATCGCGATCACCACCATGACGCCGATGGCGACGCCCAGGATCGTGAGTCCGGCCCGCACCTTGTTGGACCGGATGGAGTCGAGGGCGATGCCGACGCCCTCCAGCGCACGCGCGACATTCATCGCCGCCTCACTCGGCCCGGAGGGCCACGATCGGGTCCAGCTTGGCGGCGCGGTTGGCCGGGTAGATCCCGGCCACCATGCCGACCAGCACACCAACCACCACGCCGAGGACGATGGACCACGGGGCCACGGCCGCGGGGAGCGGGGTGACCGCGCGCACCACGAAGGCGAGGGCGATGCCGAGGGCAATGCCCATCGCCGCCCCCACGGTGGAGAGCGTGGCGGATTCCACCACGAACTGCGCCAGCACGTCCCGGCGACGCGCGCCGAGCGCCTTCCGGATGCCGATCTCCCGGGTGCGCTCGGAGACCGACATGAGCATGATGTTCATGATCACGATGCCGCCGACAATCAGCGAAATGGACACGAGCAGTGGAAGCGCGGTGATCAGGATCTTCGAGATCTTCTCCCAGCCCTCGAGGGCCGCCTCGGAGGTCTGGAGGAAGAAGTTGTTCTCCTGCCCCGGCTTGAGGTGTCGGCGCGTGCGCATGCTCGCCTCCACCTCGCCCATGGCGATCGTCATCGTGCCCGGGCCGCTGGCCTGGATGATCAGGTGATCGAGGATGTTGATCGGGCAGATCCACCGGCGTGCCGGGGCGGTGAAGGGCATGATCACGAACTTGTCGAGCGAGAGCCCGAACAGCGTGCCCTGGCGCTCCACCACGCCGATGACGCGATAGGGCAGCCCGTACATCGTGACTTCCTTGCCGATCGGGTCGACGCCCTTGAGCAGCTTCTCGGCGACCTCGCTGCCGATGACCAGGACCGGGAGGCCGAGCTGCATCTCCTGGGCGGCGAACGGCCGCCCCGCGGTCAGCTTGTAGTTCTTGATGTCGAAGTAGGTCGGCTCCGTGCCCACCAGCTCGATGTCCTTCGCGGCCTTGCCGTTGTAGTTCACCGTCGCGCGGTCGGAGCAGAAGTTCGCGTAGACCACGGGTGTCTTCACGTGCGCCTTGATGTACGCGGCGTCATCGTAGCTGATGCGCGGCCGGCGCGACCACTCACGCCACATGTCGTCGGTGACGTTGCCGCTGGTGAAGTTGGGACGCTGGCGCAGCTGGAACGTGTTCAGGCCGATCAGGGCGTTGGCGAACTTGTCTTCCATGTAGTTGTTCATGCCCGTGACGATGGACACGACCGCGATCAGGAACGTGACCCCGATCAACACGCCGATCAGCGAGAAGAAGCTCTTGAGCTTCTGCGCGCGGATCGTCTTCAGCGCCAGGCGCACCGCTTCGAGCCAGGGCATCAGGCCGCGACGCCGTGGGTTGCGCGGTCGGTTTCCACCTTGCCGTCACGCAGCACCACCGTGCGGTCGGCGTGCGCGGCGATGTCGGCCTCGTGGGTGACCATGATGATCGTCTGTCCCTGGCGATGCAGCTCGGCGAACACCTGCATGATCTCCTCGCTGGTAGTGCTGTCGAGGTTGCCGGTGGGCTCGTCGGCCAGGAGGATGGACGGCTCGTTGACCAGCGCGCGGGCGATCGCGACACGCTGGCGCTGGCCGCCCGACAGCTCGTTGGGGCGGTGGTCCATGCGGTTGCCGAGGCCGACGCGCCCCAGCGCGGCACTGGCACGGCTGCGGCGCTCCCTGGACGAGACGCCGGCGTAGACCAGCGGCAGCTCCACGTTGTGGAGCGAGGTGGCCCGGGGCAGGAGGTTGAACGTCTGGAAGACGAACCCGATCTCCTTGTTGCGCACCCGCGCGAGCTGGTCGTCGCTGAGCTGCGACACCTCCTGCCCGTTGAGCCAGTACTCGCCGCCCGTGGGGGTGTCGAGGCAGCCGATCATGTTCATCATCGTCGACTTGCCGGAGCCGGACGGCCCCATGATGGCCAGGTACTCGTTGCGGCCAATGTCGAGCGAGACCCCGCGCAGCGCCTGCACGGTCTCCGTGCCCATCTCGTAGTGACGGGTCAGGTCCCGGATCCGGATGATCGGCTCGCTCATGAGCGCTTCGCCTCCTTCTTCGTGTCGGGGGCCTTCGCTTCCTTGACCTTCGCCCCGTCCTTGAGGTCGCGGATGGCCTGGTAGGTGCCGGCCACGATGACCTCGTCCGCGCGCAGGCCGTCGAGTACCTCGAAGTATTCGTCGCCGGCGATGCCCACCTTGACCGGCCGGAACGTGGCGATCCCGTCACGCACCACGAAGACGCCCTCGCGCTCCTTCTTGGGCTTGCCACCCTTGCCACTGTCGGGGCCGGCCGCCACGCTCTTGCCCGCGGCGGCAGGGGTGGCCTTCGCCTCCCCCGCGGCGGCGCTGCCCTCGTTCGGGACCGCCTCGTGCTCCCGCACCGTCAGGGCGATGATCGGGATGGACAGCACGTTGTCCCGCGTGTCGGTGACGACGCGCGCGGTGCAGCTCAGGTCGGGCCGCACGTCCCGGGGCGGAGCCGAAAGCGTGATCTCGACGTCGAAATCCACCGCCCGGTCGTTGTTGCCGCCCTGGCCCGACGTCATCCCGGCGGTGAGCTTGGCGCTGTTGCTGATCTTCGTGACCCGTCCCACGAAGGTCGTGTCGGGGAAGGCGTCGATCGTCACCTGCACCGAATCGCCCAGGCTCACGCGGACGACGTCGGTCTCATCCACCTGCACCTTGGCGATGATTGTCGACATGTCGGCGATCGTCATGAGGAGGCCGGTCTCCTTGGAGAAGGTGCCAGGCACGGCTACCTCGCCCTCTTCCACCGCCAGCCGCGTAACCCGGCCGGCGATCGGCGCGAAGAGCCGGGTGCGCGCGAGGTTGTCCTGCGCCTCCTTGAGGGCGGCACGGGCCTGCGCCACCTGGGCCTGGTTGGTCTGGTAGATGGCCGTCGCGACGTCGAACGACTGCTGCGCCTGCTCCACCGTCTCGGCGGAGATCAGGTTCGGGTTCGACGTCTGCAGGTCGCGCGCACGGTCCAGTTGCCGCTTGCTCTGGTCGCGGTTGGCCTGGGCCTGGATCAGCGACGCCTGGCTCGAGGCCAGCAGCGCCTGGCTCCGGTTCACTGCGCCCTCGAACTGGGCCGGGTCGATCTGGATCAGGAACTGGCCCTTGGTGACCAGGTCGCCTTCCTTGACCGCGATCTTGAGGATGCGGCCGGTGACGTCGGCGCTGATGTCCACCTTGGTCTCGGCTTCGATCTTCCCGCTCGCGGTGACGGCGGCCACGAGGTCCCTGCGGCTCACCGGCTCCATGCGCACCTCGGTCGCCTTGTTCTTCTCGCGCTGCTTGGAGACGTACACCCCTCCCGCGCCCAGGGCGGCCAGGACTGCCACCGCGATACCGATCTTCATGCCACGTGACATGCTCAATTCCTTGCGTTGGTGTAGTCCCGGCCGATGCTCGCGTAGAGCCCGACCAGTGCCCGGTGGTTGTCGTAGACCGCGTTGATATAGGCCGCGTCGGCGCGCGTGACCGCGTTCAGTGCATCGGACAGCTCGAGCACGGTGCCGCTGCCCAGCCGGTAGCGCTCCTGCGCGAGCTTGAGCTGCTCCGCAGCCGCGGTTCGACTCCGGTCCTGGATGGCCAGGGTCCGCCAGGTCGTGTTGACCGCGAGCAGGCGGCTGGTCACGTCGGCCCGGATCTGCAGGTCGATGGCGCGGAGCCGCTCAGCCGCATCCATCTGGTCCGCCCGGGCCTGCGTCACACGCGTGGTCCGGTTGAATCCCTGGAAGATCGGCAGCGTGAGCCTGACGTTGCCGGCAAACGGGTTGTTGGTGAAGTCGAACGGGAACGGCGTGGCGGTGTCGGTCGAAAACTGGCTCGTGTATCCCGAGACGCCGCCGCTGACCGACAACGTCGGGAAGAATGCCGACTTTGCCGACTTGATTACCGCCTTCGCGGCTTCTTCTCTGGCCTCGAGCGCCTTGATCCTGGGCTGATTGGCCCGTGCCTCGGCGAGCAGGGCCTCGAGGTCGTAGTTCGGCTCCCTCACAGGGAACGAGTCGCTCAACGCCACCTCCTGCACCGGTGCCGGTGGGGCGACGCCCATGCGGCGGAACAGCTCGATCTTGGCGTCCGATTCGATCTGCAGCGAACGCAGCAAGTCGACTTCTGATGTATTGAAGGCGACCTCAGCCTGGCGCACGTCGTACATGGACGCCTGGCCGACGCGGTTGCGCGCCGTGGTCAGAACCAGGAAGTCGCTGTTCCGCCGGACCTGCTGCCGCGCCACGTCCGCGGTGGCGGCCGCCTGCATGCCGTTGAGGTACTGCGTGACGACATCGGCATCGATGGCGATGCGGGATGCGCTGAGGTCGGCGTCGACGGCCCGCGCGTTCGCCTTCGCCTGCGACGTGCCGAAGAACGTGGCGCCGCTCAGTTGCCAGTTGAACCCAAGGTCGTACGAGGACCCCACCAGAGACCCGGTGGGCACCGGCCGTCCGGCTACGAGTACGTCGCTGCTCCCGCTCCAGTTCACGCCCGCGCCCGACGAGACGAACGGGATGAATTGTCCGTAAGCGTTCTTCACGCCGGCCTTGGCTGGTGCCACCTGGTTCTGCGCAATCCGGTAATCCGGACTGTTCTGCCGCGCCTGATCGACTGCATCGCCGAGAGCGAGGGTCGCCGTGATCCGCGGCTTGGCGATCATCGTCGTATCCTGCGCCTCGAGTGGCGCGGCGGCCAGCACGGCCAAGGCAAGAAAATGCCACCGGGACATGTCGCTTCCTTCCGTTCAATTTCGTCGAAGTGCTGCAGATGGCCCCACTTACGGCGGGGCAATGGACTTGGTTTCAATCTGAGACAGCACGTGAAACGAAAAGTCCGTACATCCGGTGTACCGGATGTACGGACAACAACTTAGGAGGTTTCGCCGGAAAGGCTACGCGGGCAACCTGGTAACAATTATCCCGGACTGGGGCAGGTCCATCCGGTCGACCCGGCCATTGGCGTCCAGTTGCATGCGACCGGTGAGGTCGCCGGTGAGTTCGACCACGGCACCGCGCGGGCCACCCTCGACGCGGCGCGCGGTGATGTTGGCACGCTGTCCGGAGCGCGGGTACACCGCGGTGACATGTGTCCCCCCGGTGGTGGCCAGGTCGGCGACCAGCAGCAGCAGCGCCTGGAGTTGCTCGTCGAGCAGGATGACGCCGGGGCCGCCGGGCATTTCCTTGCCGCCGCGCGAACCCTGGGCGCTGCTGAGCGTGACGATGATGCGGTTGCCACGCTGGGCCGCGCGGAAGGTTTCGGTGGCGCCACCGTGGCGCACCTCCAGCTGCAGCTGGTCGAGCGCGCCGTCGGTGCCACGGGTCAGCGTACCGCGCAGGGTCTCCTGGCTCGCGGGAAACTTGCCCTCGAACTCGAGGCGGACCAGAACGGAGTGATACAGGTCACTGGCGCGTTCCGGGGAGGCACGGCGCGCTCCCCGCATGAAGGCGTCGCCGCTGGCTGATGGCGCGGGCTGCGCGGCGTCGCCTTTCACGAGATGGGGCGCGATGTGCAGCAGCAGCGAGGTGGCGAGCTCGCCGGCGCGCTCGAGCGCGTCCGTGGTGAGCAGGTCCGGTCCGTGGTCGAGGCCCAGGATGTCGTACGTGGTCAATTGCGCGTGCTCCGTGCGCACGGTGCTGAGGGCCTCCAGCTGGGCATCGCTCGAGACGACCGTGAGGACGATGAACTGCCGTATCCCTGCACCGTCCTCCCACGAGTCGATAAGTTCGTTCATGATCCGGTGCAGCGTCTTGCGCCGGAGCGCAACACCGCCGTCCTGCGCGTGGGGCGCCGGGTACACGCTGTACTCGAGCACCGGTGCGCGCACCAGGCGCCGTGCCGCGGAGACATCGTCGGCGATCCGGTCGACCACGATGCTGTCCGAGCCGAGCGGCAGGTGGGCGCCCAGCGCGGCGATGCCGCCAACCGGCACGATGAGCGTCGGCTGCTTCCGCAGCAGCACGCGCGCCGCATCGGGCGTCAGGTCCTTCAACCGCCAGGGTGGTCCGTGATCGGTCATCCAGTTCGCTGGTGGAGGTTTGCCCTCGGTGCCACGGTGCTGTGTGGCACCGAGTGGCTCCATGCCTTCGAGCGGCCCTGGGCGTGGGCGGCGGGGATCGGCGCACTCGGTACGATCATCCTGCTGCTTCCCGCCCGCGACTGGGCGCGGCGCGCCCTGGTGGTGTCGCTGGCACTGCTCGCCCTCGTCATTCCGCTCACGCAGCGCAGTCTTGACCGCATCGACCGGGGCTGGGAGGGCGAGCGCGGCGAGCGCGAGGCACTGGTCAAGGCCGCCGGCGACCGCTTGGGCGGCGACCTGCGCTCCGCGTTCCAGCTCACCCAGCAACTGGCTGACGTGGGCGCCGCGGCGGCCCGGGGCGACCGCGATGACGCCTTCCGGGTCCTGGCGCAGGCGACTCGCTCCCAGCGCCTCGAATCGGGCATCGCCATCCTCGAGGCGGACGGCACACCCTGGGCGTGGGCCGGCAGTCATCGCCTGCCGCCACGCGCGGACGGGGACTCGATCGCCTCGGCGAGCAGCCAATACTACGTGACGCTCGAGAGTCGCCGCCACTCCGGCCGCGCGCGGGTGGCGGTTGCCAACGTGCTGGTCTGGGCGCATCCGGCAGTGCCCGACCGTTCCGGCAGCCTGGCGGAGCGGTTCCGCGCCAGCACCGATGTGGCGCTCGCCGTCTACCCCACCGACAGCGCGCCCGACAACCGCGACGTCTTCGACTACTGCGAGCCGACCACGGCCGGCCGCCGCTGCCTCTTCAGTGCACAACCGCTCCCGCCGCAGCAGGCCGACGCTCGCGCGCTCGAGGTGTCCCGGGGCGGGCGCGCGGCTGCGATCGTTCTGTTGCTGGTCCTGGCCATGGGCCTGCTGGTGGAGCAGGGGTCCGCGGGGCGCTGGATGCTGGCAGTGATCGCCGTCTGGCTCTCAGTGCATGCACCGGTGGGCTCGCTGCTTGGCGCCGGCAACCTGTTCTCTCCCGCGTCCTACCTGATCACTCCCCTCGTGCCGCTCACGAACTCGGCCGGCACGCTCGGGCTCGGCGGCGCGCTGTTCACCATGGGTGCTGTGTGGCTGTGGCGCCACCGCCTCCCCCGACGTTGGTGGAGCGTGCTTAGCGGGATCGGGCTGTTCCTCGCGATACCGTTCGCCATCAGCGCACTGAGCACCGGGATCACGCCCCCAGCGGAGGGTGCGTCGCTCGGGCTCTGGCTCACGTGGCAGATGGCGCTCTTCCTTGCGGCCACCGGGCCCATCGTGCTCGCGGCCGC
>JAGGAG010000131.1 GCA_017889745.1 Gemmatimonadota bacterium | reverse complement strand
GGTTATACCGTCATGTCCCTGCCGCAGCTCAAGATCACGCAGGAGGTCATCACGCTGCTGGTGTTCGCGCCGTTCGCCATCGTCTACATGAAACAGCGCCTCCACTGGGACTTCGCCTGGGCCGGCCTCTGTATCCTGGGCGCGGTGTATTTCGTCTTCCGCCCCAAGTAGTGCCGGCCTGGGCGGGATGTCGTGCCGGGTCATCCTGATGCGCATCGCGGGGCGACGCGTCGGGTGGAAATGAAAAGGCCGCACCCCAGAGGATGCGGCCCTTTCACCGTGCCTGAAGAAGCTTACTTCTTCCGGGCGACGTTCTCGGCGGCGGGACCCTTGGCCCCCTGCACGATGTCGAACTCAACGACCTCGCCTTCGCTCAGCGTCTTGAAGCCCGAGCCCTGGATCGCCGAGTGGTGCACGAAGCAGTCCTTCTCGCCGCTGTCAGGAGTGATGAAACCGAAGCCCTTGGCGTCGTTGAACCACTTCACCTTGCCGGTGGTACGCATGTGAAACCCTTTCAAAAAAACTTGTGCTGTCGGGTGTCCGGACATGCCGTACCCACCGACTGCTGGCGGAAACTCCCTCCGCCGTGGGTGCGGTCACTCGACCGCGATGGCTAGATATAAACAGAGGACCCAGGATGGTCCCAGGTCCTCTTGTAAAGAATCTGGCCATAACCGCTCGCGCACCAGCGCGAACCGCAACAATGTAGCGTACCAGCCCGATTTCTGCAATCGTCTGGTATCCGGGACCGTCCGGCACCCGGAATCGCCATCTTTGGGCACTCCAAGGGGGCCCGGACCCCTCGGTCGCCACATCCTGACCTGGAACTCCATGGGAACAAGAGCGGGCACCGCCTGCGCGGTGCTGGTCGTGCTGGCCGCCATGCCGACAATGGCCGGTGCCCAGACCGATTACCGCAATCTCGATGACGGCCGGCCGGTGCGCACCGAGGATGCCTTCGTGGTGGAGCATCATGGTTTCGAGTTGCTGGCGCCGCTCACCTACGATGCCGACGTCTCCGGGGCAAGGCGCTACAGCCTGCAGCCCGAAATCGAGTATGGCGTCCTGGCGAACACGCAGGTGAGCATCAAGCTGCCACTCGGGGCTGTCGACAGCGCCGGCAGCGACCGGGGAATCGGCGGCCTGCAGTTCTCGGCCCTCTACAATCTCAACGCGGAAGGTCCCTCGCTGCCCGCGTTCAGCGTCCGGGCCGACCTGACCCTGCCGGTGGGCGCGCTGGGAGGCGACGTGGCGCTCGCGACGGTGAAGGCCATTGCGACACGGACCTTCGGCCTGACCCGCCTCCATCTCAACGGCGTCTGGACCTTCGGTACCTCGGCGGCCGACGGCCCCCGGCTCGAGGCACCGCCCCGATGGTTCGCCAGCGCCGCACTGGATTACACTCTCTATCGCAGCAGTCTCCTGCTGGTGGCAGAGCTGGGCGCATCGCAGGACTACGCTGGGGCGGAGACCGCGCTCACTGCCGGCCTCGGCCTGCGGTGGCAGTGGACCCCCACCCTCGTGCTCGATGCCGGCCTGGCCCGCCGCCTCACCGGTGGCGCGGGTCCCGACCTCGAGCTCACCGCGGGACTTTCCCACGCCTTTGCCATGCGCGCCCTCACGCCGAGGGCCGGCGGGACCCCGGACCGCCCGGTTGACGCAACGGAGCAGCCCCGGGCTGAGCAGTTCTACTACCCGGGGAGCTTCAACTGGCAGTTCCTCTCGCGATTCCCGGAGGCCGCCAGGCTCTTCAATGCGTTCGACTACGGCCATGCGACGCTTTACGAACACCTGCTCACCACGCCGCGCGCACAGCTGAGCCGGGCGCTGCAGCGCGAGTACCGCTTCCTCACCATCGACCTGCTGCGCCGGCCGCCGCGGTTCGGCGTCGCCGAAGTGGCGATCGAGCCGGAGTACGCCCGGATCGCGTGGCAGGCCAAGCTCATGTTCGACTGGGCACATGTGCTCCACCGGCAGGTCTACGACGTCTATGCCGATCCGTCGCTGTCAGTGGCGCGCAGGGATTCGATCATCGAGACATTGACCGATTATTATCTCAGCCGGGGCGCCTACGCCTTCACGGCGGTGCCGAAGTCGATGGCGCTGATGGACGGCCAGTGGTTCAGCCAGGTGTTCCGGACGCGCGAGCCGCGCTTCAACGGCCTCATCTGGGCCTACCACTGGCTGCAGGTCGGGCTCTACGAGCCGTTCGTGGTGAGCAACGATCCGGCGGAGCAGCGGGCGGGCGTCAATGCGACGGTGGCGCACTTCTGGGCCATGCTGGAGGACGGGAGGGGGCAGGTTCCGCGCGTCATGCCCATGACCGCTGTCATCGCGCCCATGTTCTCGCGGCGGCATCCCCGGGCCGCGGTAATCTTTGATAACCTGCATATGATGCATGACATCATTTCCGACATTCTCGTCGCGGATACATTGTCGAGGGCAGAGAAGGACCGCCTCATCAGGGAGCAGCTGGCGGAGTATCGCGACCCGACGCGCAACGTCATGACGATGGACGAGTGGTGGTCGATGGGTGACATGATGGGCGGAGCGGACATGATGGGTGGCCAGCCAGGGACCCTGCCCACCACCTCCCCGGGGGCGGCCGCACCGGGGCACCGGCATGAATAGGCCGTCACGAACAGTCAATTCCGACTTCAGGCGCAGTCCGCAGGAGTACAGTATTGGTGCAGTTTATCGTTGCGATCTCACGAGGAGTCAGGCGTATGGTGTACGGTGATTCGAGTGTCATGAGACTGCCCGGCCTGCGGCTCGGCGCGGCGGTCTTTTGCCTGGCCACCCTTGGCTCGGCTGTCGCGACTGCCCAGGCCCCCAACCCGGGCCAGGCCGCCGATGCCTATGCCGCCGGCGCGAAGCAGAACGCACAGCTCATGCAGAAGTACACCTGGAAGATGCGCGTCCAGCTCACCTACAACGGTGAGGAGAAGCCGGCGTCGCTCTACCAGATGAACTATGTGGGCGGGCAGCTGCAGAAGACGGAGATCAGTGCGCCTCCGGAGGAGTCCGGTCGCAAGCACGGCATCAAGCACCGGGTGACGGAGGATAAGATGGCCGAGATCAAGTCCGAGGTGGAGGCGCTGGTCGAGCTGACCAAGAAGTACATGGCGCCCACGCCCGGCCAGATGTTCGACTTCTACTCGAAGGCGACGATCGGGCCCGCCCCGACGGGCGGTGTCCAGGCGTCCGGCACCAGCTTCATCCAGCCCGGAGACAAGGTCACCTACTTCATCGATCCCGCCACCAAGAGCCCGACGAGCTTCAACTTCACGACGTCGCTCCAGGGCAAGCCGGTCACCGGTGCGGCGCAGTACGGCCAGGTACCCGGCGGCCCGAAGTACGCGTCGCAGCTGACCATCAGTGCCCCCGCGGACAAGCTGTCGATCGCGGTGACGAACTTCGAGTATCAGCTGAACCAGTAACCGCTGCGGCACGGAGGATGAGAATGAGACTGCATGGCCTGACCCCGGCCGCCCTGACGCGGCCGGCTCGCGTGGCGCTGGGGGTGGTGTGGCTCCTGGTGGGGGTGGGGTCGGCCGCGAGCGCGCAGGGGCCCAACCCCGGCCTCGCGGCCGATGCCTACGCCGCCAGTGCGAAGAAGAACGCGGAACTGATGCAGAAATACACCTGGAAGATGCGGGTGCAGATCACGTACAAGGGTGAGGCAAGGCCCGCGGCGCTGTACCAGATGAACTACGCGAATGGCCAGTTGCAGAAGACGATGTTGAGCGCGCCGCCACCGGAAACCGGCCGAAAGCACGGCATCAGGCACCGGATCAAGGAAGAGAAGATTGCGGACTTCAAGGCGTGGGCCGGGCAACTCACCGACCTCATCAAGCGGTACATGGCTCCCTCGCCGGGGACCATGATGGACTTCTATTCCCGGGCCACCTTCAGCCCGGTGCCGAGCGGGAATGTCCGCGCCACCGACGTGGGCTTCATCCAGCCGGGCGATACCGCCACGTACTGGATCAATCCGGCGACAAAACGGCCGACGCGCTACGCGTTCGCGACCTCGCTGCAAGGCGACCCGGTGACATGCACGGTCAGGTTCGGTCAGGTGCCCGGCGGTCCGCAGTACGCCTCGCAGATCAATGTTTCGGTGCCGTCGAAGGAAGTGTCGGCTACCATCACGAACTTCAACTATCAGCTGAACCAGTAGGCCTGGACTGGCAGATGGACCACTGGAGAACGCAAGAAGCCGGCGCATGCGGCACGGGTGGCATGGGATGGCCAGCGCGGTGGCGCTGGGCGCCGCCGCAGGCGATGGTCATCAATTCCGGACGCGCCACCGGAGGGGTAGCTGAAATGCGGATCGCATCCTGCACGCGGCTGGCCACTGTCCTGGCGCTGGCACTGGGCGCCGCTTCCCCCGCCCGGGCGCAGGGGGTCGAGGAACTCTCGTGGCCCCGCACGCTCACCGCCGCCGACGGCATGCAGGTGACGTTCTACCAGCCGCAGGTGGATTCGTGGAGCTACTACGTGGTCCTCGACTACCACATGGCCGTGGAGCTCCAGCTGCCCGGGGCCAGTTCCTCCGTGCCGGCCTCGCTGTTCATGACTGCCGAGACGAGCACGAACCTCAGTGCGCAAACCGTGGCTCTGTACAACCAGAAGATCGTCCGGATGAACTTCCCCGGCCTCGATCCCGCCACGGCGCAACAGTACCAGGGCATCGTACAGTCGCTGATCCCGGCCGGCAGCATGAACCTCTCACTCCCGCAGGTGCAGAGCTACATGACCGCCTCGGCCCCTGCGGCCGCGACCTCAGGTCCGCCCCCCGCCGCGGCTGGACCGGCACCGAAGACCGGACCGGGGCTGTCCCCAACGCTGCCGCAGCCGGCGCCGCCGATCTACTACAGTCAATCCCCCGCCATCCTGGTCATCTTTCAGGGCAAGCCCGCCTTTGCGCCGGTGACGCAGGGCTCGCAGCTCTTCTTCTCGGTCAACACCAACTGGGCGGTGTTTCAGGACAAGAACACCGGCACCTATTATCTGCAGGACCAGGCCAGCTGGCTGCAGGCGCAGAACGTGAACGGACCCTGGCGGGCGGCGGGGCCGTTGCCCGCGAGCCTGAAGAGCTTGCCCCAGAACGATGAGTGGGCGGACGTCACCAGGAACATTCCCGGCATGTCCTGGGGGCCGTCGCAGGTACCGACCGTCTTCGTGAGCCAGAAGCCGGCCGAGCTGATCCTGCTCGAGGGGCCGGCGCAACTCGAGGGGATCCCCGGCACCGCGCTCTCCTGGGTCACCAACTCTGAGAGCGACCTCTTCTTCTACTCGCCCACGTCGCAGTGGTATTTCCTGGTGTCCGGCCGCTGGTTCAGAGCCAGCAGCATGAGCGGTCCGTGGACCTACGCCACGCCGAACCTGCCGGCGGACTTCTCCAACATCCCGGCCGACAGTCCTCGCGCCGCGGTGTTGTCGTCGGTGCCGGGAACGCCCCAGGCCAACGAGGCGGTGGCACAGGCACAGATGCCGCACAAGGCGGACGTGGACATTGCCACCACCACGGTGAACGTGACGTACGGCGGGCCGCCCCAGTTCTCGCCGATCCAGGGCACGTCGATGCAGTACGCCACCAACACGTCGTACGAGGTGATCCAGGCCAGCGGCAATTACTACGTCTGCAGCAACGGCGTCTGGTTCGTGTCGTCGTCGCCCAACGGTCCCTTCGCCGTGGCGACAATGGTGCCGCAAGTCATCTACACCATCCCGCCGTCGTCACCGATGTACAACGTCACGTATGTGCAGATCTACGAGTCGACGCCCACGACCGTCGTGGTGGGCTACACCTCCGGATACAACGGCGCCTACGTGGCCGCCGGGGTCGTCATGCTGGGCGTGGGCATGGCGCTGGCCTACAGCTATCACCCGTACTATCCGCCCGGGTTCGGCTATCCGGTGTACTACCATCCCCCGTATCCCTACACCGGCTACGGTTACCACGCCGCCTACAACCCCTACACCGGCGCGTACGCACACGGGTACTCCGCGTACGGACCCTACGGTGGGGCCAGCGCGGGAGCCGGTTACAACCCGAGCACCGGCACGTATGCGCGCGGCGCATCGGCGACTGGCCCGTACGGATCCGCCGCCGCCGCGCAGGCATACAACCCGCGCACCGGCGCGAGCGCCGAGACCTACCAGCATTCCAATGCATATGGCTCGTACGGGTCGTCGGTCTCGTCGAAGAACGGTGAGACGGCGTGGTCGAGCCACGCGTCGAATGCGTACGGCACCGCGGGTCAGGTCCAGACCTCCGAGGGAGGCAAGGCGGCGGGCGTCTCTACGGCCTACGGCACGACGACCGCCGGCAAGACGGCGAACAACAACATGTACGCCACCCACGACGGCAACGTGTACAAGAACACCGGCAGTGGCTGGCAGCAGGGCAGCAGCAGCGGATGGAATTCCGTCGACAAGCCGAATGAAGCATCGAGCGATGAAGCGGCGCGCAGTTCGTCCGCCGAGAAATCGTCGAGCTACGGCTCCTGGCAGGGCGGTGGCGGCAGCCGCTACAGCGGTGGCAGCAGCGGCGGATTCGGCGGGGGGTTCAGTCGCGGTGGCGGTCGCCGCTGACCTGCCCGAAGCACGAGGCGCCCGGACCTTGCCGGCCCGGGCGCCTCATAGTGTCTGGTTTCCGGTCGCTATGCCATCACGGCTCGCAGCACGGCGCAGAACTGCTGCATTTCCTGCGGCGTACCGACAGTGATGCGCGCATAGGTGGGCCAGGCCGGCCAGGAGCGCCCGATGAGCACGTTCTGCTTCGCCATTTCGGCCGCGAGCTCCGCGGCGGGCCGCTTCGCGTCGAGCATGAAGCAGTTGCTCACCGACGGATGGAATCCGTATCCGTACTTGGTCAGGAACGCAAACGTCTCCTCGCGTGCCTGCCTGGTGTAGGCCCGGCGTACCGCCACCAGGGTCGGGTCGTCCACGCTGATGCGCGCCGCAGTGACGCCGGTTATCGACGTTATGGTTCCGCCGAACGCGCGAAGGCGGTCGAGCACCGGCGGCTGCGCAATCGCCAGCCCCATCCTGAGCCCCGCCATGCCGTAGAGCTTCGAGAAGGTCCGCAGCACCAGCAGGTCCTCGTGCGAATCGACCAGGTCCACCACCGATGTCTCGTCGCTGAAGTGGATGTATGCCTCGTCCACCAGCAACAGGCTGCCCGCCGGCTTGTTCGACAGTGCCCACACGATCTGCTCGCGCGGCGTGGTGGTTCCTGTGGGGTTGTTGGGGTTGCAGATGTAGAGCAGGCCCGGCGTCGGGCTCGCGGCGCACATGGCCTTCGCATCGTGCGCCAGCGTGGGTGTCAGCGGCACCGCGATCGCGGGCGCGCCGGAGATCTTCGCCGCCTGCCACCCCGCCTCGAATCCCGGTTCACCATATACATAGGGCCGGTCCGGACCCGTGAAGGCCAGCACGGCGCGGTGCAGCGGGTCGCTCGATCCATTGAAGGTCTCGACGTACTCCGGCCGGAGCCCTTCCACTTCGGCGATGCGCTGGCGCAGCGCCTT
>JAGGAG010000130.1 GCA_017889745.1 Gemmatimonadota bacterium | reverse complement strand
GATCGACGGCAGCACGTTGGCCGAGCGGACCGGCTATGCCGCGCCGCACACGGTTCACTGCGGCACCGATGCCATCTACATGAACGCGCTGGGTACGCCGGACGGCGGCGGTCCCGGCGGCATATTCCGGCTCGATCACGACACCTTCGAGCTGATGGGAAAGTGGGAGGCCGACCGCGGGCCACAGGAGCTGGCCTACGATTTCTGGTGGCACCTGGGCCACGACACGGTGATCACCAGCGAATGGGGCACACCCGGCATGGTGACGCAGGGTCTCAACCCCGAGCTGCTGCTCGCGGGCAAGTACGGTCACCATCTGCACGTGTTCGACCTCAACACCCGCAAGCACCGGCAGGCCATCGACCTCGGCAAGGAACAGCAGATGGTGCTCGAGCTGCGGCCGGCGCACGACCCGCGGAAGGCGTACGGCTTCGCCGGCGTCGTGATCTCGCTGGAGAACCTCTCGGCGTCCATCTGGACCTGGTACCTCGATGGAGGCAACGGCAATGGGAAGAAGGGCGGCGAGTGGAAGGCGAAGAAGGTCATCGAGATCCCGGCGGTGCCGACCGATCCCGCCCTGCTCCCTCCGATGCTCAAGGGATTCGGTGCCGTGCCCCCGCTGGTGACCGACATCAACCTGAGCCTGGACGACCGCTACCTGTACGTATCGTGCTGGGGAACGGGCGAGCTGCTGCAGTACGACGTGAGCGACCCGTTCGCGCCGGTGCTCAGGGGCAGGCTGACGATCGGCGGGATCGCGGCCCGGTCGGCCCATCCGGGCTCGCCCGAAGTGGCGCGGAACGGCGGCCCGCAGATGGTGGAGGTGAGCCGCGACGGGAGCCGCGTGTACTTCACCAACTCGCTCTACTCGCCGTGGGACGCGCAGTTCTATCCCGATGGCATCAAGGGATGGATGGTGAAGGCCGACGTCTTGCCGGGTGGGGGGCTGGCATTGGATCCCTCGTTCCTGGTGGAATTCGAGGACGGCATGCGGCCGCACCAGGTGCGGCTCCAGGGCGGCGATGCCTCGTCGGATTCGTTCTGCTACTCATGAGCGACGCTTCGTGGCACCAGGGGCTTCCCTGGGTGACGCTGCTCCTCCTTGGCGCGCTGCACGGACTCAACCCCGGAATGGGCTGGCTCTTCGCGGTGGCACTCGGGTTCCAGGAGCGACAGGGGCGCGCGGTGTGGCGCGCCCTGCCCCCGCTCGCCGCGGGCCATGCGCTGGCAGTGGGCGCGGCGCTGCTGATGCTCCTGGCGATCGGCGGCGCACTACCGGAGGACGCAGTGCGGCTTGCGCTGGGTGCGACGCTGGTCGGGCTCGGGCTGTACCGGCTGCGGTGGCACCGGCATCCGCGCGGCGCGGGGATGCGGGCGAACGCGCGCCAGCTCACCTCCTGGTCGTTCCTGATGGCGTCGGCGCACGGCGCCGGGCTGATGGTGCTGCCGCTCATGGCCGGGGTGCTGGCGGGATCGGAAGCGCATCACGGCGTGATGCACGCGTCGATGCTGCCGGGACAGGCGGCCTGGCTTGCGGCAGGGGTGCACACGGCGGGCTACCTGTTCATCACCGGACTCGTGGCATGGCTGGTCTACGAGAAGCTCGGGCTGCGGCGCCTTACGAGCGTGTGGTTCAACGTGGACCTGGTATGGGCGGTGGCGCTGGTGGGCACCGGAGCGGTGGTACTGGCGCAGGTGGCGCTGGGGTGAGGCGTGGGTCGGTGGGCGGTGAGCGGTGAGCGGTGAGCGGTGAGTGGCAAGCGGTTCTGCGCTCAGGATGTCAGATGCAGGTGTTGCGACAGGTATTGCGTCGCCGCGGCGGCGTCGAAAAGGGTGCCGGCGAGCCCGATATGGCCGTCAGGCCGCAGGAGATAGAAGGAGGGCCGCGAGATCTGCGCGCGGGCGAGCTCCCGGTCATTGACGAGATCCTCGGGTACCACGTGGATGCGCAGCATGTCGCCGAGCAGCGGCAAGCCGCCCGCGGGTGCGGCCTGACCGAGGAGCATCAGGTTGAACCGCGTGTCGCCGAGGCGCGCGAACAGGTCCTCGGTGGGGCCGCCCGGCTGCAACTTGAGCTGCAACCACGGAAAACGGTCTCCGGCGCGGGGTGAGGCACCAGGCAGGCCTGCCATCGTCTCCGACAACCGGCTGTCGCGGTACGCGATGCCGGTCTGGGAGACGGTGCGAAACGCGAGCTTCCGCATCCGCTCGTTCCGCATGGCGAAGGCGGCGACCTTCGGGAAGACGCGCGTGCGCAGCAGGCCCACCAGCGGACTGTCCGAGACAATCAGCGAAAAGGCCTGGTCGGTGGTGCTCAACAATCGCCGGGCGACCGGGATGCGTTCCTCCTCGTAGGAATCGAGCAGAGCCGTGCCGGCGCGCCCCGACGTTACCAGGGCGAGCTTCCATGCCAGGTTGTACGCGTCCTGCAGACCGGTATTCATGCCCTGCGCGCCCACGGGACTGTGGATATGCGCCGCGTCGCCGAGGAGGAAGCAGCGGCGCTCACGAAAGTGCGCCGCGCGCCGGTGGTGAATGCGGTAGGTGGAGAACCAGCTGCACGACCTGAAGGACAGTCCGCTTCCCGCTTCATGGCGTACCGAGGGAATCACTTCCTCGAACGCGAGATCGTCTCTTCCCCGCAAATCCCGCGGCAGGATGCCAACGAGCCGCCAGTGATCGGTACCACGCATCGGGAAGAAGAGATGAAAGCCTTCCCGCCACAGGTAGACGTTGAGCTCGTCCGGAACCATCGCTCCCGTCACTTGCACATCGGCGACGAAGAACACGTGCTCGTATGGAGCGCCCTCGAACGCAATCCCGTTCAGCTCGCGCACCGCGCTGCGCGCGCCGTCGCACCCGGCGACCCAGGCGGCCCTGACCTCCCGGCGCATGCCGTCGGGCTGCTTCAGGGTCACCCTGACCTGCGCGGGCTCCTGCACCAGGCCGACCAGCTCGGTATTCCACTGAACAGCCACATGCAGGCCGCTGAGATTATCCCCCAGGATCCGTTCATTGTCGTCCTGGCCCAGGATCAGGAGGAAGGGGTATGGGCTGATATCGCGCCCGATGTCTCCCAGCGGAATTCGCGCCGCCAGGCGTCCCTCCGACCACACGTTGGCGCCGGCCGTGCGCTTGCCAAGGGCGAGGGCCGGCCCGACGACCCCAAGCTGCGAGTAGATCTCGAGGGTGCGTGCCTGCACGCCCAGTGCCCTCGTTTCACGCGACGGTCCGGCATGCCGGTCGATGATCATCGCGCGCACGCCACGGCGGGCGAGCTGGTTCGCGAGCATCAGCCCGGTGGGTCCGGCGCCAACGATGAGCACGTCAGTGTCCATTCGGCGCTTGTCATCCCTCCCCATTCGAGGGTACGCTATCCGCACACCTCAACCCCCGGCTCGTGCCAGACGAACCCCTGCTGGAACAGCTTCTCGCGCAGCCGGTCCCCGCCGTAGTCGAGGCCATGTCGGCCCTCGAGGGAGATATCGTGGTCCTCGGCGCGGGTGGCAAGATGGGGCCGAGCCTCGTCCGGCTGGCCGCCCGCAGCCTGCGCGAGGCCGGCAGGCGCAGCCGCGTGATCGCGGTGGCGCGATTCTCGAATCCCGAACTGCGTGCGACCCTCGAGGCCGAGGGTATCATGACCCTTCGCTCCGACCTGGTGGATCCTGCGCAGCTCGCGAGGCTCCCCGACGCTTCCAACATCGTCTACATGGTGGGGCAGAAGTTCGGCACTACGGGCGATGAAGCCCGCACCTGGGCCCTGAATGCGTGGGTGCCGGGTGCCGTGGCCGGGCGCTATGCGCGATCGCGGATCGTCGCGTTCTCCACCGGCAACGTCTATCCCCTGACCCCCACCGACACGAACGGCCCTTCCGAAACTGACCCGACGGGTCCCGTCGGCGAGTACGCGCAATCGACCCTGGCCCGGGAGCGGATCCTCGAGTTCTTCTCCCGTCGGAACGGGACGCCGATGGCAATCCTTCGCCTCAACTACGCCATCGAGCCACGATACGGCGTGCTGCGCGACATCGCCGACCGGGTGCGCGAGAGACGCCCGGTGGATGTGGTGATGGGGTGGGTGAACGTGATCTGGCAGCGTGATGCCAACGCGGTTGCGCTTCGGGCCCTTGGTGCCTGCACCTCACCGCCGCTGCTGCTCAACGTCACCGGGCGACCCGCGGTGTCGGTGCGCTGGCTGGCCGAACAATTCGGGAAGCGGTGGAATATCCAACCCCGCCTCGCGGGCGCCGAGGCGCCCACCGCGCTGCTGAGCGATGCCTCGCGAATGGAAGCGCTGTTCGGGCCGCCCGAGGTGGGCATCGATGAGATGATTGCGCGCGTGGCCGAATGGGTGGAGCGGGGCGGGCGGTCGCTCAACAAGCCGACACACTTCGAGTCGCGGGAGGGAACGTTCTGAGCATCCCTTCGCCGATCCGGCGGGCCTTTCGGGCCGGGATGGTCATCCCGGCGCATCCGCTGGCGCTCACCGCCTCGCGCAGGCTCGACGAGCGGCGGCAGCGAGCGCTGACCCGATACTACCTCGACGCGGGAGCGGGTGGCGTCGCCGTGGGCGTGCATACCACCCAGTTCGCCATCAGGCATCCCGGGTTCGCCCTGTACCGCCCGGTGCTCGCGCTGGCGGCGGAGACCGTGGCCGAGTGGGAGGGCCGGCGGCGCGCGTCGGTGCTGCGAGTGGCCGGCCTGGTGGGAAAGACGCGCCAGGCACTGGGAGAAGCGCGCGTGGCGCATGACCTCGGCTATCACCTGGGACTTCTGAGCCTCGGAGCCCTCTTCCGCGCCACCGAGGCCGAACTCATCGCCCACTGTCGCGCGGTCGCCGAGGTGATCCCGCTCATGGGATTCTACCTGCAGCCATCGGTTGGCGGGCGCGAGCTCTCCTATCGGTTCTGGCGCCGCTTCGTGGAGATCGAGAACGTGGTGGGCATCAAGATCGCGCCGTTCAACCGGTATGCAACGCTCGACGTGATCCGTGCGGTGGCCGACGCGGGCCGGGAGCGGGAGGTGGCGCTCTATACCGGGAACGACGACAACATCGTGGCCGACCTCCTTATCAGGTATCGCGTGCGCCGTCGGAGGCGCGACGGCTACGCGACGTTGCGCATGGCCGGCGGACTGCTGGGTCACTGGGCGTACTGGACCCGGAGTGCCGTTTCGCTGCTCGACCGGGTGCGGTGGCCTGGCCGGCGCGAGCCGCTGGCGGACCTCTTGAGACTGGGGGTGGAGACCACCGATGCCAACGGTGCGATCTTCGACGCCGCCAACCACTTCCGCGGCTGCATCCCGGGAATCCACGAGATCCTGCGACGCCGGGGGCTGCTGCGGGGACGCTGGTGCCTGGATCCGGGAGAGGAGTTATCACCGGGCCAGATGGCCGAGATCGACCGGGTGCTCGCGGCCTATCCCCATCTTGCCGACGATGAGTTCGTGAAGGCCAATCTCGATCGGTGGCTTGCGTGAGGCGTGGGCCGTCGACAGTCGTGAGCGAGGCGACAGTCGCATCGGCTCATGCGATCAGCTCGGAGAACTTCGCCAGGTCGATGTTCCCGCCGGAGACGACGGCGACGATCGGACCCTGACCGGCCTTGCCGGTGAGCGCGGCGGCGAGGGGCAGCGCGCCGGCGCCCTCGGAGATGACGCGCGCCTTCTCGGCCATCAGCCGCATGGCCCGCTTCGTTTCCTCCAAGGTGACGACGATGCTGCCGTCGATGAGCGGCCGCATGCGCTCCCACATGCGGGGAAAGACGCTCTGGCCGCCGGCCCCATCGACGAAGGTCGCCTTCCATTCCTTGAACCGCTGGGGCGATCCCATCGCGAGCGACTGCGCCATGGGCGCCCCCGTTTCCGGCTCGGCTCCGAACAGCTTCACGTCGGGCTTGAGTGCTTTGATGGCGCTGCCAAGTCCTGCGATGAGTCCGCCCCCACCGATACCGGCGATGACGGCGGCGGTGTCGGGCGCGTCCTCGAGGATCTCGAGGCCCATGGTGCCGTGGCCGGCGATGAAGTCGTGGTCGTCGAAGGGATGGATGAACGTGCCCTCCACGCCGGGATACGACCGCTCCTCGAGCGCCTTCCACGCCTCGTCGTAGGAGATCAGCACGAGCGTCGCGCCGAGGGCCCTCATGCGATCGAGCTTGGAGACGGGGGCGGCACTGATGGCGACGACGGTGCAGGGGATGCCCGCCTTCCGCGCGGCGTACGCCACGCCCTGCCCGGCGTTGCCGGCACTGATGGTCCAGACGCCGCGCTTCCGCTCCGACTCGGACAGCCGGGCGACGGCGTTGGCAGCGCCACGCAGCTTGTAGGCGTTGATGGGCTGCAGGTTTTCGAGCTTGAGGCGGATGTCGGGGTAGTCCGGCCCCAGTTCGAGCCGCACGAGCGGCGTCCGCAGCACGGTGCCGGCGATGCGCGTGCGCGCCTCGCGGATCTCGTCGAGGGTGACGGGGCGGACGGGTTCGAGTGTCGTCTTGCGGAAGGGATCGCTCACGGGGCCGGCACCTTCGGCAGGCCGATGCGGCGCACGAGGTCCACGAAGCGCGGGTCAGCGCGGAGTGGATCCCAGCGCCCGTCGTTGCCCATGTAGAGTACCAGCATGTCGGAGCGCGCGGTGTAGGCCCGCTCGAGCCAGGCGAGCGCCTGGTCCCTCTCCCCCAGGCCGGCGTAGATGAGTGCGATGCTGTAGGGCGTGACGTAGGTGCGCGCGGACGTCGCCTTCAGTTCGTCGAGGATGCGGCGTGCCTCGGCCGGCTTGCCCGACAGGGCATAGGCATGCGCGAGGTTCGCCCAGTTCTCCGCGTTGGGCTTCTCGAGCTCGAGCGCCTTCTGGTACGCCGCGATAGCCTCAGGCATCCGGCCTGTCCGTTCATAGACCTGGCCCAGGAAGTCGTAGGCATACCAGTAGTTCGGGTCGAGCTCGATGGCGGTGCGCAGCTGCGCCATCGCCTCATCGTAACGGTGTGCCATCAGGAGCACGAATCCCCGGATATTGGCCGCTTCCGCCGACACGGGATCGAGCTGCTGGGCCCGGGTCGCTTCCGCGACGGCCTCGTCGTAGCGTCCGAGGGTTGCGAGCATCCATGCGTAGAACTCGTGGGTCCGCGGATCGTCGGGCTGCATCCCGATGGCGCGGGTGTATTCCCGCTCTGCGACAGCCCAGTCCCAGTCGTACCACTGGGCCAGAAGCGCGAGCGACAGATGTGCACTGGCCAGGGTCGGGTCGATGGCCAGCGCCCGGCTTGCCGCGACCTGCGCGAGCGGGAGTGCCTCCCTCGGCGCCGTGTACCAGTCGGCGGCGTTGATGTAGTTGAACGCCAGGCCATTCCAGGCCAGGGCGTAGTTCGAGTCGATCGCCAGCGCCTGCTTGAAGTAGGAGGTGGCCTTCTCATACCCGTCCTGAGTGAGCCGGCCTGAGAAGTAGTTGCCCTTCAGGTACAACTGATACGCTTCGGGGTCGTCGGTGGAGCCGCTCCGGAGCCGTTGCTGGTTCTCCCCGGAGCGCTGGGTACCGAGCCGATGGGACAACTCCGTGGTGATGTCACGTTG
>JAGGAG010000028.1 GCA_017889745.1 Gemmatimonadota bacterium | reverse complement strand
AGTGGAGAAAGGGGGCGGCCCGACGGGTCGCCCCCTTTTTCGTTCAAGCGGCGACATCGCAGATGGTGTGAGCCAGGTCTCACCGCACCTTCACGGTCCCTATGCCGATGGCTCTCCATTTTCCGGCTGAGCCCGCGTGTATCCCGGTGTCCGGCGGTCGGTTCCGCCGGGCTCGGCCGCACCGGGCCTAGAGGAAGGGGAGGGCTGTATGAGAAATGTCTCCCGCATGGTCTCGATCGGCGCCGCCCTGCTGCTGCTGAGCTGCGCCGCGGACGACGCCAACGCGCCCAGCATGGCACTGAGCCCGTCGAACGCCAGGGGCGGGGCCGATCGACTGGTGGTCATGACGCAGAATTTCTATGTCGGAGCCGACGTGGACGCGATCCTTGCCGCGCTGGCGACCGGTGACCAGCAGCTAGTGCTGACGGTCCTGCTGCAACAGGTGCAGGTGCTGAAACAGACCGATGTGGCAACGCGCGCAGGGGCACTGGCAGATGCCATCGCCAAGACCCGTCCGCACGTCGTCGGCCTGCAGGAAGTATCCAAGATCGACATCGATCTCACATGGGCGGGGATTCCGGTCGTCTTCAGCGCCGACTTCCTCCCGGTGATCATGCAGGCCCTGCAGGACCGCGGACTGCCGTACCAGGTGGCGGGCTCGATCCTCAACATCGACGCGCAGCCGGTTACGGGCGTGAGGCTCCGGGACTACGACGTGATGCTCTACGACACGGAGCGGGCCATCCCCGGTAGCCCGGTCATCCAGAAGCTCTTCGAGAACAACCTTGGCGATCCCGGCATCGGAGTGTCCCTGAACCGCGGCTGGGTGAGCCGCCCGTTCACTGTGGACGGCAAGACCTACCAGGTGGCCAGCACGCACCTCGAGGACGACCTCGGGGTCACTGACCTGAGCCAGCTCCGCATGGCGCAGATGGCTGAGATCGTTCAGACGATTGCGGGAGCTGAGCGGGCGGTCATCATGGGCGACTTGAACGACAACGAGGGGTCGGCCATGTACCAGGTCGCGAGCCAGAACGGTTATGCCGATCTCTGGCGCACCCTCCGCCCAGGGACCACGGGCCTTACCTGCTGCCACGAGTCCGACCTGTCGAACCCGCAGCCCAACATGAATGAGCGCATCGACTTCATCTTCGCGCGCGGGTTCGAGGGCCCGCCCGACCGGGCGATGGGGAAGATCGACCGGGTCAACTACGACCCGTCGGAGAAGGTCAAGGGGCCGTTCTACCCGCTGTGGACGTCGGACCATGCAGGCCTGGTCGGCACGCTGCTGATGCCGTGACAGCCTGACAGTCGCAGTCGAAACCCTCAGGGCCCGGGGCATGCGTCCCGGGCCCTTTCGTTGATCATCAGGGTCCGCGAAGTCGATTCTCGAGCTCACGCACGCGCGTCGCCAGGCGCTCATCGCCGATCTTCGCTGCCATGGACACAAACGAGGCACGCGGGCCGTGCCAGTGCAACTGCTCCACATCGGCGAAGAGGCGCTCATCTGTCCGCAACGTGGCCAGCTGCTTGAACAGCAGCGCGTGCTGCTGGTTGTCCCCAAGGACTTCGGGAGGGAATTGTTCGAGGGGCCCGTAGCGCTGGATGAGCCGGGCGGAGGTCTTGGGTCCGATACCATGGATGCCGGGATAGCCATCGGCGGCGTCACCGACCAGGGCGAGGTAATCGGGAATGTGCGGCGGCATCACGCCGAACCTGGCCAGCACGCCGGCGGCGTCGCGCATCTGGCCACTGCGGCGGTCCATCTGCACGACGCGCTCGCCGACCACGCACTGCGCGAGGTCCTTGTCGGGGGTCCAGATGCAGACCTTCTGCACCCGCCCGTCCGCCGCGGCCAGGTGCGCGGCGGATGCGAGCGCATCGTCGGCCTCGAGTTCGACCATGGGCCACACCACCACGCCCATGGCGGCGAGCGCCTCCTCGAGCGGGTGGAACTGTGCCCAGAGGGCGGGCTCGATACCCTCACCGGTCTTGTACCCCGGCCACAGTCGGTTGCGGAACGACTCGATGACGTGATCGGTGGCCACGCCCACGTGGGTCGCGCCGCCCTCGAGCATCTGGGCAACCGTGCGGAGTACGCCCAGCACCGCGCCGAACGGGGGATCGTCGCCCCCGCCGCGCCGGATGCCGTAGAAGTGACGGAAGAGCTCGTAGGTGCCGTCGACGAGGTGAACGATCACGCCCTGGCCCTCATCCATGGGGCGTGACGCTAGATGACGCTGCCGTCGGGAACGATCGCATTCTTGGGGATGACCACCAGCCCGTCGCGGACGTAGAAGTTCGGTCCATCGAAGCTCGCGGGCTTGTCGTCGGGCGAGATGCGGACACCGTCGCCGATGCGGGCGTTCTTGTCGACGATGGTGCGCTCGATGACGGATCCGTGCCCGATGCCGATGAGGGGCGCGCCGGACGGGCGGCCACGTTCCACCGTTTCGTAGTAGTCCTGCCCCATGACCAGCGAGTCGCGGATGACGGCACCGGCCTGGATCCGGCTGCGCAGGCCGATCAACGAGTGTTCGATCACCGCGTCGTTGATGATGCAGCCATCGGAGATGACCGCGCGATCCATGCGGCCGCGGATGATCTTGCTGGGCGGCAGATAGCGCGCATGCGCGAAGATCGGCGCCGTGGCGTCGTAGAAGTTGAACTTCGGGAGTGGCTCGCAGAGGTCGAGGTTGGCCTCGTAGAAGGAGCGGATGGTGCCGACGTCCTCCCAGTAGCCCTGATAGAGATAGGCATACACCCGGTGTGATTCGATCAGGGACGGGATGACGTGCTTGCCGAAGTCCGCCTCGGGCCCCACGAGCGCCTCTTCCAGCACTTCGCGACGGAAGACGTAGATGCCCATGGAGGCCAGCAGCGAGTCGGGCTCGACCCCTTCGAGCGGGCGATCCACCGCCGCCCAGTCCACCCGCAATTCATTCAGCAGCGCCTGGTCCTGTGGCTTCTCCACGAAGCGGGTGATGCGCCTATCGGGGGCCACCTGCATGATGCCGAAGGCGCCGGCGTCCTTGCGCGCCACGGGGATCGTGGCGACGGTGGCATCGGCCCCGGTGGCGAGGTGCTGCTCGATGACGGCGCGGAAGTCCATGCGATAGAGCTGGTCTCCGGACAGGATGAGCACCAGCTTGTGGGGTGCGTTGGCGAGATGCACGAGGTTCTGCCGCACGGCGTCGGCGGTGCCCTGGTACCAGTCGACCCGCTCGGGGGTCTGCTGGGCGGCGAGGATCTCCACGAAGCCCGGGGCGAAGACGTCGAAGCGGTACGCGTCCTGGATGTGGCGATGAAGCGAGCTGCTGTTGAACTGGGTCAGGACGAAGATGCGGCGGAGCTCGGAGTTGATGCAGTTGCTGATGGGGATGTCGACCAGGCGGTACTTGCCACCCAGCGGGACCGCCGGCTTGGAGCGGTCCTTGGTGAGGGGAAAGAGGCGCGTACCGGCACCGCCGCCCATGATGACGGCGACGACATCGAGGGGGCGGAGGGTCGGGGTTTGATCCATGGCTGTCAGGGCAAGATGAGGCTGATTCCACACGTTGGATAGGGGCGCAACACTCGGGCCGCCACTACCGGACCATGAGCGTGACCCAGGCATATGGTTCGGCGACAAAACGCAGTTCACGACCGCCATTGCCGAGCGGCACCGCCCTGGGCTCGCGTTCATCGGCACGGCTGCGCGCCGCGCTGGCGCGGGGTTCACCGAACCGCAGCAGACCCTGCACCCTCCCGCCGGAGTTGTTCCAGCACCGGATGACCATGCCTTCGCCTTCCTCGGCGCGCTTGATGGTGGAGAGCACGAGCCCCTCGCCCTCGAGTTCGATGCTGCCGGCGGGCAGGTGGAGGTCGGTGGCGTCGCGGAGCCAGAGCGCCTGCAGCGGCACGAAGGCGTCCTCCCACAGTTCCGGCAGCGCGTTGCCGCTCGCGAGCACGGCAGCATCGAGCGGCGCCAACGCAAAGGCAACGCGGGAACGGCCGGGGCACTGCGCGAGCGGCGTGGCTTCCGGCCACGCCGCGTGACCCGACCGGGTGTCGAGGTCGTTGCGGGAAAGCTGGCCCACCGCCCGCAGCAGCGTGGCGAACACATCTCCCTTGCGCCACTCGACCTCGAAGAATCCCGGTGCCAGGATGGCGAGCCCGCGTCCGGCGCGGGCGGCCGCGGCGAAGCGGTGTGCCGGAACGGTGCTTACCGGCGCTTCCAGGCGATGCCGCTCATGATCCGGCCGGACCTCCGTGCGGTGCACCGATCCGAGCTGCGCACCGGTGACGAGGTCCGCGCCCTCGAGATCGGTGGGGAGCCGGAGGCGCAGCCGATGATCGGTGGCCCAATTGTCGACCTCCAGCACGCAACGCACCAGCGGGCTGCCGGCGAAAAGATGAACCACGAGCCTGAGATCGACTCGTCCCTTGCCTCCGGTGCCGGCGCCGGTGCGGACGGACCACGATGCCTCGAGTGCACCGACCAGCGGCCCGGATGCAACCAGTCGCTGGCGCACCGGACCGACTGGATCGAGCGCGCGTTCCAGGCCAACGGGACACCAGGTGTAGGTGTCGCCGCGATCGCCGCCGCCCACGAGCTCGAGCAGGTCGGTATAGCGCTCTTCCCGCGCGTGGTCGGCCAATTCCAGGCGGCCATGGCGTGAGAGGGTGACACGGACCAGTCCATTGTCCAGTGACATCCCCTGGGCAGTAACGGGAGCGTGCGGTGCGGGGCCGGACGAGGCCGTGTCGCTCGACGGCTCGAGCATGCCCCAGCCAAGCCCCGGCAGCACCGGCGCCTCGAGCGCCACAACGGCCTGCTCGACCAGGTCGAGATCGGGATAGTGATGATCGGCATCGAGCCGCTCCGATGCGTCCCGCCGGCCGAGGACCTGCAGGGTGAACCGCTCATCCGCGCGCGCGAGCACGGCCGGCAGCGCGGCCGACCCGGTGCGAGGGGTGCGGTTGTCGGGGGGACCCACCAGCACGTCGCGGCGGAAGGCGGAGATCCGGGCGAGCACTACCCCGCCCCGCGGGCGCGCGGCGGGATTCCAGAGGACGAGACGAGGCCGGATGCGCGGCGAGTTCTCGCGCGCCCGGTCGGGATCGTGCGCGACGATGCGATGTATGGCCCGGCGGGCAATCTCCTTGCCGGCGGCCTCGACGTCGGCAAAGCGAGTCTCCATGGTTCGCGCCACCGTGTCAGCCACGGTGCCGCAGATCGAGTCGTGAAAGTGGTTCTGGAGCAGCGTGCTCCAGGCGAAGGCGAGCGCGCCGGCGAGGTCGTCGCCACCGGCAAGCGCCACAAGCGGTGCGGCGATGCGTTCGAGGGCCAGCTCGATTTCGCTGTTGCGCCGCTTGAGGGGCGCGCGGGTGCCGTGGGTGCCCTGGAGAACCCAGGTGGCCCTGCTCACGTCGCGGAGCTCACCCGCCCCCTCAGGGATGCCGCGCGCCGAGCCGGAGAGTGCCGCGACGGCGGCATCGGCACGGGAAATCCGCACCTCGTTGCCGGGCTCGAGCTCGGCGATCAGGCTCCGCAGGAGGGGCAGGTCGCGGTGCACCCAGTGATGATCGGCGCCGACAAACACCAGGATGTGCGGACCGGAACTCCGGGCAATGAGCTGCTCACGCAACCGCTGCCACGCCGCAGGCAGCGTGATCCGGTCGGCGGGCAGGTCTGCACCCATCTCATAGCCCGGCGGAGGCAGGTGATAGACGAAGAGCCGTCCGCCGGCGGGGCCGCGCCAGACGAAGGCATCGCGCGCCGAATCGCTGTCGCCCACGCCGCGCCAGAGCACCGCGTGCATGAGCCCGAACTCCCGCGCGAGATCGGGGAGCATGCCGGGATGACCGAAGGCATCGGGCGAGTAGAGCATTCCGCTCCGGCGGCCGAGCCGCTCCGCCATCCTGCCGCCCACGAGGAGGTTGCGGATGAGGGACTCACCGGAGACGAGCTGCTCGTCGGCGAGGACGTACCAGGGGCCAACCTCGAGCCGCCCGCTCCGTATGAGCGCCGCGAGCGCCGGCGCCTGCCCCGGCCGGACCCGCAGGTAGTCCTCGATCAGCGCCGCCTGGCCATCGAAGAGGAAGTGCGCCAGCGTGCCGTCGCGGGTCAGGCGGGCGATGAGATCGTCGAGCATGCCCACCAGGCGCACGCGAAGCGTGGCCTCGGGGAGATACCACTCCCGGTCCCAGTGCACATGTGGTACGAGGTGGAATACCAGCCGGGTCACACCGGCTTCCCGGAAAGGGACTCGGCGTTTCCGTGCTCGAGGATGGCGCGCTCGGCGGGAGGCAGGTCGAGCAGATCGAGCCGGGCGATCGGGGTCTCCGGCAGGCGCAGCGGCATACCGGTGCCCAGGACGAAGCGCGCGACACCGATCGTGTCCAGCAGCAGCTCGAGATGATCCTCGGGCGGTCCCCAGATCCAGCAGATGTCCCACCAGATGCGGGATGATTCCTCGGGCGTGAGCGACCAGTGCACTTCCTCGACGACCCCGCGATCGGCGTGGGTCACCAACATCCGCACGCGCGGGCTGGAGCGCACGAGGGCGCGAACGGCCGCGGCGGGAAGTTCGGGCGCGCGATCGTTCGGGTGACGCTGCCTGCCATCCTCAAACCGCACCGCCATCATCAGCGGAACGCCGGCCTCGCCGCACGCCGCGGCCAGGCGCCGCATCGACTGGCCCGCAGGGTCGAGCCCATGCACGGTGGGATCGACTCGCACCGCGGGCACGCGCCGATCCACTGCGGTGGTCAGCTCACGCTCCCAGTTGGCTAGTCCGGGCTGGATACAGGGGACTGGACGAAAGCGTACTTCACGGGTCGCGGTATCGTAGAGCCACTCGTTGCCCTCGGTGGGATCGCGCCAGAAGATGGCGGGCAGATGCGAGACCCAGGCCTCGATGATGCCGGTGCGATCCATGGCGGCGAGCAGGCCCGCGGCGCTGGTGCCCGGCACCCGGCGCCAGGGGTAACCACCGAGAAAGGCATTGACGTCGATCATCAGTCGCCCTGGAACGCAGTGGGAGGAAAGATCCGCGCCGCGTTGCGCCAGCGGACCTGCTCGAGGTCAGGGGCCGGAAGGATGTGCTCGAGGTAGCGCAGCTTGGCCCAGCCGGTGCACAGGGTGATGTCGGCGCCCCAGAGGAGGCGATCGGCTCCCACCTGCGACAGGCAGAGCTCCAGCATGCCGCCGTCCACCCCACTGCCGGAGAGATCGACGTACACGTTGGGTACTGGCCGTACCACGTGTAGCGAGTGGAGCCAGTCGCCGCCGCCACCGATGTGCGCCAGGATGAAGTTCACCCGCGGGTGCCGGGCGGCCAGCTCGCAGAGTTCCACCGCGTCGGAGGCTTCCTGTCCCGGCCACTCGTGCCGGCGATTCTGCCATATGTGATGCAGCACCGGCAGGCCGAGCTCGCCCGCGAGGCTGGCGACGGGATCGAGCAGGGGGTCGTTGGCGCGGCGGCTCGCGGCGAGCTTGACGCCGACCATGCCCGCGGCCGAGCCGGCGCGGATCTGGGCAAGTGCGTGCGCGGTGAAGTTGGGATTCACGGCGACGTAGCCCCGGATGCGATCGGGATGCTGTTTGATCAGTGCCCGGAGCGCGGCATTGGCGTGAGTCAGGTCGTCGGGCGACGGGAAGTAGGTGGGCGAGCGAAGGCCCCAGCTGCCCAGAATGGACGCGACGTGATACGAAATGCCGATCCGCTCGCCGGCCTTCAGGCGGCTCGCGTTCCTTTGCGCTGCGTCGGCCCGGGGCGACCGGTCGGAGTAGAAGTGCGCATGCACGTCTACCAGCATGGGGTCCTACCGGCGAATGTCACCCAGCACCTCCGCCAACGTGTCCACTACCTGTTCCACCACCGCGCCGTCATGTGCCAGGGAGACGAAGTTATAGGCCGAACGCTTGAAGAGTACGCCGCGCCGCGCCGCGCCGATGGCCACCCCACGGGAGAACGCCTCGTCGCGGAACTCGAGGTGGCACATCTCCGGAATTCCCATGGTGCGCGTAACGAGGTCGGGGTACTCGTGGGCCAGGCGGCCCAGCCCCGCGAAGAGGCGGCTACCGGCCTTGTGCAGCGTCGCGGGGACGTCCTCCAGCTGCATGACATCGAGGCAGGCGCGCGCGGCAGCGAGCGAGACGAACTCGGTGGCGAGCGTCGAGGAGATCCAGGTGTCGGCGACGCGTTCCATGACCGCGCGGCGCCCGCCCACCACCGCCAGGGGAAATCCGTTGGCAAGCGCCTTGCCGAGCACCATGAGGTCGGGCTCGAGACCATAGCGCTCCGTGGCGCCGCCGATGGCGATACGGCAGGCGGTCTTCACCTCGTCGATGATCCACAGCGCGCCGACGCGCGTCGTCTCGGCACGCAGGGTGGCCAGCCACTCGGGATGGGGTTCAGCCTCGATGACGGGCTCGATGATGACACACGCGAGCCGGTGGCCGGTTGCCCGGATGAGGCGGCGAGTCTCCTCGATGTTGTTGAAAGGAATCACGTCCGACAGGTAGCTTACCGCCGCGGGCACTCCGGGTCCGGACGCGGCCCAATCGAGCCAGCCGTGGTAGCCACAGCTGAGCACCATCTCGCGGCCGGTGTATGCCCGCGCGAGACGCACCGCCGCGGCGCAGGCCTCGGCGCCGGTCTTGAGGAAGCGCACCTGTTCCAGGCGGGGAATGAGGCGCTGAAGGTCTTCGGCCAGCTCGGCCTCGACGACCGGCGCCAGCGGGCCCACCACGCCTGCCTCGATCGCCGCCGCCGCCGCGAGCTTGACGACAGGATGCCCATAGCCCAGCGCCACCGCGCCGAGTGCCATGATGCAGTCGACGTACCGCTTGTCCCGATCGTCCCACACGTAGCATCCCGCCGAGCGCGACATGAGGCGCGGCACCCCGGACGCATCGCCGTCGCCGTAGATCCCCTGGGGATGCTTGCTCCCGGTAGAGGTAAAGCCGGCTACCGGCCAGTCACTCATGGGGCGCCCAGTTCAAGTGCGCCGAAGCGCGCGGGATCGTGGCGGTCGCCCCGAAGCCACACCCAGCCGCCATCCGCACCCCACACCAGCTGTCCCGCCCGCCGCTCGCGCCCGGCACGCATTTCGTTGACGATGAGGTCGAACCCGATGGTGTTTCCGGCGCCGAGCTGTTCCCACCCGGGCAGCGTGAACGCGGCCGTGATGCGATATCCGCCGGGCGTGG
This sequence comes from Gemmatimonadota bacterium, assembly GCA_017889745.1. Classification (GTDB taxonomy): domain Bacteria; phylum Gemmatimonadota; class Gemmatimonadetes; order Gemmatimonadales; family GWC2-71-9; genus JAGGAG01. The sequence continues at coordinate 9,739 of JAGGAG010000028.1, read as the reverse complement.
GCTGCCAGCTTCCGCTCGCCATGTCGGATGTTCCTTCCGTGCCGGCGGCGGGGCGCACGCGCAGGCCCGATTCGCCATCGGGCACGAGCAGAAAGCCATACGTCGGACCGTCCGCCAGCGGACGAAGGTAGACCTGCACGCCATCGCTGTGGATGTCATCGGGCTCGTTGTCGAGCAGGAGCGGTGGCGCATCGGGTGACCGGAAGAATACCTCCGGCTTCGAAACGTCGACGGTGAGATAGAAGTGATCCGCATTCCACGCGGGCCAGCAGCGCGCCTCGAAGGACCCGTCGCCGGTCCAGGGTTCCTCGCTCCGGCGGTACTGGTCCTCGCGATCGAGCATGAGCGGCTCCGCTGACGCGAGCGCGGCGCCGGTGAGCGAGCGTGACGCCGCGGTCGCAACGCCATGCGCCTGGAACTCGGCGAGCCGGTCGGGCGGCACGGCGGTTGCCGGCGGGCGCCGTCCGCCGAGCTTCACGACCCCGCCGGGTGCCTCGATGCGCCAGCCGTCGGGCTCGGGCTGATGGCGGGTCGCGACGCCGGCGAGTTGCACGGTGGTGAGTTCGCCCTCGTGCACGAGGCCGGGCGCCTCGTTGCCGCGCGCCAGGGCCGCGACGAGGCGAACGGACCGCCCGGTGGCCCGCACCAGGAGAAAGGGAGCAGGCGGACTGCCGGGCACGCCCGGCGCCGTGGCGCGGAGCAGCTCATCGGCGCCAAGGAGCGTGAGCGAGATCGACGACCCGCCGGCAGTCGCCACAATCCGGATGGCACCCCGCTGGTCGGGCACAAAGCGACTCACTTCGGACACAAACTCGTCCTCCAGCGACGCCGGCTCCCAGCGGCCCGGTGACACGACCTCCCACGTGCCGGCGAGATGCCAGGGCAGCTCGAGGGTGTGCGGATCGACCGCCGACATCTCCACGCGGTCGAGCAGGTGATCGGGACCCGAGATGACCGTGCGGGTGACGTCGCCGAAGCGGCCGCGCACCCAGGCCCAATGCCTCGAGGAGTCGAAGGACTCACAGGTCGCGTCACCCGGCACCTGGGAGACGCCGTCGATGCGCGGGGCGTTGTGGGCGAGCGTGGCGCGATACCAGAAGAGATCGCGCGAGACATAGCTCCCCGCCCCGGGATCGGGCAGCCAGTGGACGCCATCCTCGTGCAGGGTGAGGTGCAGTCGGTCGGGATGTCCGTGCCCGCCGCCGGGCGCGCCGCACTCGAGACTCGCGTAGCGGGTCCCGGTGCGAAGCACGGCCAGCCCCTGCGACTCCAGCAGCACGCTCGGCGGCGCTGCCGTCCTGGCCCGCGATTCGATGGCGGGGAGCGCCACCGCAAGCATCCACCAGGAGAGGTCTTCCCTGCCCCGCTCCGCGGGAGCCGGCAAGCCTGCTTCGTGCAGGTACGAGTCGAGCAGCATCGCACGCGGCGCCGGCGCCTGATACAGGCTCGCGAGCCAGCCGGTGAGATCGCCCTCGGTGCCGAGGCAGGCGAAGCCCGCTTCCCAGTTCTCGAGATACATCGGCTGCGCGAGCGAGACGCCGAAACGGGAGTCCTTCCGGGCCGGAAAGGTGAGATCGGGAAGTGCCGTGAGCGCCGGCGCGCGGAGTGCCGCCGCGACGTGCGTCGCGAGCGCCTCGTCGGCAAAGGCATCGAGCCCCGCGGAACGGGCAAAGCCGAGCCCGACGAGCAGGCCGCGCAGGGCAAAGAGGTGGTAGTTCTCGCCCTCGAACCACATGCCGTCTTCGCCGAAGCCGCGCTTCAGGTGAGCGATGAGCCCGGTGGGCGACTCGAGCGAGGTTCGAAGGAGCGATTCGTCCTCGAACCAGAGGGCCAGGCCGGCGAGCGCCGCGTTGTTCCAGGTCTGCCGGTTGGAGAATCCCTCGTTGTGATCGCCGATGAGGTTGGCGGCCTCGTTGGCGATCAGGTCGACAGCGTCGGAGGTCTCCTGGTCGAGCTGCTCCGCGGACCGGAGCAGGAGCGCCGAGGAGATGACGTTGGTGATCCAGATCGACTCGAGATAGGTGGAGAAGAAGAGCCGCGCAGGGCCGAGGACGTTGTCGCGGTTGGGATAGTCGAGATAGCGGGCGCCGTACTCGACGATGAGACGGCAGGCCTTGTCCCGGGCGCGGTCATTCTGGCCGAGCGTTCCGAGGGCCGCGAGATGGGCCATGCGCTCGCCGAGCCAGAGGTGCTGGAAGCGGGCCCACCAGCGATGATGCCGGTCGCCGCTCACGGACTCGTTGCAGCGGGGGCAGCGGTGGGCGAAGGGGCTCCAGGGGTCGTACTCGAGTGCGGCGCCGTCACGGGGGCAGACGCCGCCGTCGGTCGAGAGCAGCGACTTCACCGTGGGCAGCAGGGGCACCTGGGTGAGGATGGGCTCCGCGCGTTCCTCGAGGCGGGCGAGCAGATCGATGAGATCGGGCGACTCGGCGATCACCTCGCGCCGCTCGACCAGTTCCTGTTCGTTCAGCACGGGCGGACTCCCTGCATGGCCCACTCCACGGGAAGGAGGCGCGCACCGCTGGCGGTGGCCGCGGCGCAGGCCGACTCGACGTCACTGCCGACGAGGAAGAACATGCAGCCGCCCGCGCCCGAGCCGGCTGCCTTGCCGCCAATGGCACCGGCGTTCCGCATCGCCGATTCGAGCCGGGCCATGTCAGGGGTGCGCATGGCGGGATCCAGACGCTGCTGGGCCTGCCAGTTCCGGGTGAGGAGTGCGCCGACGCGCGCGAGATCGCTCCGTCTCAATGCCTCGGCCATCTCCACCGCTACCTCCCTCAGTTCGAGCAATGCACCGCTGACTTGCGAATTGCCGGATAGATAGGCCGCCATGACACGGGCAATGGTGTTGCCGGAGAGACGGGACGCGCCGGTGTAGCAGAGCACGATACGCCGGGCGAGCTCCGCCGAGAAGGCCGCATCGAGGGAGAGCGGCGTGGCGCTCACATCGGGGTCGCGGAAGGTGATGACGTTGAACCCGCCGAGCGCCGCGGCGTACTGGTCCTGCTTGCCGCCGGGCACCTTCGCCTCGACCGCCTCGAGCCGCCAAGCCTCGTGCGCCAGGTGGAGCGGATCGAGCCACTCGCCTTCCAGTGCCGCGAGGGCGGCGACGATGGCCACGTCGAGCGCGCCGGAACTGCCGAGCCCCGACCCGGGCGGGACGTCGGAACTGGTGGTGAGGGAGAGCGGAGACGACGGCGGACGAAGCCGGAGTGCCGCGGCGTGGAGGTTCAACTTCGGGTCCGTTACCGCGGCATCGGGCCGCTCGAGTTCCACCTCGGAACCCAGCTCGCTGGCGCGGAGGAGGTATCCGGAGCGGCGCCGAACGGCTTCGGCGCGGGCAAGGAGATTGATGGACGCGGTGACCACGACGCCGCCTTCGCGCGCGGAAAATGGAGGAACGTCGGTCCATCCCCCGGCGAAATCCAGGCGGACGGGTGCTGCGGCGCGGGCGACGTCTGCGGTCACTGGGCGATATGCCATTGACTCAGTGTGACCAGTTCGCCGCGGGCATCCATCCTCACGCCGAGCACGCGGCGGTTCACCCCCTGCACTCCCCGAGCATGATAGAGGAAGACGGCCGGCAGCGAGTCGAGGAAGAGGCGCTGGGCGAGCACCGGGTCTCGTGGCACGGCGATGCCGGCGACGTCGCCCAGGGGTCGAAGGAAGCCCAGCGCCAGGTCGCCAGGCACGCCCATGACGGCGGCGGCAAAGTCGTGCGCGGGTCCGTACACGCGATCGAGAAAGGCGGAGAGCTCGAGCTGGCGGATGACGACGGTGAAGCCGGCCTTCGCGAGCTGGGCCTGGAGCATCTGCTCCAGAATGTTGTCACCCGTTCCAACCGTGAGGAGTTCAAGCCTGACAGGCGCGGAGGGCGCAAGAGAGGGCGCGACCGGCGCGGATAGCGTCGCGGAATCCCCGAGGGCACCGGGGACGCCCGGGGGGACCGGTCCGCTCGCAGGCGTGCCGAAGCCGTACACATATCCATCGACCAGTTCCTTCCGATCAATCGCGGCAGCGAGGCGGCGGCGAACATCGAGCTGGTCGAAGGGCGGCCGGCGGGTGTTGAGCACGATCGCATAGGTGAAGAAGAGCGGGTAGTCGATCACTTGCAGGTCGGACTGCTTCCGGACAAAGGGCGCGTGGCCCGGCTGGATGCCGGCGAAGTCGAGCTCGCCATCCACCAGGGCCGCGAGCTTGGTCATGGCCTCGTCGACCACGGCGATGACCAGGCGATCGATGCGAGGCGGCCCGCCGAGCGAGGCGGGAAAGTCGGGATTGCGAGCGAAGACCCAGCGGCGATTGGGTTCGTGGCGCACGAAGCGGAAGGGGCCATTGCCGACCGGGTGCTCGTTCCACGACGCCTGCCGCAGGCGGTCGCGCGGCACGGTGTCGAGCAGGTGCGCCGGCAGGATGGCGAGGTCGGTGAGCACATCGGGAAACCGGTCCTGAGGCGCGGTCCAGGCGAGCGTCAGAGTGGTATCGTCGGGTGCCGTCACGCTCGCGAGGTCGCCCAGCTCGGCCTGCCTGGGGTAGCCCACCGCCGGATCGCGGGCGGCGTCGAGGGTCCACTTCGCGTCGCGCGCGGTGGTGGGCCTGCCATCGTGCCAGCGGACGCTGCCGTCGAGCCGAAGCGTGAGCTGCCGGCGATCGGGCGACCAGGTCCACTCGCGCGCGAGGTAGGGTGACGGGGCGAGGGTGCTGTCGTAGCGGGCGAGGGTGGTGAGCAGGGCATACCGCTGCACCTGCCGGGCGAGGGGATGGACGGTGAGCAGGGGGTTGATGCTCTGCAAGTCGGCGCCGGAGGCGAAGATGACGACGTCGCCGCGGCGGCCGGGGGAGGAGCATGCGGCCGCACCGGAGAGCAGCACCGCCGTCACGAGGGCTCGCGTCACGCCGGATTCTAGCGCGAATTGCCCTTATAGGGTAACCCACTCACATTCAGCGAGACCCTCGACCGTCGGTTCACTCGCGGACAAGCGCCGGGCGCAGCAAGGCGACCATGGACGAGCTTGCCCTGTTCGAGGACTTTGCCGAGGAAGACGCCACGGTCTGGGACTCCGCCGAGGCCCTGGGGCACTCAGCGGGCGTCTTCCTCACGATGCTATTGGTGGTGGTCTTCTTCACGGAGTGGTCCGAGCGGGGAATCGTCTTCTGGCGCGGGCTGGCCTTCTCAGTCGCGGTTGGAGTGGCACTGGGGCTGATCAACGCAACCCTCCAGTACCTGCTGCGGCGTGGCAAGCTGCGGAGCGAGTCGGACCAGCGGCTCGCGCGGTTCTTCGCCAGCGACCCGCTTCTCGTCATTCCGGCCCCACCCGATGCCAGCGCCCGACTCCTCTGTGCATTGTTCATCGGCAACCACCGCTTCAGTGGCGGCTTCCTGTATGTCGTGACGCACGGCCTCCTGTTCCAGCACCACTACCCACAACAGCGACCCTGGGGCGCTCCCCGGCTTCCACCGCCGGGATTCGTGATGGGTCCACCAAACAGCCTGATACTGGACCGAGGCATAGCCATCCCGCCGCCGTGGTGGCGGCAGCCGCTGCACCGGCAGGGCACGCCAGTCCTGCTCTGTGAGTGGGAGTTCGGCGTCATCGCCCTCAGGGTACCGCGACTCCGGCTGGTGCAGGAGCGGCTGCAGCGGCACATCGATGACCTGCGCGCGAACACACCAAGGCAGCTCGACGGGCCGCCGACCGCGGATGCAGGGGCTAGGGGATGATGACACTCACGTTGACTGAGGCCTCGTGGTGCCCGTCGTGGGTGATGACGGTGACGAAGATCCCCGTGCCGGCAGCCTGCGCTGTGACCAGGCCGGTAGCGCTTACGGACGCCACGGTGGCGTCGGTCGATTCCCAGGTAACGGCCTGATCGGTGGCATTGGTCGGGGCAACCGTCGCAACCAATTGCCTGGTTTCGCCGACTTTCGAGAACTGGATCACCTGCGGCGTCACCTTCACGCCCTCGACCGCAACGGTACCGGGATCCCCGGGCCCAATCAGGTAGCCGGTGCAGCCACCCGCGCTCAGCGACAACGCGGTGAATACAGCCAAGAGCACAGCGGAACGCATCGTATCACTCCAGCGGTATTGAGACGAACGGACGAGTTGCGCGAGCCCAATTCTGGACCCGGCCGGCCATTGCGGCAATGACCGTTCGTCCCGACTTCCTGCCCTGGCGTATCGGACCCGGGAAAGGGCGCTTCTCCGCTCTGGCTCTCCGACGCTGACCCGGTCACATTCTCCGCATGGCGCGACACCTGGTGGTCCGGGCACTGATCGGCGTCGGCGTCATGTGGGGCGTGGTCACGCTCGTCTTCCTCCTGCTGCGCGCGGCGCCGGGCGACCCGGCGCGCCTGCTGCTCGGCCCTGCCGCTACCCAGACCCAGATCGACGAACAGCGGCACCAGCTGGGACTCGACCGCCCGGTCGCGGCGCAGTATGGCGCCTGGATCTCGCGGGTGGTGCGGGGCGATCTCGGCACCAGCATCGCGACGGGGCGCCCGGTGCGGACGATGCTGGCGGAGGCATGGCCGGCCACGGCGCTGCTGGTGACGCTCTCGCTGCTGCTGAGCTACGTGCTCGGGATACTGCTGGCGCTGGTGCAGGCGAACGTGAGCGGGAGCAGGACCGATACTTCCCTCTCGGTGGCGAGCGTGACGTTGTATGCCATGCCGAGCTACTGGCTGGCCGTGGTGCTGGTACTGGTGTTCGCCTACTGGTTGCGGGTGTTCCCCGCGTTCGGGGCCACGGGCCTCGACGCCGAGTTTCTCACGCCGGTTGGGCGGGTGGCCGACCGCGTGCGGCACCTGGCTCTGCCGCTGCTCACGCTCACGCTCATCGGCATGGGCGGCATCGCGCGCTACGTGCGAGGGGCGCTGGTGGACCTGCAGGGGAGCCAGTTCCTGGTAGTGGCGCGGGCCAAGGGGCTCTCCAAGGAATCGGTGCTGCTGCGGCACGCGCTGCCCAATGCGCTCATTCCGGTGCTGATCCTGCTCGGCCTGTCGCTGCCGGCGCTCTTTTCGGGCGCCGTGTTCGTGGAGGCCATCTTCGCGTGGCCGGGAGTAGGCCGGCTGCTGGTAGCGGCGGTGCAGGCGCGGGACTATCCGGTGGTGCTGGCGGCGACGACGATCAGCGCGGGGCTGGTGGTGCTGGGGAGCCTGGTTGCGGACGGGCTGGTGGTTCTGGCGGACCCGCGGCTCAGGGATACGGCGCATGGGTGAGCGCGCGCTGCTCCGCGATGGACGCGCGCGGTTCGGGGTGGCGTGCCTGGTGGTGCTGGCGCTGATCGCGGTGCTTGCGCCGTGGATCACGGGTGGGGACCCTGCCCTGCAGCGCGACGTGGTAGCGACGCGATTCCTGCCGCCGTGGTCGACGGACGTGAACGGGGTGTTCCACCTGTTCGGCACCGATCGCCTGGGGCGGGATGTGTGGACCCGGCTCGCCTTCGGGGCGAGGGTGTCACTGGGCGTCGGGCTGCTCGGTGTTTCGCTGTCGGTGCTGATCGGCGTGCTCGTTGGCGGCGTGGCCGGCGCGAGTCAGGGGGTGGTTTCGAAGGGATTGCTGGCAGTGACGGACTTCGCGCTGGCGCTGCCCCGGGTGGTCCTCCTGCTGCTGCTCGCGACGCTATGGGCGCCGGGGGTGATCCTGGTGGTGGTGGTACTGGGCGTGACCGGGTGGATGCCGGTGGCGCGACTGGTGTACGGCGAGGTGCGAAAGCTGATGGCGCTGCCGTTCGTGGAGAGTGCGGTGGCGCTCGGGGCGAGCCGGCGCCGGGTGCTGACGCGTCATGTGCTGCCGAATGCGCTGACGCCAGTGATCGCGGCGGCGGCGCTGGGCGTGGGGAACGCGATCACGCTGGAGGCGGGGCTCTCGTTCCTGGGGGTGGGGGTTCAGCCGCCGGCGCCGTCGTGGGGCGGGATGATCGCCTCGGGGCGGGATGCGCTGATCAACGCGCCCTGGGTGGCGATCGCGCCGGGGGTAGCGCTGGTGCTGGTGGTGGTGGCGTGCACGCTGGTGGGGGACGCGTTGCAGGACTCCCGGCAGTAGAGCCACCCCGCGATCCCAGCTGGGACCGCGGGGCGCGGAGCATCGGGCTACACCTGCTTGACGGGCGGTGCCGACCAGGTGCCGTCGAGGATTGATGGCGGCTTTTCCTTCGGCCAGTACAACCGCATCATGAGGACGAACTTCCCCGGAGGCGCAGGGAGCCAGTTCGACTCCTTGTCCTTGCCGGGATTCTGGGCCTGGATGTACAGGTCGAGCGAGCCATCGGCGTTGTACTTGAGCGCGTTGCGCGGGCTCAGGGTGTAGCGATTGAGCGGGTTGGCCACGAAGAAGTACTCGGCGTTGTACATCGTGAGCGACCAGAACCCGTCGACCGGGGGCGTCATGCCCTTGTCGAAATGCAGCACATACTTGTTGGCCCCGCTGTAGGGCTTGCCGGACGGATCGGTCTCGGAGGTGGGATAGATCGCGTCCTGCGGCCGGTTGGCACCGAGCCCGATGGCGGTGACGGTAGCGCGGTCGAGGTAGTGCGTCCCGTAGACACCGATGTTCTGCGTGACCGCCGTCCAGCCGTTCTTCGGCACCACGATCTTCTTCATGTTCTCCATGATCGCGCCGAGCGCCTGCTTCGGCAGGGCCGCCTGTACCGCCGCCGGAACCGCCTTGTCGAACTTCTTCTCGTCGAACTTGCCCGGCTCGACGCCGAGCGCCGCCATGCGTCCCACCACGGGGGCATCGGCCGCGGCCGGCGGATTGGTCTTCATCAACTCGCAGAGCTCGCGGAAATACTCCCTGGCGGAGAGCGCGGTGACCTGGTCACGCACCGCGGTCCTGGTGTCGATCTTCGGGTCCACCTTGCCGGCCGGCGGCGTGTACGGCTTCCCGTAGGCGCTGAGCGGAACGAGCTGGAACTTGTCCTGCAGCGCGTGTACCGCCTTGTAGTCCTCCGGGGTGCCGGTGCAGTAGACGCGGCCCAGGATCCACACCATGGAGGTGGGTGCCTTGTACTCGGTGACACCGGCCGGGAGCGTTCCCTTCCAGCCGGGGCCGGTGATGGCGTACACCTGGGGCTTGTCGCCGGTGGTGCGCTTGCCGGGGACCTGGAAGACGTTGGTATACCCGTCGAGCATGGGGAAGAGGAAGTACCGGTCGCCCATGCCGGGGAGGCTCAGGACCATCGGCTCCCGGGTCAGGTCGAGGAACGCCGAGCAGTAGAGGGTATCGGCGTTGGGCGCGGTGACGGCGGTGAACGATGCGTCGGGGTAGCTGCGCGCGAGGGAAAGCTGGTTGACCGGCGCGTGCAGGGACCCAGCGGCCGCGACGTTGGTCACCACCCGCCTGGTGTGCTCCAGTGTAACAAGTGGGTAACCGAACACATACGCTTCGAGGGCCGCAGCGGCGGCGGGATCCTGCAGCCCCATCCGGGCGAAGAGGTCGCGCGGGCGGAGGGCGAGAAGGCCGGCACCTGCGGCGCTGGCTATGGCGGTGGCCTTCAGGAACTCGCGGCGACCGGACTGGTCGGGCCCTCCAGGGCCATCACTCGATGGTGCAGGCGCGTTTGCAACATCGTCCATGGTTCAACTCCGTAGCCAGGTGGTTGCGCAGAAGCCAACGGGAGGGGAAAATAATGAAAGGTTCATACGGAGGAAGAGCGGGGGGTATGGAGCAGCACATCTCATGGAGCAGATACTCATGCGCAGAACGTCATCCGCAGCAGTGCTGGCGCTGATCGC
>JAGGAG010000229.1 GCA_017889745.1 Gemmatimonadota bacterium | reverse complement strand
TTCGCCCGCGTAGGCATCGGGCTGGCCCACGGCCGCGGCCATCGCCACGGCCGGGTGCGTCGCGAGCACTTCCTCGATGAGCTGCGGGTCGATGTTGTGCCCGCCGCGGATGATCAGGTCCTTGGCGCGGCCCGTGAGCCACACATAGCCCTCGCGGTCGATGCGGCACAGGTCGCCGGTGTTGAGCCAGTCCTCCTCCGCCCAGATCCGCGCGTTGTCCTGCTCGCGCAGGTAGCCCGGGAACACCGCCGGACCGTTCACGAGCAGCACGCCGATCTCCTCCGGCGCGCAGTCGCGCAGCCGCCTGCCGTCGGCATCGATCACCACCGCCTTCACCTTCTGGTAAGGCATCGCGAGGCCGACCGACCCGATGCGCCGCTCGCCCGCCGGCGGGTTGAGGCACGAGGCACAGGTGGCCTCGGTGAGCCCGTAGCCCTCGAGGATCCTGAGGCCCGTGAGCTGCTCGAACCGGCGGAACACCTCGGGCGGCATGGGCGCCGCGCCGCACAGCGCGTAGCGCAACGAACTCACGTCCGCACCCGCGACCGGCACCTCGAGCAATGCGGCGTAGACGGTCGGCACGGCGCTGAAGTAATTGACGCGATGGCGCTCGATCAGCCGCCAGAAGCCGGCGAGCAGGCCCGGGGTGCGATAGCCCTGGATGCCCGCGAGCAGCACCGTGGCCCCGCTGCAGAACGTGCCGAGGCCGGTGCCGATCGCGCCGTTGACGTGGAACAGCGGCAGCCCGCAAAGAAAGACGGACCCCGGCCCGAGGCCGACGAACGCGCTCACGCTCCACGAGAGGAACACCTCGTTGGCATGCGTGTGCTGCGCGATCTTCGGCGTGCCCGTCGTGCCGCCGGTGTGGAAGTAGCTCGCGACCTCGTCGGGACGAATCATGCGACCGCTCATCAGGCGATCACCGAGTTCGCGCGCGCACTCGGCGTCGAAATCGAGCACGGCGCGCCCCGCGTGCGTCGCGCCATGCACGCCAGGCGCGCCGGCCGCGGCGGGCGGCACGAAGCCCGGCACCAGGTACTGCGCCAGGCTCACCTGCAGCACGGTCTGCAGGGTCGGAACCTGCTCGACCACCGCCGCCAGCTTTTCCCACAGCTCGCCGCCGGGACCGGGCCCTAAGGTCACCAGCACGCGGGCCCCGGCAGCCCGCAGGATCTGCACCAGGTGCTCCTGCTCGAGCATCGGGTTGATGGCGCAGGCGATGCCGGCGGCCTGGCCACCCAGCAGCGAGAAATACGCCTGCGGCAGGTTCGGCAGCACGTAGGCCACCACGTCGTGCGGACCGACACCCAGCCGATGGAAGAGGTTCGCCGCCTGGGTGACCCGGCGCAGCAGTTCGGCGTGCGAATACACGAACGGCGGTTCGTCGGCGCTGCCCTTCGGCACGAATACCAGCGCCTCGTGTCCGAGGAACCGCGTGGCGGCCTGCCGAAGCATGTCGTAGGTGCTGTCGGCCCGATACTGCTCCGCGAGCGGCGTCCGCTCGATGCGCTCGACGTCCGCGGCATTCGCGATCAGCGCGCTCGATCCCGTCATGGCGACCACTCCCAGAAAGGCGTTGCGGGTGCAGGCCGACCCGGACAGGTTAGCATCTGCCCCGGGATCCTGAACCGAGGGGAACGACATGCCACTGCGTGGACTGACCTGTGCCGTCGCGGCCAGCCTGCTGCTGCCGCTCCCGGCCGGTGCCGAGGTGAAGCAGGCGTCGCCGGACGGATTCGTACTCGAGCATCGCTTTGCGATCACTGCGAGTCCGGCGGTCGCCTGGGAGGTGCTGGTGCACCCGGAGCGCTACTGGCCGGACGACCACACGTGGTCGGGTCGCGCGACCAACTTGAGCCTCGCACCGGAGGCGGGCGGCTGCTTCTGCGAACGGTGGGCACAGGGCAGCGCGGAGCACGGCCGCGTGATCATGGCCATGCCCGGCAAGCTGTTGCGGTTCCGGGGCGCGCTCGGCCCGTTCCAGGACATGGCCGTGACCGGAGTCATGACCGTGGCCCTGGCCCCGAGCGAGTCGGGCACGGAGGCGGTCGTCACCTACCGCGTCAATGGGACTGCCGCGCAGCGACTGGGTGACATGGCCCCGGCCGTGGACTCCGTCGTGCGCCAGCAGTTCGCAGGGTTCGCCGCCCTCGCCTCGCGCCCGCCGGAGTGAGGCGACGGTCGCCCCATTGCCTGGAATGCTGATGACGATGCCTGGATCGATCTGCCACCATCGGCGACAGATCCCAAAGCGAATGGACCTCCCATGTTGACTGACATGCGACTCATACCGGCGCCGCTGCGACGCCGGGTGCTCGATGCCGCCGAGGTTCCGCGCGATCTCGGCACGGTCACCTCGGTCGCCGTCGCGGACGAGCAGTCGCCCGGGCCGGTCGGCATGACGCGCGAGGACGTGGCGGCGATCTGGGGCGCCGTCGAGCGCCTGTACGCAACGGGCATGCATCCCGGCATTTCGATGGTGCTGCGGCGGGGCGGCCGCGTGGTGCTCAAGCGTGCCATCGGCCACGCTCGCGGCAACGGTCCCGGAGATGCAGACGAAACACCGGTGCCGATGACCCCCGACACGCCGGTGTGCATCTTCTCGGCGAGCAAGGCCATGGCGTCGATGCCGCTGCACCTGCTCTCCGAGCGCAAGGAGCTGAGCCTGCTCGACCCCGTGAGCCACTACCTCCCGGAGTTCGGCCAGAACGGCAAGCGCGACATCACCATCTACCAGCTGTTGTGCCACAAGGCGGGTATCCCGACCGT
>JAGGAG010000027.1 GCA_017889745.1 Gemmatimonadota bacterium | reverse complement strand
ACGTCGTACCCGGCGAACTCGATGCGCACGTAGCGGAGGGTGCCGCTGTTGTCATTGTTGTCGGTGCCTCCGGCGTAGTTCTCCGACTCGCCTGCTGCGCCGCCTTCGGTCTGAATGGGGCTTCCGGTGCGGTTGATGATGCCGTTACCGATGATGATGATCCCGCCCCAGTCGCCCGGCTTGCGGTTGCCCGGGAGCCGGCCGGAAGTGAAGACGATCGGCGCGGCCGCGGTGCCGTTGGCCTGGATCTTCGCGCCGCGCAGGATCCACAGGGAGCTCCCCGGCACCAGCGTGTCGCCGATGATGCGGGTGCCGGCCTGGATCGTGAGCGTGGCGCCATTCTGCACCTTCACGTAGCCGGAGAGGGTGTAAAGTGTGTTGGCGAAGAGCGTGACGTCTGTCGTGATGTCTCCGGTCAGGACACCGGCCGAGAAGATCACCGCGGTACTGAAGGCACTGGTGCCGGCAGCGTTGGTGGCGGCCACGCGGTAGGCGTACTCCGTCACCGGAAGGGCCAGCGTCGCATCATCGTACGACGTGCCCGTGATCGCACCGCCGATGTCGGTGTAGACGGTCGGGGCGGACTTGAGGGCGCGTTGCAAGCTGTAGCTGCTCGCCCCAGACGACGCCGACCAGCTGATATGTGCCGTCGTGCCGTTGACCGGTGCCACGGTGAGTCCGGAGGGGACTGCGGGGATCGACGGCCCGTTGCTGTCATTACCGCAGGCCCCGAGGGCCAGTGCGGCGAGGCCGGCGAACAGGGACTTCCTGGAAAACAGCGTCATCGTGGTCCTCATTGAGGTTGTTGTTGCTGCACACGAAAGCCGGATTGCGTCCCGGGCCTGACAACATCCGGTCACAATCACGTCAACCGCCCTTCCTAGATCTCCCACCTGAAGCCCACGCCGAAGATCCGGCCGGAGTAGTAGGCTTGCCGCACCACGCCGCCCTGCTCGAAGAGGTACCGGGCATTGAGCAGGTTCCGCGCTTCCACCTTGGCCGTGAGGTTCCGGAGCACCGGGATCTGCACCGTCGCGTCGAGCATGCTGCGCGGCTTCTCGTAGGCGTCGGGAATCCCGCCGGTGCCGGCCTCGAGGATGCGCTGCCCCTGCACGTTGTAGAGGAGCGAGGCGGCCCAGGCCTTCTGGGCCCAGAGGAGCCCGGCGTTGATGATGTAGGGCGACTGGCCCACCATCGGGCGCACCGGGTTGGTGGCGGCCGAGATGCTGTCGTTGCCGACGGTGATCGAGCTCTTCATGAGCGTGACGTTGGCAAACGCGGTGAAGGACCGCATGAAGCTGCCGGCGAAGTCGAGGCTCTTCCGGGCCTCGAGCTCGAGGCCGTAGTTGTTGGCGCCGGCCGCGTTCACGTAGCTCAGGATGTTGGCGCCGGCCGACTGGATGTAGACCTTCTCGATCGGCGAGTCGAAGTGCTTGTAGAAGACGCCGGCGCTGAGGATCTCGCCGCCACGGGGGAACCACTCCCAGCGGAGGTCGATGTTCTGGATGAGGGCGCGGTTCAGGCCCGGGTTGCCCTGGGTCACCGCGAAACCGACCTGCTCGAAGTAGGCGATCGGTGACAGCTCGCGGTACTCCGGCCGTGATACCGTCTGCGTGGCGGCAAACCGCAGGTTCTGGTCCTGCGTCAGGGCGTAGTTCAGGCCCAGCGACGGCAGGATGTCCGTCTTCGACGGGTTGGCGTCCACGACCGTGCCCGTGGTCGTCACGCTGGCGACGTCCACGGTCCATGCCTCCAGCCGGGCACCACCCACCAACTGCAGCCGCGTGGTGAGGGGGAACTCCACCTGCACGTAGCCGGCGTACACATCCTCACTGGCGTCGTAGCGCCCGCCATTGGCGTTCGCCTGCATGAAGAAGCTGCTGTTGTCGATGTTCGCCTGGGAGAAGATCTGTTCCGGCGCCTGCTGCAGCTGGGACTGGTCCAGGTTCTGGTTGACGATGTCGTACGCACGGATGTCCACCTGGCGACTGGCGGTGCGCCAGGCGGCGCCGCCCTTCACGTTCCAGGGACGGCCGAGCGAGCCGAAGCTGTGCTGCCAGTTGGCACCCAGGTCCCAGTTGGACTGGTTGAGCGTGCTCCAGGTGCGGGTGGCAAAGCGGGTCTGGCCAAACCACTGGTACGGCGCGAGCGCGCTGTCGGGGCCGGTCGGACGGGCCTGATAGCCGATGTCGGAGCGATCCGGCTCATCCCGGGTGACACCGCTGGTGGCCACCTGCCAGGTGAGATAGTTGCGCTGCCCGAAGAGATGGTTGCCGACCAGCTGGTTGGTGCGGACGCTGCGCTGGACGTAGGTGAGCCGCGAGAAGGCAAAATCCTGCGCGAACTCCTCGTTGAAGCCGCTCAGGTCCTCGACCGAGTTGTCGGCACCGCGAGTATAGGTGTTGTTGAAGTCGAACTTCGAGTTGGCGCCGATGCGAGTGGAGAAGTTCAGCATACCGCCCCAGAGCACGCTGCCGCTCGCACTGCTGCCCGAGTACTGGTTGAGCGGCAGGGCGGTGCCGACCTGGTCACCGCGCTTGGTCACACCCTTTGTCTGGTCGGTGCGGACTTCCTGGGCATACGCGTAGGAGAACGAAGCGAGGTAGCCGAACATGTGCCCGAACACCGGGTCCTCGCCGCCGATCGAGGCATTGAAGCCGCCCGCGCCGTTGCCGTCGCCCTGGTTGGGCGCCCAGACGTTCCGGAACGACCCGATGAGGGTGTTCAGTTGCGCCTGGTTGGTCCCGGAGAGGTCGCCGGCCGCGGCGACGTCCGAAGGCAGGGCGCGCGGGCCGGCGCCGTTGCCGAACCAGTCGCCGCTCACGGTCGGCGCCTGGGCGATACTCTGCCCTGTCACCGCAGTGTTGAAGCCGGCCGAGACGCCGATGTTGATCTGGCGACCCGCGGGGAACTCCTTCGTCTTCAGGTCCACACGGGCGCCGCTGAAGTCGCCGGGCTGGTCGGGCGTGAACGTCTTGGAAGTGGTAATGCCGTCGAGCAGGTTGGTCGGGAAGAGGTCGAGCGGCACCACCTTCCGGTCGGTCTCGGCGCTCGGAATCACCGCACCGTTCAGGGCCGTGGTGGTGTAGCGCTCACCCAGGCCGCGCACGATCACGTACTTCCCGTCCTCCACCGACACGCCGCTCACCCGCTGCACCGCCTGTCCGGCATCACTGTCGGGCGACTTCTCGATCTGCTCCGCGCTGATCGTGTTGATCACGCTGGTGGAGTTCTTCTGGTTGTCCAGGGCGGCGCTGAGGGAGCCCTTCTCCGCCTCGGCGGTGACCGCCACCTCCTCCAGTTGCACCACCGACGGTGCCAGCGAGATGTTCTGCTCCATCACGTCCTTCGAAGTCACCACCAGCCCCGTCACCGTCTTGGGCGCGTAGCCCAGCATGCGCGCGGTGATCGACACCGGACCGACCGGCACGTTCTGCAGGGTGTAGCGCCCGTCGATCGCCGACACCGTATGGATGTCTGATCCGGTGATCTGGACCTGGGCGCCAGCGATCGGCGCGCCCTGTCCGCCCTCGACGATACGACCGACGATCCGTCCGGTCTCCTGCGCGGCAAGTGCGGCGGGCACCAGCAACAGCGTGAAGAAGAAGGCGAAGCGCGCGAGCGTTCGAATGCGGTGCATGGCTCTCTTGGGCCCGGGTGCGTGTCGGGCAGGCGCCGGCGATGTCCGGCAATGCCGCCCGTGCGGGAACGGCCCAAAAGTCCCCGATGCGCGTATCGGCCAGCGCACCGGAGTGCCACGGACGTGTCACAAAGTCACGAATGTCGGATGGAGCACCGCCGTTGGGTCACGGCGGTGTAAAGGCGGGTGGGGCAGGCCGTGCGGGCGCTGCCGGGGTCAGCGCGTCGGCGCGGGGACCGGGGCGGTGGTGGTGGTGGTGGTGCCCTTCGATGCGCGCAGCAGGCAGAGCTGCCGCTCGGTGTTGATCTTCGACACGCGATTGCTGGTCCACTCGGTGCTGAACTGCTGGTAGTACTGAAGGGAGAACGGCTCCAGGACCGGGATCTGCTCCTCGAACAGATAGAACGCCGTCACCTGCTGCCGTGGCTCGAGCCGGCCGTCGTTGAAGTTCGGGGAATAGGGCAGGATGGCGATCGGGCGCAACAGCCGGCCGCGGAAGACCAGCACCAGCGACTGCGCGTCGAAATTGGCGCCGGGTGCCAGGCCGTAGAACTGGACGTACGCGATGCCGGGCCGTGAAACGGCGTTGTAGCGGGCCGCCGAGTCGATGCGGTGCCGGTTGCTCGCCACCAGGGCTTCCATGGCCTTGTAGGCATCGAGGGCGAGCAGGTTGATGACGCGGGGATCGAGTGGCGTGAACCGGATGGAGAGCGCCGAGGTGGCGAGGGCGATCTGGAGGTCTTCCTGCTTGAGCGTGCCGAAGCCCGGAGGCACCACCTGCTCCGAACTGGGCAGGTTCTGGGCGTGAGAATGCCGTGGATGCCATACCGCGGGCACCACCAGCAGAAGGAGCAGTGCGGCAGACCGTCTCATGGAGCCTCCGGGGTGTGCAGGCAATCTACAGTCGGCAGTCGGCAGTGGTCAGTCGGGTCGTGGGTCGCGAGTCGTGAACGCTACTCTGCTGCCACCGCCGCCTTGATGCTGTCGCCCAGCTCCGCGATCCCCATTCCCTCGACGCTGCTCACCGGCTGCAGCGATTCTTCCGTGAGTCCCAGCGCCTTGGCGATGGCCCTGGTCTGCGATCGCTGTTGCTGGCGGCCGAGCTTGTCGGCCTTGGTCAGCACCACCAGTGCCGGCCGGCCGGACTCGGCCAGGAGATCCTGGAACGCGAGGTCGTCCTTCGACGGCTCGTGCCGGATGTCGAGCAGCCAGACCACGCCTCGTAATTGACTCCTCTTCGTGAGGTACCCCTCCACCAGCTTCCGGTACCCGGCACGCATGCCCTTGTTGGCGTGGGCGAAGCCATAGCCAGGCAGGTCCACCATGTAGAAGGTGGGGAGCCGGAACATGTTCATGTGCTGGGTCTTGCCGGGAGTGCCGCTGACCCGCGCCAGGCCCTTTCGGCCGGTGAGGGAGTTGAGCAGGCTCGACTTGCCAACGTTGGACCGCCCGATGAAGGCGATCTCGGGCAGCACCGGATCGAGATTCGTGAGTGGATCTGGGAAGGAGCCGACGAACTCTACCGGGAGGTCAAGGAAGGGCGCGGGTATCAGGCTTCCTTCTTCTGCTTGACCCGCTCGGTGACGATGAGCGGCGTGACGCCGTCGGTCACCGCCTCCTTGGTGATCACCACCTCGCGCACGTCCTCGCGCGCGGGGAGGTCGAACATGAGGTCGGTCATCATGGTCTCGAGGATCGACCGCAGGCCGCGGGCGCCGGTGCCGCGCTTGAGCGCCTTGGCGGCGACGGCGCGGAGGGCTTCCTGGTCGAACGTGAGGCCGACGCTCTCCAGCTCGAACAGCTTCTTGTACTGCTTGGTGAGGGCATTCTTGGGCTCGACGAGTATGCGCATGAGCGACTCTTCGTCGAGGTTCTCGAGCGACACGGTAACCGGCAGGCGTCCTACCAGTTCCGGGATGAGCCCGAAGCGGAGCAGGTCGTCGGGCTCCACCTCGGCGAAGGGATTCCGCGGGTCGGATCCCTTCACGCCCTCGCGCTCCTGGCCATTGAACCCGATGAGCTGACGGCCGGTGCGTGTCTCGATGATCTTTTCCAGCCCGTCGAAGGCGCCGCCGCAGATGAACAGGATGTCCTTGGTGTTGATCTGGATGTATTCCTGCTGCGGATGCTTCCGGCCGCCCTGGGGCGGCACGGACGCCACGGTGCCCTCGAGGATCTTGAGCAGCGCCTGCTGCACACCCTCGCCCGACACGTCGCGGGTGATGCTCGGGTTTTCCGACTTGCGCGCGATCTTGTCGATTTCGTCGATGTAGACAATGCCCCGCTCGCACTCGGAGACGTTGAACTCCCCCGCCTGCAGCAGGCGCACCAGGATGTTCTCCACGTCCTCGCCGACGTAGCCGGCCTCGGTGAGGGTGGTGGCATCGGCGATGGTGAAGGGCACGTCGAGGATGCGGGCAAGCGTCTGGGCCAGGAGCGTCTTGCCGACGCCGGTGGGCCCGATGAGAAGGATGTTGGACTTGTCGAGCTCGACGTCGCCATCGCGGCCCGACTGCGAGTTGATGCGCTTGTAATGGTTGTAAACGGCAACGGCCAGGGTTCGCTTGGCGCGTTCCTGGCCGATTACGTACTGATCGAGGACGTCCTTGATCTCCTGCGGCAGCGGGACCTGGGTAATGCTGTCGGCAACCTCGCGCTCTTCATCCTCTGCCAGGATCTCGTTGCAGAGGGTGATGCACTCGTTGCAGATATAGACGGACGGGCCGGAAATGAACTTCCGGACCGAGTCCTTCGACTTTCCGCAAAACGAGCAGCGCAGGTGCTTGTCGTTCGACATTCAGGCCGCTTCCGGGATGTGGTGTGGGGCGAGCTGAAAGCTTGCCCACCCCACGGGGGGCGTCAAGGGCTAGCCGGCCGCGACGGCGGCGAGGGTCTCGGCGGCCTTGCGCGGCGAAAACACCTTGTCGATGAGCCCGTACGCCATGGCCTCCTCGGCGCTCATGAACCGGTCCCGGTCCATGTCCCGCTCGATGGTCTCCACCGGCTGGCCGGTGTGCAGGGCGTACAGCGAGTTGAGCTTGGTGCGGAGATAGAGGATCTCCCGCGCCTGGATCTCGATGTCGGCGGCGGTGCCCTGCGTGCCGCCCGACGGCTGGTGGATCATGATCCGGGAGTGGGGCAGGGCGCTCCGCTTGCCCTTGCTGCCGGCCGCCAGGAGGAACGAGCCCATCGAGGCCGCCATGCCCATGCAGATGGTGTTCACCGGCGCCTTCAGGTGCTGCATGGTGTCGTAGATCGCCAGGCCGGAGGACACGACCCCGCCGGGCGAGTTCAGGTACAGGTAGATGTCCTTCTCGGGGTTGTCGGCCTCGAGGAAGAGGAGCTGGGCGATGATGATGTTGGCGACGTCGTCGTTGATGGGCGCACCGAGGAACACGATGCGGTCCATGAGGAGCCGCGAGAAGATGTCGTAGGTCCGCTCTCCGCGGCTGGAACGCTCGATGATGTACGGCGGGTACAGGGCCATCGTCAGGACTTCGCCTCCACTACGGTGGACTGCGAGAGCAGCCAGGTGAATGCCTTGTCTTCGGTGATGCTGTGCTCGAGCTCGGAGAGGCGCCCCGCCTTCTGGAGCTGCCCGTAGAGGTCGCCGGCCGAAACGCCGCGCGCGGCCGCGAGGGCGCCGATGCGCTCATCGATCTCGGCCTCGGTGGCCTGCAGCTTCTCCTTCTCCACCACCGCCCCGATGATCAGGTCGCGGCGCACCTGCGCCTCGGCGATGTCATGGAACTGGGCCTCGAACTTCTCCAGGTCCTCGTTGTGCCCATGCTCGTGGGAAATGCCGAACTGGTGGGCATACGCGTGCAGCCAGCGGTGCACCAGCGAGTGCGGGGCCGGCACGCCGTTGGCCGCCACGAGTTCGCTGATGAGGGCGGACCGGACCTGCGCGTCGGCGTTGCGCTCGGCATCGCGGGCCAGGTCGGTGCGAATCGCGTCCTTGAGGGCGGCCAGCGTGTCGAAGTTGCCCACTTCGTTCGCGAACGCGTCGTCGAGGGGCGGCAGTTCCTGGCGCTTGATCTCATGCAGGGTGACGCGCACGCGGCGGGTCTGCCCCCGCCGCGCCTCGTCGGGGAAATCCTCGGGGAACCGCACGTCGGCGTCGACCGTCTGGCCCGGCTCCAGGCTCATCACCTTCTCTTCCAGGTCGGGCACCGCCTGGTTCTGGCCCAGCACGATGTTGTGGGGGTTGGACTCACCCACCTTGTCGCCGTCGATCGGGGCCACCTCGATGCGCACCATATGGCCCGGCGCCGGCTTGCCGCCCTCGACCGGGAGCCAGTTGGCCTTCCGTTCGCGCATCCGCTCCAGCTGCTCGGTGATCGCGGCGTCATCCACCCTGGCCACGGCGCGGGTAAGGCTGAAGCCACCGGTGCGGGCCAGGGCGATCTCAGGCCGGACCTCGACCACCAGCTCGAACTCGACGGGGCCACCCTGCTCGAACTTGAGGTTCCGCACCGAGGGGTCGGAAATGGGCTTGAGGCCCTGCTCCGACTGGGCGGTTTCCCAGCTCTCGCGGATCACGTCTTCCAGCACGGCCTGCTTGATGGCCTGGTCGAAGCGCTTCCTGACGATGGCCACGGGAGCCTTACCGGGGCGGAAACCCGGGAGCCGCGCACGGCTGGCGTACAGGGCCACGGCCTTGTCCTCGGCTTGCTTCACCCGTTCAACCCCCACGGTGACCTGGAGGGACCGGGACGCGGCGTCCTCGGACTTCTTCTCGATGGTGATGTTGGACATAGGCGGGAAAGATAATAGGGCAGGGGACGGGAGGCCCCGGGGGCCGAACAGCGCAAGCGGTAAGCGGTGAGCGGCCCCAAGGGGTAGGGTCCCGGGGCTCGGCGCGCTTTCCGATTGTCGTCCGCGATTCCGGGACACGCGCCACCGTCCTCAATTCAACCCTGGCGCCGCCGGGATTCCAGCCAGCGATCCACGCTGAGCGGGCCCGCTCCCCAGGCGGCGTACGCCAGCCAGATGAAGCAGAAGAGCATCACCAGCTCGCCCCGGTTCTCCCACCAGAAGATCTTGCCGCTGCCACCCACGTGCATCCACCAGTACGCGACCGCCATCTCGCCGGACGCGATGAACGCGACGAGCCGCGTGGCCAGCCCGAGCACCAGGCAGGCGCCGCACACCAGTTCGATGATCCCGGCAGCCCCGAACTTGCTCATCAACTCTACGGTGCCGCCGTCGGGTCCCATCCCGCCGAACCAGCCGAAGAGCTTCTGGGCGCCATGAGAGAAGAACGCGGCGCCCGCTACGATGCGCAGCGCGGCATGCGCCGCGGGGAGGTGACGACTGTCCAAGGGTCCGAACATCTGTTTCCTTCCTTGTGAATAGTTTCACATATCGCACTGGATTGCGTTCGACCGTTTCGGCCGGTACGTTGACGTTCGAGTTTACATAGACGCAGGCGGTGCTGCTGTAAGGAAGCCGGTATCAAGCCGGCGCGGCCCCGCCACTGTATGAGGCCCGCGAGAGGATCCGCGGTCCGGTGTCGCCAACGTAACTGCCACTGGGGACGGTCTGCTCCCTGGGAAGGCTGGCGCCACTGCCTCGAGCCAGGAGACTGGCCCGCCTGCGCCCGCATCATGTCTCTCCAGGGAGGGACGCGGGGGTGGGTGACGTCTCCGCATGGGAGACGAGCGCCGAGTTTGCACCCCTTCGTTCCAGGAGCCGGAACGAGTGGGTGTTTTGCTTTCCGTACTGCTGTTGCTGCTCGCGGCCTGCCAGGGCCAGGGCAGGGATGTCCCGGGCGCCGCGTCGATCGCGCTGACCGATGACGCGGGTCGCGCCGTGCAACTCGCCGCTCCCGCCCAGCGCGTGATCTCCCTCGTTCCCAGCGTCACCGAAACCATCATGGCCCTCGGTGTGGGCAACCGCATCATCGCGCGCACCGAGTACGACCGCGATACGACACTCGCGGCGGTGCCACTCGTCGGGCGCGGCCTGAGCCCGAGCGTCGAGGCGATCATCGCGCTCCGGCCCGACCTGGTGGTGGTGTGGGCCAGCGACAAGCGCGGCGACCTGCGGGGCCAGCTGGAACAGGCGGGCATTCCGGTGCTCGCGTTCGAGGTGCAGGACACTGCCGGCGCGTACCGCGTGGTGAAGGTGATGGGCCAGGCCCTGGGGCGGCAGGCGGCGGGCGACAGCCTGCTGGACGCCCTGCGCGCCTCCCTGAAGGAAACGCACTCCATCGCGGCGAAGCGTTCGCGTCGCCGCGTGTTCTACGTGGTCTACAACGATCCGCCGATGACCGCGGGGCCCGGCACCTTCATCGACCAGCTGCTCGATGTCGCCGGGGCCGACAACATCTTCCGCGACGCGACCTCGAAGTGGCCCACGGTGTCGCTGGAGGAAGTGGTGAAGCGGGACCCCGACATCGTGGTGCTGCCGGTGGGCGAGATGTCGGCGCAGGTGGGCGAGCGCCTTCGCAACACCGCCGGGTGGCGCGACCTGCGCGCAGTGAAGAGCGGTTGCCTGGCGCTGATCGATGCCGACCTGGTGAACCGGCCTGGCACCAACGTCGCCATCGCGGCGCGGCGGCTCGAGGTGCTGCTGCACGACGAGACCTGCCCCGTCCCGTGACGACCACCGCGGCCGTCGCGCGCCGGTATCTCCTCCTGACGCTGCTGCTCGGGCTCGCGGGCATGCTCGCGGTGCGCGTCGGCGCCGTGGGCCTCACGCTGTCCGACATCATCGCCGCCATCCGCGGCACCGCCGACAACGCCACCCATACCATCGTGGTCGGGCTCCGCATTCCTCGCGTGGTGCTGGCCGCGCTCTGCGGTGCGGCACTCGCCGTGAGCGGCGCCACTTACCAGGCTCTCCTCCGCAACACGCTCGCCGAGCCGTACATCCTCGGCGTGTCGAGTGGCGCGGCCCTCGGCGCCGTGGCGGCGACGGTGTTCGGACTCGACCGACTGAGCCCCTGGATCATTCCCGCGTTTGCGTTCGCCGGTGCACTCGTGGCGATCGTGCTGGTTCTGCGGGTGGCGCTGGTGGCGGGGCGGGTGCTCGACCGGCGCACGCTGCTCCTCGCCGGCGTGGTGGTGGGCGCCTTCTGCAATGCCGCGGTGCTCCTGTTCCTCACCTTCGCCGATGCGGAATCATTCCGTTCGGCGGTGTTCTGGATGATGGGTAGCCTGGCGGGGGCCACCTGGCAGCACGTGCTCCTGCTCGCCGTGCCACTCGCGATCGCCGGCGTGGTGCTGTTCGGCCTGGCGCGTTCGCTCAACCTGCTCGCCGTGGGTGAGCCGACCGCCGCGGCGCTGGGGGTGCCGGTGGAGCGGGTGAAGTATCTCTGCTTCGCGCTCGCATCGGTGCTGGCGGCGGCCGCGGTGGCGGTGAGCGGGGTCATCGGGTTCGTGGGTCTCATCATTCCCCACGCTGTACGCCTGCTCTGGGGTAGCGACTACCGGCAGCTCCTGGCGAGCGCGGCACTGCTGGGCGCGATCTTCCTCGTCGGAGCCGATGCCGCGGCGCGCACGATTGCGGCCCCGACCGAGCTGCCGATCGGTGTCCTCACCGCGCTGGTCGGCGTGCCGGTGTTCGTCGCGCTGCTGAGGCGTCGCGATGACTGACCTCGCCTGGCGCGCCGAGCGGGTCACCTTCCGGCACCCGGGTGCCACCCGCGACGCGCTGTGCGACGTCACCTGCGACCTCGCTGGCGGCGGCGTAACCGCCATCCTCGGCCCCAACGGCGCGGGGAAGTCCACCTTCGTGCGGCTGCTCATCGGCCTCGCCGCACCGACCCGGGGCATCGTGCAATTCCGCGGACGGGGTCTCACCTCATGGCCGCGCGGCGCCATCGCCCGGGAGATCGGCTTCGTGCCGCAGGGTGAGGAGTCGGTGTTCCCGGTCACGGTGCGCGAGGTGGTCGCCATGGGGCGCTACCCGCATCTCGGCCCATGGCGCGCGGAAGCGGAAGAGGATCGCCGGATCGTGCGGCACGCACTCGAGGATGTCGATGCGCTCGTGTTTGCCGACCGGCCGTTCTCGACGCTCAGCGGCGGGGAGCAGCAGCGAGTGCGCATCGCGCGCGCGCTGGCGCAGCACGGCTCCGCGATCGTACTGGATGAGCCGACCGCGGGCCTCGACGTGCGCCACGAAATCGAGCTCTTTGCGCTGCTGCGCGGACTGGCGGCGCACGGGCGCACGGTGGTGCTGGTGACGCACAACCTGTCGCTCGCCTCGCGCCTGGCCGACCGAACCCTGCTCTTCTCCGAGGGAGTGCTGGTGGCGCAGGGTGAATCGCGTTCCGTGCTCACGGGCGAACTGCTTTCGCGGGTGTACGGCTGGCCGATCGACGTGGTGCAGCATCCCGGTCCGGGCGCCGAGGCGGGTGGCCCACTGGTGGTGCCGCGGCTGACGCCGCCGACGGGGCCGGGCTTGTGACCCGCGTTGTGCGCCTCATCCTGCTGCTGGCGTGCCTGATCGGCGCGCGTGCCCCGACGCTCGCTGCGCAGCATGCGCCGGAACTGCGTGGCCGGGTTCTCGATGCCGCGACGTCCACTCCGCTCCCGGGTGCCGAGGTGCTCTCGAGCGACGGATCGCGCGCGGTGACCGGGAGCGACGGCATCTTCGTGCTGCGCGCGCTCAAGCCGGGGCCGGCGCAGGTGACGGTGCGGCGCGTCGGGTTCGCGCCAGTGACGCGCGACGTGGAGCTCGCCAACGGCGCCACCTCGTCCCTCACCGTCATGCTGTCCGCTGCACCGGTGCAGCTCGCCGAGCTGACGGCGACGGCGGCACCGGCGGCCGGCGGCGTCACGTCCATCGACCGCGCGGCGATCGAGCAGAGCGGTGCCAGCGACCTCGCCGACATCCTGCAGCAGCAGGGCGGGGTGGTGGTGACGCGAAGTGGTGGGCCGGGATCGCCGGCTACCGCGTCGATCCGCGGCTCCAGTGCCAGCCAGGTGCTGGTGCTGGTGGACGGCGTGCCCCAGAACCAGGCGGTGAGCGGCAGCGCGGATCTCTCCCTCGTGCGGCTCGACAACGTCGAGAGGATCTCGGTGGTGCGGGGCGCGCAGTCGGCGCGTTACGGCCAGCAGGCACTGGGTGGCGCGATCGTGGTGGAGACACGGCGCCCAGCCGGGCTCGAGGCACAGGCCGACGTGGGCGCGGGCAGCTATGGCGGGCGGGCACTCGCTGGCCGCGTGGGCGCGGGACGCAGCAGCGCGGGTGGGGTCGCGGCATCGCTGAGCGGTGCCTACAACGACTTCGCGGGTGACTTCCCGTATGACATCCCGCCCGAGCGGGGCGGCGGCACCGGGGTGCGGCTCAATTCCGCCGCGCGCGACGTGTCACTCGAAGGCGCGGTGGCGTGGACCGGTGCCACCGCCGAGGCGCGCCTTCGGGGCGAGTACTTCGACGTGGACCGGGGGATGCCGGGCACGGTGGTGCAGCCGTCGCTCACCGGGCACCAGACCCAGCAGCGCATCGGGGTGGGCCTCGACGGCACGATGAAGCTGGGCCGTGCCGCGGCATCGGTGAGCGTCTCGCTGCAGCGCCAGGATGCGACGTTCGCCGACAGCGCCCCGCCGTTCAGCGCGCCATACGACGATCACAACCGCGCCGACGTGTTCCTGGTGGACGCCGGGGCGAGCCGTGACGTGGGAGCGTGGCAGCTCAGCGCCGGCGCGCAGTTCCAGCGGATGGGCATCAGCGGGACGGCACTCGGCGTCGGTGCGCCCGATGCCACGCTCTACGGCGGCGGCCGCATCGCGGCGCGGGCGCCCTTCATCTCCGGCGACTGGGCGCTCGACGCCAGCGCGGCACTCCGCGTGGACGGCAGCTCGCTGATGGGCCAGTGGTACGCGTCCCCGCAGGTCGGGGCCCTGCTGCGCCACGACTGGTGGAGCGCTGAACTGCGGTGGGGCCAGGCGTACAACCCGCCGACCCTGGGCGACATGTACTTCCAGGAGGGGGTGCAGGTCGAGCCCAACCCGCTGCTCGCGCCCGAGCGGGTGAAGAGCGAGTGGTCGCTGTACCTGGAGGCGCGAGAGGCGGGGCCGTCGTCGCTCAACGCCAGCATGGGGCTCAGCCTCTTCACCGCGAGCATCGACGGGATGATCCTCTGGTCGCCCGACTTCAGGTATATCTGGAGCCCGAACAACTTCGACGTGAGCCGCCGTGGCGGCGAACTCAACCTGCGCCTGGCTCCGCTGGGGAGCCACGTGGCCCTCGCGGGCGGCGTGGCGCTCGCCAGCGTGACGTATGCCGGCCCGGTGCTGTCGGGGCAGGTGATCTACCGCCCGCTCTGGAGCGCCAGCGCGAGTGCCGACGCCAGCGTCCTCGGCTTCGAGGGCGGGCTGGCCTGGCGCTACGCCGGATCGCGCCGCACGGCGATGGGCACCGACCTCAACTCGCTCCCCCCGGTCAACCTGCTCGACTTCCGCGTGTCCCGCGTCATTCCCATCGGCGGGATGGCTGTCAGGGCGCGGTTTGCCATCGACAACCTGATCGGCACGCGCACCGGCATGCTGGTCGACTTCCCCCTCCCGGGGCGCCTGCTCCGGTTCGACATCTCTCTCCGCTACGGATCATGACCCGATGAATCGACGCCATGCCGTCCTGCTCGCCCTTGCAGGCATGTTCACCCTCGCCGCGTGCGGTGATGACAGTCCGCAGCCCTGGGACTTCCTCGAGGGCACCCCGACCGACCCCGGCATCCTGCTCGCGGTGAACCTCGACAAGACGCTCTTCATGCTGCAGACGGGTGCGCCCGACGAGCGCGTGAGCATCGCGCTCGGCACCAGCTCGGCCGTAACGCCGGTGGGGCTCGCCGTGCGGGGCACCTTTGCCGCGGTGCCACTCGGCAACGCCGCGAGCGTGGCCTACGTGGACCTCGCCACCCGGACGGTGGAGCGGTACTTCACCTTCGCATCGGGCAACGCGACCGGCGTGGCATTCGTCGACCAGGCCACCGTCGTCGTCTGCAACCAGACCACGGACCAGTGCGGCAAATTCGATCCGGCACAGGGCGGGAACGAGATCACCGGGCTGGTTGCGGTCACGCAGTTTCCGGCGAGCGTGGTAGCGGCCGGTGGCCGGGTGTTCGTGGTCTCCAGCAACCTGGACGACAATTACATGCAGGCGGGGCCGGGCGTGGTGACAGAGCTCAACCCGGCCACGATGGAAATCGTGCGCACGTTCGAGGTGGGGGCCAACCCGCAGTACGCGGCGGCGGCCAACAACCGGCTGTACGTGGTGAACAGCGGCGACTACGGGCTCAACAACGGCACGCTCAGCGTGATCAACCTCGCCAACAACACGGTGGACCCGGTGATTTCCGGGTTCGGCGACTTCCCGGGCCCGATCAACATCGACAGCCGGGGCCGGGCGTACATCTCGAGCTTCAACTACGGCACGGCGGTGTGGAGCACGATCACGACCGAGTTCCTGAAGACCCCGGCGGTGCCGCTGTGCGTGAACTCGGCCGGCGGCGCGTGCCGCGGGGCGGCCGATGCGACGGTGGCGCCGAACGGCGACGTGTACCAGGCGTTCTTCGGATCGGCGGCGACGTCGGAGGCGGCGTACTACTTCGTCTATGACGGGGACACGTTCGCGCTGAAGGACAGCATCGCGGTACCGCTCGGGCCGAGCGGGCTGGTGGGGGCGACGTTCGACTGAGTTCGGCGTGCGTCCGGGTCGAGCACAACGCGATGGGGGAGACCGGGCTGACCCTGTCTCCCCCAACCACAATGCGAACGGAGGGACTCGAACCCCCACGGATTGCTCCACAGGATCCTAAGTCCTGCGCGTCTACCAATTCCGCCACGCTCGCCGGGCAAGAAGAAGATACCGGCGGGTGAAGCGGCACGGGAAGGGTGGAACTGCCGGCTGGCGCCCGGGGCAGGCGGGTAGGATGGGCCCCTCGCTCGCATCGTGAAATGGCACCGGATATCTTCCGCACGTCACCCGGACATCATCGAGGAGCCATCATGCTGATTCTCCGCACCGTGCTGCTGGCGGCAGGGCTTTGGGTTGCCTCGGACGTCCACGCCGCGCCCGCCGCCGCGCAGGCGACCATCACCTGCGAGAGCAAGAACAACAAGTTCAAGGACTGTCGCGTGGAGACCGGGGGTGCAGTCCGGCTGCAGCAGACCCTGTCCACGGCACGCTGCGAATACGGTCGTACCTGGGGCTTCGACTGGAACAGCGTGTGGGTCGACCGCGGCTGCCGCGGACGCTTCCTGGTGAACGGCTCGGGGACAGGCTGGGAGTCGGGCAACTGGGGCCAGCGGGTAACCTGCGAGAGCCAGCAGAATTCGTACAAGATCTGCCCGGTCAAGACCTACGGCTACGTGCGCCTCGCGAGGCAGCTGTCGCAGGCGCCATGCGTTGCCGGTAACACGTGGGGCTACAAGGACGACCAGATCTGGGTCGGCAATGGCTGCCGCGCCGAGTTCCTGCTGGGCTCCGGTAACAGCAACTGGGAGGGAGACCTGCGAATCATCACCTGCCAGAGCCAGGACGGCCGCTACAGCCGGTGCTTCGCACCGACGGAGGGGCAGGTGACGCTGCACCGGCAGCTGTCGAACACCACATGTGTGCTCAACCGGAACTGGGGCTTCGACGCGAACGGCGTCTGGGTGGACAACGGCTGTCGCGGCGAGTTCGCGGTGGGAGGTGGGTCTGGTTCCGGCTGGGGCGGATATCCGGGTGCGGGGGGTGGCGCCAACCTCCAGCGCGCCGGGGCGGCCTGTTCCAGCGAGGCAGTGAAGCGCGGCTACCAGAACGTCGGTGTCGACAACGCCAGCCAGAGCGGCAGCATCGTGTTCGTCTACCTCCGCGCATTCCGTAACTCGCGAGAGTACAGCGTCGGCTGCCAATACGCCTTGTCCAGCAACCGGGTGCAGATCACGTCGGAGGACCAGGTCACCGGTGGCGCCGGTGGCGGCAGCAACGTCGCTCAGCGGGGGCGGGACGCGTGCGCGAACCGGGCCAGCACGATGGGCTACCAGAGCATCAATGTGACCAGTTCCCGGCAGAGCGGTTCGAGCGTGACCGTGACCATGGCAGCGCGGAACCAGAACCGCCCGTGGACCCTCACCTGCATCTATCGCCAGCCTGACGGCACGGCGACCATCACGTCGCAGGAGGCGGGGAGCGGGAGCGGCGGTGGCAACCTGTTCGCCGACGCGAAGACCGTGTGCGAGAGCCAGGCGCGGCGGCTGGGCTACCAGGTGACCCGCTGGGGTCCGGCGCAGCAGCAGTCCTGGGGCGTGAAGCAGGAATTCTCCCTCGCGAAGGGCGGGCGGCAGTACAACGGGGCCGACTGCAACTACAACGTGAACTCGCGGTCGGCCACGGTCGCACCGGGGAATCCGGACTAGGAAGAGCGGGAAGCGGAAGAGCTGATGGGAAACAGAAGGACGGGATCATCGATTCCGTCCTTCTGTCACTTCACGCCCTCACCGAGCTGCTGTTGCACTCCCAGGCAGTGGGCTCTAGCCGGGACCGCTCGCCCGCGGTACGATATCCGCGAGCCTCGTCGGGGTGTGGCCCGGCGAATCGCGCTCTCCGTCCTGACCACCGCGGAGGCTCGATTTTTTCCGGCGCACAGGAGGACGCTGATTGTCCAGGCTCTGTCCCACCTCCCTGAAGCCGTCGCTTCCCGCGATCGTCGTGCTGCTCGGCCCGCTCCTCGCCCTGGAACCGGCGCAAGCCCAGGAGGCTCTGGGCTCAAGGGCCGCTGCCGTTCCCGAGAGCATCACCGTGGCCGCGGGACCCGAGTACGCCGCGGGTGGCCTGCATGAGTGGCTGTTCGGCAAGCACTATCGCACCCTGTGGACCACGCCGATCCGGGTCGAGGTCCTCGATCTCGGCACCTTCGCCGGCGGCCTGAGCCCGGTCAAGCAGGGCGGCGGGCGGCAGACCCAGTCGCTTCGCTTCAGGGGTGCCGACGGGCGGGAATACGCCTTCCGGTCGGTCAACAAGGACGCTTCCAGGGGGGTGCCTCCCGACCTCAAGGCGACGATCGCCGCGAAGGTGGCGCAGGACCAGATCAGCGCCCTCCATCCGGCGGCCGCGGTCGTGGTCGCCCCGCTCGCGAATGCTGCGGGTGTTCTGCACAGCGTTCCGCATCTCGTTTACCTGCCCGACGACCCGGGACTGGGTGAGTTCCGCAGCGAGTTCGCCGGCACACTCGGCCTCATCGAGGTGCGGCCGGAAGAGAACGATGCCCCGGCGCTGGCCTTCGCGGGAGCGCTCGAGGTCGTGAGCACGGTCGACGTCATCAAGCGCACCGAGAAGGAGCCGGGCAACCGGGTGGACTCGGAGCAGTTCCTCCGCGCGCGGCTGCTGGACGTCTTCCTTGGCGACTGGGACCGCCACGCCGACCAATGGCGCTGGGCCAGGGTGAAGAACGGCGACGACTTCCTCTGGCTGCCGATTCCGCGGGATCGCGACCAGGCGTTCATTCTGTTCGATGGCCTGTTTCCGGGGATCGCCCGGCAGACCTTTCCGCACCTGCTCAAGTTCGGACCGAAGTATGGCCTCCCCGTCGGCGCCACCTGGAACGGCCGTGACCTCGACCGCCGCTTTCTTACCCCGCTCTCCAGGGCCACCTGGGACTCGATGGCGGCGGAGCTCGTCGCGCTGCTCACGGACGAGGTGATCGATTCCGCTGTGGCGCGAATGCCCGCCGAGTACCTGGCGATCAACGGCCCGGTGCTGCGCGCGGCGCTGGTGCAGCGTCGCGACGGGTTGCCGCATGAAGCAGGTCGGTACTACCGGCTCCTCTCCGGCCAGGTGGATCTCCACGCTACCGACCATGCTGACAGCGCGGCCGTGGTCCGGATCGACGGCGAGCATGTCCGGGTGAAGCTGTTCAGCGAGGCGGCGCGCGCGTCGGGTGCCCCACCCTACATCGACCGCACCTTCTCGACCGGCGAAACGAGCGACGTCAGGCTCTTCCTCCACGGCGGCAACGACCACGCGGCCTTCGAGGGGGAGGGGTCCCTGCCGATCACGGTGCGCGCCATCGGCGGTCATGGGGAGGACGTATTTGACGACCCCGGAAAGAACGGCAAGGTCCACTTCTACGACGAGAACGGTGCCAGTACCGCGATCGGGCACGGTGTCAACACGAAGCCGTGGCCCAACCCGGACCCCGGCGTTCCGGGGCCGCAAGACTGGGGTTCGCTGAACACCTATGCCGGCCTCATCGCCGGCGCGCCCGATGTCGGCATCCTCCTGGGCGCCAGCGCGACGTTCTTCCGCTACGGCTTCCGCAAGGTTCCCTATTCCAGCAGGTGGCGCGTCAGGCTTGGCTATGCCACAGGGGCGCAGACACTGAACGGCGACGTGCTGGGCGACATCCG
>JAGGAG010000129.1 GCA_017889745.1 Gemmatimonadota bacterium | reverse complement strand
CCACAGGAGACCGACAGCGATGGGCACCGACACGCCCGCGAGCTGCACCCGGTCGAGCGCGGCGCCGAGGCCGGGATACAGGCGGCCCAGGACCAGGCCGAGCGCCATCGCCGCGAAGATCCACAGCGGCAGGAAGCGGTCGAGCGTCGAGAGACGCTTGAGGATCGGGACGTCGGCGGCAAGGGCGGTCGTCATGCGGACGCGGGAACGCGGTGGCTCAGCATGGGTCGGTGGCTCGCGCCTGTACCCGGGCGACGGCACGGCGCCGCTCGGCGGCGAGCGAAGGAATGTCAATGAAGCACGTGCGCAGGTTTCAGAATATGACGACCTCATGGCACAAGCAACAGGAGCGTGGGACGCCTTCCGCCGCCCCACGCTCCCGCCGCTGTTGGTTCCCCGCCGCCGCCGTTTCCCGCGGCGCGGGGCAGCACCGCCTCCCGGTGCGCTGCCCTCGCGAGCCCGCTACGGCGCCGTTCCGCTGCGGTGGGCTGGCTCGGCTCCTTCGCCGCCGGCCGTCAGGGAGGCGCGGCCCGCGCCTTCGCGCGGCACGAGCCCGGCGCCACCCATCAAGCCCATGAGTGAGGGAACGTTGAGCGAGTCGGCCAGGCCCGACGGCACTACCATGAGCGAGCCCCGCTTGACGATGCTCTCGTAGAGCATGTTCATCGCGCGCAGGTTCATGGCCGCCGGGTGGTCGCGATAGGCGTCCGCCGCCTCGACGAACTTGTGGGCGATCTCGGTCTCCGCCGTGCCGAGGATGATGCGCGCCTGCCGCTCCCGTTCCGCCTGGGCCTGACGCGACATCGCGTCCTCGAGCGCGGCCGGAATGATGACGTCGCGGATCTCCACCGACTGCACCTGGATCCCCCAGTTTGCCATCTTCTGCTCGAGCGCCACCTTGAGCCCGTGGCCGAGTTCCACGCGGGACTGGATCAGCTCCGCGAGATCGTGCTTGCCGATGGCGTCCCGCAGGGCGGTCTGCGCCGAGAGAATGACCGCCTCGTCGTAGTCCTGA
The DNA here is from genome assembly GCA_017889745.1 of Gemmatimonadota bacterium. Lineage (GTDB taxonomy): Bacteria > Gemmatimonadota > Gemmatimonadetes > Gemmatimonadales > GWC2-71-9 > JAGGAG01. Next base: position 9,365 of record JAGGAG010000129.1, on the reverse strand, counting down.
ACCTCCAGGGCGGCGCGCTCGGCGTCGCGCACGACCCAGAACGCGATGGCATCGACGTTGACCGGCACCGTATCACGGGTCAGGCACGATTCGGCGCCAAACGCCGCGGTCCGGATCCTCTGATCGACAATGTAGGCCACCCGGTCGAGCACCGGCACGATGGCGAAGTACCCGGGCCCGCGCAGCCCCCGGTACCGGCCGAGCCGCAGCAGGACCGCCTTCTCCCACTGGTCAGTGTACTTGATCGAGGCGGCAAGCAGCACGCCCAATGCTAGTCCCGCCACTGCTGCCAGCGGTGGAGCGATGCCGAGGAGAAACAGCCCGCCCGCCAGCCCGGCCGCGCCAACCAGCCCCGCGGCGAGAGCGGCGAGCGAATATCGGGTGTCATTTGGCCTGTGACTGGTCATGTGCGTTTACCTCGCGAAGGGAAAAGTCGGCCGGCCCCTGGCCGGGGTCGTATCACCGTGACCGCGCGCGCCGGACATTGTCGTACTGCCTGGGGGCGGCGCGTGGACGGGTCGCCCGCGGAGCGGGCGGCTGTTCCAGGAATGGGCTCCGCGCCTCGCCCAGCTCGATTGGGAGCGCCACCCGCACCAGGATCGTCAGGACGAACAGGCCCATCGCCCAGATGCCGGCGGTGACGCACAGCTCGACCCACGTCGGGGTGTACTCCACGATCTCGCCCAGGGGCGACGGAATGAACCCCGGAATCACCAGGCCGATCCCCTTCTCGACCCAGATGCCGAAGAAGAGGACCGCGCACGCCGCCATCAGCACCCGCATGTTGTGCCGCAGCGGGTGGATCATGAGGGTGAAGGTCGCTCCGATGTTGAGCAGGATCCCCGTTCGAATCCACGGCACCAGCGCGTTGTGCTCGCCAAGTCCGAAGAAGAGGTACCGGGCGCTCATGCTGTGGTGCGTGGGCTGGTAGAACTCGTAGATCACCTCGGAGAGCAGCATGACGAGGTTGGCCTGGGCCGCCACCGTCGTGGCCGTGGCCAGCTTCTGAATGGCGACGTCGGGGATGTCGTACTTGCTGTGCGAGCGGATGAACCCGAGTAGCAGGATCATGAATGCGGGCCCGGCCGTGAAGGCCGAGGCCAGGAAGCGGGGTCCCAGCAGCGCGGAGTTCCAGAAAGGACGGGCCGGCAAGCCAGCGAACAGGAACGCGGTGACGAGGTGAATGCTCACCGCCCAGACGACCGAGACATAGATGAGGGGCACGTACTTCTTCTTCGACGGCTCATGCCCGGTGTAGTGACTGTAGAGTATGTAGAGCGGGATCGCGAGGTTCAGCACCAGGTAGCCGTTCAGCATGATCACGTCCCACGCCAGCATCGAGTCGGGCCAGTTCAGCAGTCCGATGACCGGCGTGAGACGCCACCATTTCCAGGGATAGCCGGGACTGTTGGCCATGACGAAGCCGAGGCACATGACCAGCGCGGACACCGCGACGCCCTCCGCAATGAGCACCGCCCGGCTGAAGTCGACGTCGTGCAGGATGTACGCCGGGAGCACCAGGATCACCGCCGCGGCGGCCACCCCCACGAGGAACGCCATGTTGGAGATGTAGAGCCCCCAACTCACGTGGTTGTTCATGCCCGTGACGATCAGTCCGTGTTCGGCCTGAACGATGTACGCATAGCCCCCGAGCAGCATGATCGCCGTCAGGCTCCCCATCCAGAGATGATAGGTGCGGTCGCCGGAGGTCACGGAGCGCAGCGCCTGCGCCAGGAAGGGTCGGATGTGCACGGTCGCCTCAGTCCGAGAAGTACCAGAAGCGGGGTTCCGTCCCCAGCTCTTCCTTCAGCCGGAAGACGGTCTTGTGCGCGAGCACCCAGCGAATCTCGGAATCGGGATCGAGCAGGTTACCGAAGACGCGGGCGCCGGTCGGGCAGGCCTCGGCGCATGCCGGCAGCCGCCCCTCCCGCGTCCGGTGAATGCAGAAGGTGCACTTCTCGACGCATCCCTTCTTGCGATCGCGGTTGCCCAGGTAGTGCTGGTTGGGATTCACTTCTTCGGGCGGCACGTCCGGCGCGCTCCAGTTGAAGCGCCGGGCCCAGTAGGGGCAGGCGGCCATGCAGGCGCGGCACCCGACGCACCAGTTGTAGTCGATCACCACGATACCATCGGGCTCCTGCCAGGTGGCGCCCACCGGGCACACCGGGACGCAGGGCGGGTTGGCGCACTGGAAGCACTGGGTGCCCAGATAGAAGTGGCCCTCCAGCGGCACCTCATGCTGGTAGGTCGGATCGGCCTCGTCGAGATTGACCACCCCGTTCTCCATCTCGAAGATCCGGATGTACTGGGTGTCCTGGTGCCGGTCGAGATTGTTCTCGTTGATGCACGCCTCGACACAGCGCCGGTATCCCTTGCACTTCGAGACGTTGAAGGCATAGCCGAAGAGGACCCCCGGCTGGGCGTCCGTGGTGGCGATCGTTGCGTCTTCGTTATGGCGGATCTTGGCGAGGCGCTCCAGTCGCTGGATGGTCTCCGCTCGCTCCGCTTCGGTCATGCGGCGATAGTGCTTCTGCGTGAACTCCTGCCATTCGAGCAGCTTGAGCTCGCGTTGCTCGGGCGTCGAGGCGTTCAGCGGCGTGCAGGCGCTTGCCGCGGCCGCGCCAGCGGCCAGGCCGGCCATGAGGAGGCCGAGCGCCTCCCGCCGGTCAACCGGCTTCTGCAGCAGGGTGCCGTCGTCGACGCCCGGCGGGAGGTCGGGGACGGGGTCAGCACTCACGGGGCGTGGCCTCCGGTTCGCTCCAGCTGGGGCGCGCGGAACGGGATGAGCACCTTCACGGACGGGTCGTGTGGGTTATGGCAATCGGGGCACGCCATGACGACGCGCCGCCCTTCCCAGCCGTCGAGCCGCTTTCCGTGAGCGCCGCCGGCCCACGCGTCCGCCTGCGAGAAGTGGCATTGCGCGCACAGCCGGTAGCTCTCGTCCAGCGAGGCGCGCTCCCCGCTCTTGAGTGTCAGGGTCTCGACGTCGTTGGACGAGTGACAGGTTGCGCACACGGCACCGGTCTGGTCCGGGTGCACCGGCTTGATGTTCTGATGCGCATCGCCGATCCGCTTGTTCTCCATCACGATCTTCTGCCCCTGGTGGCACGAGGTGCAGGGATACTGGTTGAGGGACGCCGCGCGGGAACGCAGCGCGATCGGCAGTGTGATGGTCCCGAACAGGCGCGTATAGCCGGCCTCCGGAGCGCCGCTCCGCCGGCCGACCTCGAACGGCCGGCCACCCGGCCCTTTCCAGCGAACCACGGGCATCGTCTGCACCGTCGTCAGGGCACCCGGCTCCATGGCCGCGTTGCGGGCCGCGGTGGCGGAGTCGACCTGTGCCACGGCGGTCCCGGCCGGGGGCTGGTCCCACCGGATCGTACGCCCCTCACGACAGCCGGAGACGAGGCACACCGCCCCGATCGCCAGCAGCGCGATTCCCCGCCGTGGCTGGCTCATGGTGCGGCTCCGTCCTGGGCTCCGGCGTGTCCCGCCGGGCGGGCGAATGTCCCGGCCTCCGGCTCGGGGCTCAGGTGACACTGCCGACAGTTGACCCACGCGGGGTGCGTCGTCCGGATTTCAGTGGCGGCGGCGGGGCCCGAGTGGCAGGCGAGGCAGTTTTCTCTGAACTGCAATGAGTGCGGGATCGGGGGCGGGCTGCCGTCCGCCGTCTTCGGGGGCAACTGCGGCCAGACCGATGTGGCCCACGTGAGCGAGGCATTTGCCCGGGGAGGACCGCCGCTCGGACCGTGGCACAAGGGACAGCGCGCGTTCGGCTGCGCGATGGGAATCGCGATGCCCATGACCGAGTCCTCGCCCACATGGCACTGCAGGCAGACGCCCCGCTCGGGGTGCGGTGTCACCGGCACGTACGCGTCAAACCGTTTGGAGAAGCCACCACGTTCGTGGCAGGTCCGGCAGGCATCGGTCCGGAATTCCTCGGGCGTGACGGCGTGCGGGATCCGCGGTGGCGCTCCTGGATAGGCCCGCAGGAACCGGCGGGTCTTGAGGTTGCGCGGGTGGGCGGTCCGCTCCCGCCGCGCGCCGGGATCGATCGCCACCGTGCCCGGCGTCGTGCGGAACACCTGCGCCTCGGCGCGGATCGGTTCGATGGGCGCCGCCAGCAGGGCGACCGTGACGGGCGCGGGCTCCGGTCGCCGCGCCGCGGGCACGCGCTTCAGCGCGACACTCAGCGCGGCTACTCCCGTGACCGCCGCCGCGATCAGGAAGAGTCGCAGCGCGAGCGCGGTCGGGTCCCGGTCCGGCGAACTCATGGGCCACCGGGCGCGGACAGGCGCTCCAGGCGCACCACGCAGGTCGCGGCATCGGGCTGCCCCGACAGGGGACAGCAGGCGTCGAGCGTAAGCCTGTTGACCAGTCGCGACTCGTCGAACCACGGCGCGAAGAGCTGGCCGCGCGGGGGCTGGGAGCGGTAGTCGATGCGCGCCTCGATCTCGACCGAGCCGCGGCGGCTCACCAGGCGTACGGTCTCGCGGTTACGGATGCCGAGGTCGCGCGCGTCGTCGCTGTTGATCTCAACGTAGGCATGCGGCAGCGCGTGATGCAGCGCGGGGATGCGCTGCGTCATCGACCCCGCACCCCACTGCTCCAGCACGGCGCCAGTCGTGAGCCACGACGGATATACCTTGTCCGGCGACTCGGCGGGTGGCTGGTAGGGTCGCAGCCAGATCCACGCCCGGTGGTCCGCGTGACCGTAGAAGTCGAACCCTCCATGAGCGCGATCGGCGGCGGGGTCGGTGGTGGTGTTGTAACGCCAACGGGTCTCGCGTCCCGCCACGTACGGCCACATCACCCCCGGCTGCGCCCGCAGCGCGGCGATGGGAGGCAGTGCGCTGGGCGGCTCGGCATGGAACCGGCCGTACTCTTCCCAGATCTGCTGGACGTGACTGGCCGGACCGTAGGGGAAGAGATTCCCGAAGCCGAGACGACGTCCGACTTCGATCAGTTGCCAGGCGTCGCCGGTCGCGTCGCCCGGCGGCGCGACGAGGCGCTCGAAATACTGCGCCCGCCGCTCCGCGTTCGCGTAGATCCCCTCGCGCTCGAGCCACATCGCCGCGGGAAGGACGACGTCCGCCACGTCCGTCGTGGGGGTGGGATAGGCCTCCGACACGACGATGAAACGATCACCCTTGGCCGCCGCGCGGCGATAGCGGTCCAGGTTGGGCAGGCTGATCATCGGATCGGTCGCCATGATCCAGAGAAAGCGGATGTCGCCTGTCTCGAGCTGGCGGAACATCGAGAGGGCAGGCGCGGTCGGCTGGGCCGCGATCCGCTCCATCGGCACGCCCCAGATCTCGGCCGCGCGGCGGCGGTCCGCCTCGTTCTGCACCACGCCGCGCGGGAGGGTCTGGGTCAGGGTGCCCGCATCGTGTACGGCGCAGCCCCCGCTCGGCTGGCCCGTGGTCGCAAATGGGCTGTTGCCGGGCGAGGCGACTTTCCCCACCAGCAGATGGATGTTGTAGAGCAGGTTATTGAGCCAGGTACCGCGTACATCCTGGTTCACCTCCCGGCCCCAGACGGACATCACCTTGCGCTGGGGATCGCCGTAGAGCGAGGCAAGCCAGCGGATGCTCGCCGCGGAGAGGCCGGACAGCTCCTGGGCGCGCTCCGGCGTGTAGTCGGCAAGGAACCTCACGTACTCGTCCCAACTGGCGTCCGTGGCATCGTCCCCCACGAGGGCACCGTCGGTCAGGCCATAGCCGATGTCGGTCTTGCCTTGCTTGAAGGCGACGTGCTGGGTCACGAAGTCGCGCTGCACCCATTTCCGGGCCACGATCTCATTGCAGATCGCGTTGGCCACTGCCAGCCCCGCGTGCGGAGCGTGGAGCAGGGAATGGTCGCACGCATAGCTGGTGCGCGTGGTGCGGGTGGCTACGTCGACGATACGGACCGCGGGGTTGGCGCGCTTGCGGTCCAGCATCCTGGAGAAGAGCACCGGGTCGGTTTCGGACAGGTTGACGTCCCACAGCACGATGACGTCGGCATGCTCGATGTCTTCGTAGCAGCCGATCGCGCCGTCCAGGCCGAAGCTCCCCTGGAGGCCGGACATCGCGCTCGCACCAAAGAGACGCGTGCTGCTTTCGATGTTGTTCGTGCCCAGTGCACCCTTGAAGAGCTTCGACGCCACGTACGCGTCGGTGATGGACCATTGCGCCGAGCCATAGAGGGCCACGCTGTCCTTGCCGTGCTGCTGGGTCGTCTCCTTCAGCTTCCGCGCTACCAGGTCGAGCGCGTCGCTGAGCGGCACCTCGACCAGGGTGCCGTTGCGGCGCACCAGGGCGCGCCGGATGCGGTCGGGCCCGGAGAGCGCCTGCACCGAGTTGTAGCCCTTCACGCAAGCCAACCCCTTGCTGACCGGAGAGTCGGGGTCGCCCTTTACGGCCACCGCCAGGCTGTTCTCGACGCCGATGAGCAGCCCGCAGCCGACGCCACAAAGGCGACACGGCGCCTTCTTCCAGGCGGGGCCACCTCCGATCGACCGGTTTCACGAACACCTCCGGCGAGGAGAGCAGCGGTGACGCAAGGACCGAGTGCAACCTGATGCGTGGAGAGGCGGGACTCGCGCGAACATCGCGAAGGCGGGCTGAAGGGATGGGGAACGATTGATGAAGGTTTGTTCAGCCGGGGGCGTGACGGCCCGCCGGAAGCGGAGAGGTCATCCTCGACTGACGACACAAGTCTCTACATCCCTGTTCCCTGTACCATGCCCCGTATAGCATTGGGCTCATGCCCCGCACCGCGACGCCCCGGCCGACGCTCCGCCAGGAAAAGACCCGCTGGGCCGTCGGGCACCTCCTCATCGGCGTCGATGAAGTGGGTCGCGGCCCGCTCGCCGGGCCGGTGGTCGCCGCCGCCGTCGTCTTTCCCGCCAACGTCAGGCGCATCGCCGGGCTCCGCGACTCCAAGCTCCTGAGCGCGGCGCAGCGGGAACGCCTCATCCCCCGCATCCGCGAGCGCGCGCTCCGTATCGGCGTCGCGGCCGCCTCGGTCCGGGAGATCGACCGCTTCAACATCCGCGTCGCCACCGCCATCGCGATGCGCCGCGCCGTACGCCGGGTGCTGGACGGCCTCGACGCCTGGCAGATCCTGGTGGACGGGCTGCCGTTCCCCGAGTTGGGATACCCGCACCAGGCGCTGGTCGATGGCGACGCGCACTGTGCCTCCATCGCGGCCGCCGGCGTGGTCGCCAAGCAGGTCCGCGATGACCTCATGCGCCGCCTGGCACTGCGGCACCCGGTGTATCGATGGGAAACCAACATGGGGTACGGCACCGAGGAACATCAGCAGGGCCTGCGCGACCACGGGCCCTGTATCCATCACCGCTACAGCTTTGCCCCGGTGGCACAGACGACCCTCTGGTAGGAACAGCGTAAACGGTAAAACGGTGAACTGTTAACGGGCCTGCAGTTCCCGTTCACCCTTCACCGTTCACCGTTCACGCAGTTCAGTTCCTCCTCACGTCGCTGGCATGGCAAACGGCCTGCGCGCCTTCGCTGGAACCCAGAAGAAGCGGGATGGCCGTTCCACGAACGCCTGGCGCAGCGCCTTCCACAGCACCCCGCGGTCCTCCCGCGTCAGGTCCCGCGCCCGCGCCGCCGTGAGCAGCGCGAGCCACGCCGACACCGAGAAGTTGAAGAACCCGATTACCAGGATCCCGATGCCCGCCCACGCCAGGTCGGACAGCAGCAGCTCGCCGGCGTCGCGGAGCGGCAGGATGCCGTAGGCCGCCGCGGCCGCATGCAGCGTCACGTGCCGCACCTCGAGCGCGATCCCGAAGAAGCGGCTCAGCAGCACCGGCACGAACCCCAGCAGGAAGCCCAGCGCCGCGTACCCGATCATCCCGCCCAAGTGGTGCTCCACGAAGTCGCCCAGCTTCTGCGCGAAAGCCTTGCCGAAGAGCCGCTTGATCCGCGCATCCTCCCGCGTCGCCTCCGGCAGGCGGCGGTAGGCGCTCCAGTTGCTCGCGGCGCCTGCCGCCAGGCTCGAGAGCCACAGGAAGAGGCCGGTCACCGCCGCGTACACCATCGTCAGCGTCGCGATCGGGTTGAGGCTCCTGAGCGCGTGTGCCGCCTCCGGCGTGGGCAGGAACCAGCGCCCGGTCGCGAGGTGCACCAGGAAGTCGAGCAGCAGCGCGAGGCCCACCGTCGCTACCACGTTGGAGAGCGTCACCGCCGCCTGCGATCGCGAGATGGCGGCGATCAGCTCCACGTTGTGCGGCATGTCGTCCTTGTCGGCGAGCGACGTCGCCAGCGCCGACGCGGTCATCGCCGGCTGCTTCGATGAGAGCGAGAAGTGGAAGACCTGCAGGATCCAGAAGCTCAGCGTGTAGTTGGTCGCGAGCGCGAGGCCCAGCACCACCGGGGCCACGGGCAGCGCCGAGATCCCGAACTTCGCCAGCGCGGTGAAGGCGGTGACGCACCCGCCGTACGCGCCGGCCCGCAGGTTGGCCCACCACTCCTTCCGCGAGCGCACCACGTAGTGCTCGCCCGTGCTGCCGGTGTACTCCGTGATCTTGAGCGCGAGGCGCTTCGCCTCCGCCCGCCCCACGGCGCGGATGCTGTGCTGCGTCACCAGCGCCCGCACCACCTCCATGCCCACCTCGCGCGCCGGCAGGGCGCCCGTGTCGAGGGCCAGGTTGAGCAGCACCGCGAAGCGCGTCAGTTCCGCGCCCAGCAGCTCGTGGCGGTACAGGCTCTCGGTCGAGGCGCCCCGCCTGTCGATGAGCGCCGAGATCTCGTCCAGCACCCTGCGGCAGCGCGCCACGTCCGCCTGCCACTCGGGCAGTTCCGTACCCGCCGCCAGGCTGGTGCGAAGGCGGTCCACCATGGGGGGCAGGTCCATGAAGCTCGAGTCCACGAGTTCGTGCGGGGGGCGGAGGCCGAGGATGCTCGGCGATGTTCCCACCGAGGAGATGCGCGCCGCCACCAGCTGCGCCGCGCGCAGCAGCAGCGCCCGGGGCGCGGCCACCAGCGCCGCGGCCCGCTCGACCGTGGTGCCGTCCAGGCTCCCGATCCACTGCGCATCCTCGTCCGTGAGTTCGAGGCGGAACAGCAGGTCGGGGAGGTTGTCCGGTGTGCGGTAGCGGGGAAGGACCCGGTTGGCGAGGCGGTGCAGTACTTCCTTCGAGAGCGAGAGCTGGCTCGGCAGGCCGGTCTCGGCCAGCAGCCGGATCACCGTCGGGTGGCTCCAGGCCGTCTGCAGCCGCTCCACCAGCACGTCGCGCTGCGGGTGCTCCGCGATGCGGTCGAGCAACAGGATGAGGCGACCGGTGCGTGGCGATTGCGGGCCCAGAGGCCGCACCGGCGCCTTGCGCAGCCAGACGAGCAGGCGCTCGAGCCAGAAGG
>JAGGAG010000228.1 GCA_017889745.1 Gemmatimonadota bacterium | reverse complement strand
TGATGCTGGGGCCCGCCTTTGGCCGCGCCGTCGATGTGGGGCTGGCCGGGCTCATCGGGCTCTTCGTCCTGGGCTACACGGCGGGCCGGCGCACGCTCGCCGTCACCCGGCTAACGATCCCGGTGGAGGGGCTGCCGGCGGTGCTCGAAGGCTTCCGCATCGTACAGCTCAGCGACCTGCACCTGGGGACGTATCTCGGCCCCAGGGAGCTGGCGGCCCACGTCGCGCGCGTCAACGCGCTCGAGCCCGATCTCGTCTGCATCACCGGCGACATCGTCGACCGCGCGGAGACGTGTGCCGCGGCCTTCCCGGTGCTGGCCGGTCTCCGGGCGCGCCACGGCGTGATGGCGACGCTCGGCAACCACGACTTCGGCGCCGGGGCGGACGCGGTGGCGGCCGCGCTCCGGGAGCACACGTCCTTCACGGTGCTGCGCGACGCCCGCACCGACGTCACGGTCGAGGGTGCCCGCCTGGCGATCCTCGGCGTCGACGACCTGGGGCTCGACTGGGCGCGCGGCGTGCCCGAGCATCCGGCGCTGCCGCCGCTCGCCGCGGGCGTGGCGGAGGAGGTGCCGTTCGTCGTGCTGTCGCACCGGCCGGACTGCTTCCCGCAGGCGGCCGCGCTGGGCGCCTGCCTCGTGCTGTCGGGGCACACGCACGGCGGGCAGATCGGGCTGCCGTCGCCGCTCGGGCGCCGGGTGCGGAACCTGGCGGAGTTCATCACGCGCTTCGACCGCGGCGTCTACCGGCACGGGCGGGCGACGCTCTACGTGAATCGCGGTCTCGGGTTCACCGGGCAGCCGATCCGGCTGTTCACATCGCGCGAGATCGCGGTGCTCGAGCTGCGCGGGGTGGCGTGAGCGGCGCCGCGGGCCCGCGGTCCACGCCCCGCGTGGCGGCCGCGTGCCTGGTCGTGTTCGCGGCGGTGTGGACCGCGCTCGCCATCGCCCCCCGCTACCGCGCCGACTGGTTCCTCGAGAACATCCCGACCTTCATCGGCGTGCCGGCGGCGATCGTCGGATACCGGTACTTTCACTTCTCGAACCGCGCGTACGTCCAGGCGACGATTTTCCTCGTCCTGCACACGATCGGCAGCCACCACACGTACTCCGAGGTGCCGCTCGGCGGCTGGATGCGCGACACGCTCGGGCTGGCGCGGAACCACTACGATCGGCTGGTGCACTTCGCGTTCGGGCTGCTCATGGTGCGGCCGATCCGCGAGCTGGGGTTCCGGCGCCGGCGCGAGCCCGGGCCGTTCGCGCTGTGCTACTTCAGCATCGCGGGGGCGGCGCTGTGGAGCCTGTTGTACGAGGTGACGGAGTGGCTCGTGGCGTCGACCGTCGATCCGGCGGCGGGGACAGCGTACCTCGGGACGCAAGGAGATCCGTGGGATGCGGAGAAGGACATGGCGCTGGCGGTGACGGGGGCGGTGATCGCGGCGGTGGTGGACTGGGTGTTGGCGCGGCGGGGGAGCGCGAGCGGGGCGAGAACGGCTTGAAGCTCGCCGGGATCAGCGGGAGCCCCTTCCCTTTCTACGCGGGTGGACGCCCCCCTCGCGTGGCACGGCCTTCGCCTCACGCGCCGACGATGCCGACCAGCCGCCGGCGGATGATCGACTCGGCCTCGGCCATGATCCGGTCGATCAGCGCTTTGCAGGTCGGAATGTCGTGGATCAGGCCGGCCACCATGCCGCAGCTCCAGGCGCCCGCCTCCATGTCCCCCTCGAGCATGATCTTCGGGTAGACGCCCGCCACTTCCTCGATGATGTCCGAGAACTGCAGGTTCGCACCGAGGGCCTTTTCCTTCTCCAGCAGCCGATCCACGGTCGGGTTCCTCATGACCCGCTCGGTGTTGCGTAGCGGGCGCATGATGAGGCGCGTATCGAGCTCGCTGGCGGCGACCAGCGCTTCTTTGACCCGCTGATGGACCGGCGCCTCCTTCGTGGCGATGAAGCGCGTGCCCATGTTGATGCCGTCCGCGCCGAAGGCCAGCGCGGCCACCAGCGAGCGCCCGTCCGCCATCCCGCCCGAGGCCACGAACGGGATCTTCAGCTCCTCGGCGGCGCGCGGCAGAAGGATGAAGTTCGGCACATCGTCTTCCCCCGGATGGCCGCCGCACTCGAAACCGTCCACGCTCACGGCGTCGCAGCCGATCGACTGCGCCTTCAGCGAGTGGCGCACCGAGGTGCACTTGTGGATCACCTTGACACCAGCCGCCTTGAGGGCCGGCAGGACCTGCTCCGGGTTGCGGCCGGCGGTCTCGACGATCTTCACGCCGCCGTCGATGATGGCCTTCACCATGCCCGGATAGTCCGGCGGGGTCAGCGAGGGCAGGAAGGTCAGGTTCACGCCGAAGGGCTTGTCCGTCATTTCGTGGCAGCGGGCGATCTCCTTGGCCAGCTTCTCCGGCGTTCCCAGGGTGAGTCCGGTGATGATGCCCAGGCCGCCGGCGTTGGAGACCGCCGCCGCCAGTTCCGCGAAGCCGACGAAGTGCATCCCGCCCTGGATGATCGGATGCTCGATCTCGAACAGCTCGGTGATCTTGGTCTTCATGACTTCTCCTTCGTTGCCCCGCAGCGTGGGGCCTGTCGTTCACTTTGTCACGATTCGCGGCGTCGCAAGTCCTCGGAATACCTTCCAGGTATTCCTGCGGGTTGCTCCTTGCGCTGCTCGGCGCTCTTCGCCCGGCTCGGTCCGGGGATTGCTTCACAACCTCTGAGTCCGGCCGTCGTCACCTTCCGGTGCGGTGCCGGAAAGCGCGGGCACGGCGGGAGGAGCCGTGGAGCTCGAGAAACAGGAGGCCCCGTGCGACCATCGCGACGTAGACGAGCAGCGCCATCGCGGCCGTCTGCACCCAGGCCAGGACGCCTCCGAGCGGCACGCTTGCCACCAGGTAAAGCAGCCCGGCGGCCGCGATGTTCGGCGGGAACCATTCGATCCAGTTCTCGCTGATGAACGCGTAGCTCTCCGCCAGCAGCTCGAGCGACGAGGAGTGACCGAGATAGATGAGCTCGGGTACCGCGTTGAAGAGCACGAAGATCACCAGGTCGAGCGCGAGGATGATCCCCGGCCCTTGGGGAACCGTGCGAAGTGCCGGGGTGGCGATGGCGAAGACGACCCACAGAATGAACGACACGCCGACCACGTCCCAGACGTAGACGCCGAAGCTCCGCCGGAAGTCTCCCCAAGAGACGCGGCCGGTGCGGACGAGCATCTCGACCAGATAGAGGAACGAACCGACGCAGGACGCCCACACCAGGCTCAGGAGGAAGCCGCCGAGGAGACCGAGCCTCGAGGCAACGAGCACCGACGTGCTCATCACGACGGCATAGACGAACACCGTGCCAAGGACCGGCCAGTTGCGGAGGGCGAGCTGGCCCGCGCGACTGAACGCGCGTCGGTACAACGCCAGCGTCGCCGTGAGCCAGCTCACCCGGCGCGCACCGCGAGGTCCTCGACGAAAGCGGCCATCGCGGCAGTATAGACGTCGGCGTGCCCGCGAGCGACTACACCAGCCGAGGATCCCCAGCGGCCGCGTCCCGGTGCGCGAGCGGCGCGTCGCCGCGTGACCGACTGTCGCGAGCAGGCCCGCGCTCCACGAGACTGACATGCCGGCCCGCCGGGAATCGCCGTAGTCCAGGCGCTGGCTCTCGGACC
>JAGGAG010000128.1 GCA_017889745.1 Gemmatimonadota bacterium | reverse complement strand
CGGACGCTTCTGCTCGCGGAGGAGAGCGACGCGGCGGACTTGGAGCGGCATCGTTTGCGGCTCGCCGGTTCAGGCGTGGAGTGCTCGCTGGTCTCGGTGCCGGACGTCCCAACCTGGCGGGATGAGCGCCTCGGGGCCTCGGGCATGCCCGTGGCTACGCTCCACGCTATCGTTTCCTGGTTTGGCTGATGCAGCCTTTCCGCGAAAAGGTGGTCGCCTTCGGTCCCGACCGCCGCCTTATTGGAATCCTCACGGCGCCGGTGGCACCCAGGCTGCCGGGCAGCCCGCACGTCGTGTTGCTCAATTCAGGGCTCATTCACCGGGTCGGCACGAGCCGGCTGCATGTCTTGCTCGCGAGAGACCTGGCGGCAGGGGGGATCGCCACGCTGCGGTTTGACCTCTCCGGCATCGGTGATTCGGAGCGCCAGCCCGAGGCCATCACGTTGCAGCAGTCAGTGGAACAGGACATCTCGGCCGCGCTTGCGTTCCTGAGTGCGGAACACGGCGCCGGACACTTCGTGCTCGCCGGTCTCTGCTCCGGCGCCTACGATGCGTTCCACGCCGCGCAGGAGGATCCGCGAATCTCCTCCGTGGTGCTGCTCGACATCCCGGGCCCATTCCTCAGTTGGCGCCATGTCGTTCACCACTTGAAGGCGCGGGTGCTGCGCTCGGCGAGTTGGCGGCGCCCGATCGACAAGCTGCTGCTCTACGCTCGTGTGCTGCGGCACGTCAGCCGGCCGGGCCCGGGTCCAACCGAGATCGGTTATCGCCCCGGGGTACGAAGGTCGATGTCACGGGAGCACATGCAGTCCGCGCTCGAGGAGATCCTGGGCAGGAACGTGCACCTCTACTTCATTTTCACTGCCGGAGTTCCCGGCAACTACAATCACCGGTCCCAGTTTCGTCGCGCGTTTCCGGCCGCGGCGGAGCATTCCGCGCTGAAACACGACTTCCTGCCCGAGTGTGACCATCTCTTCTCGAGCAGCGCGGCACGGGCGCGCGTCGTGTCCCTCATTCGTGAGTGGGTAGCGAGCCAGACAGTGCGGCTCGCGGCCCTGCTGGTCGCTTCGTCGGACGTCGTCTCGCTACTCACCTGATTTCGTCCGATCCCTCCTCCCTCCTTCACAATCGCTTCATGCTGCACCTGCCATATACGGGTAACGGACCGGGGAATCGCCGTCCGCCGCCCGGCACCCGGGCCCGCTCCCCTTGACTCCTTGATGGACGTACCGCATGGAGCGTCGAGTCTTGCCCGAGATCATCCAGGGCGGCATGGGTATCGCCGTCTCCCACTGGCGCCTTGCCCGTGCCGTCTCGCGCCTGGGCCAGCTTGGCGTCGTGTCGGGTACGGCGATCGACTCGGTGCTCGTGCGGCGCCTGCAGGACGGCGACCCGCATGGGGACCTGCGTCGCGCCATGGCCGCCTTTCCGCTCCCGGGCGTGGCCGAGCAGGTACTGGCGAAGTTCTTCCTGGCAGGGGGCCGGCCGCCGGGCACGCCATACAGCCTCCTGCCACTGTACCGGCAGACCGTCGACCGGGCGCGAGAGGCGCTCACCATCCTGGCGGCCTTCGTGGAGGTGTATCTCGCCCGGGAGGGACACGACGGCCTGGTCGGCATCAACCTCCTCACCAAGATCCAGTTTCCCAACCTTCCGCTGCTGTACGGTGCGATGCTCGCCGGCGTGGACTTCGTGCTCATGGGCGCAGGCATCCCGCGCGAGATTCCCGGCGCCATCGACCAGCTGGTGGTGCACCAGCCGGCATCGCTCCGCCTCGAGGTGGCGGGCCCGCCGGCAGACGCGCCGGACTTGCTGCAGTTCGATCCCCGCCTGCACTGGGACGACCTGCCTCCCGCACTGGTGCGGCCCAGGTTCGTGCCGATCGTGGCGAGCAACTCCCTGGCGACCATGCTCGCGCGGAAGGGTGGCGGAAAGATCGACGGCTTCATCGTCGAGTTGCCAACCGCGGGGGGGCACAACGCCCCGCCGCGCGGCGAGCCGTTGTTCAATGAGCGGGGTGAGCCCGTCTACGGCCCGCGCGACGAGGTGGACCTCGAGAAGATCCGCGAACTCGGCCTGCCGTTCTGGGTCGCGGGCGGCATGGGGTCAGCGGACCACCTGCGCGCGGCGCGGCTTGCCGGCGCCGCCGGCATCCAGGTGGGCACGCTGTTCGCGTTCTGTGAGGAATCCGGCCTTGATCCGGCACTGCGCGCGTCGGTGCTGGCTTGCGCCGCGCAGGGAGATGTGGACGTGCTCACGAGCGCACAGGCCTCACCCACCGGGTATCCGTTCAAGGTGGTCGACTGGGCCGGGAATCCTGCGACCCCGGGTGAGCGCGAGCGTATCTGCGATCTCGGCTACCTCCGCACCGCGTACCGTACCCCCGATGGCGGCATCGGCTATCGATGCGCCAGCGAGCCCGTCGACACTTACCTGAAGAAAGGGGGAACCCTGGAGGAAACCGTGGGCCGCCAGTGCCTCTGCAACGGCCTCATGGCGAATATCGGGATGGCACAGGTGCGGGATGGCGGGCGCCTGGAGCCGCCGCTGCTCACCAGCGGGGATGACCTCCGCGCCATTGGCACCTTTCTCGCGGGTCGTTCCCGCTACCATGCCTCGGACGTGATAGACGCATTGCTCTCCGGGGCCTAGTCTGGCCTTGCCTTCCGGGCTCGTCCGCGGCCCCCTCGCCCTCGCGCAGGAAGCGGCACCGGGCTAGGATCAAGGCAGAGAAAAGTCCCGATTCCGGAGTTTGAATGCGTACCGCCTTCTATCTCGACGTCACCGTTGTGGTCGGTGGCCTCCTGTTGATGTGGACCGGCCTGACTCACCTGCCGCCGACACGCTGGCTGTTCGCGGGCGACCGCAGCATCGGCTGGCAGCTTGGGTCGGTCGCCCTCGCCGTCATGGGTGCCGCCCTCGCCTGGTGGCGTGCCCGGCAGGCCGTGTCCGCGCCGCTGCCACTGCCGTCGATTCCCGGTGTTGCCGCACGGACGTCGGGCATCGGCAGCCTGCTGCTGGGCGCGGCCTCGAGCTTGATGCTCTTCTGGTGGCTGGCGAGCGGGCGGCACCGCCTCCCGTTTGGCCCGGTGGGCTGGTTCTTCGGTCTCGCCGCGCTGGTGGTCCTCACCTGGTGTGCCGTCGCCGCTGGGGCGCTCGGGCTCGGCCGAGCCACGGAACGGGAGCGCGAGGCCGACCCGACCGTGGGTTCCCCCATTGGCCTGCCTGCAGACTGAGCCCGTTCGGGCCGAATGCCTGATCCGGAGAATCGTGACATGACCGCGCCCCTGTCCGACACAGTGACTGGCGATAAGTACCTCGCCGAGGCCAACGCCGAACTCGACGCCATGCTGGGTGAGGTGGGTGAGCTCGAGGCACCGCCGCCGCCGCCTGGGCGTCGCTGGGTCCGGCTCCTCGTCATCGCGGTGATCGCGGTCGCGGTGTTCGCGATCGGCGTCCTGTTGCTCCGCGGCCGTCGTCCCGCGCGGATGGCGCTCAACGTGATGCGCTGATCCCCGGCGCGGTTGCCACGCAGGGCAGACGGGGCGGACCGCATGGTCCGCCCCGTCTGGTTTCCGGTACCCGAGGAGGGAAGCATGCCTGCCGAAACGATCCGGATGGCCCGCCGGAAGCGCATTGCACTCATTGCGCACGACAACCGCAAGACGGATCTGCTCGACTGGGCGAGATACAACCGTGGTACGCTCGGGCGGCACGAACTGTTCGCCACCGGCACCACCGGCAGCCTGCTTGCGTCGGAGCTTGCCCTGGAGATCACCCGCTTCGAGAGCGGGCCGCTGGGCGGCGACCAGCAGGTCGGGGCCGGGATCGTGGAGGGCAGGGTGGACTTCGTGATCTTCTTCTGGGATCCGCTGGAGCCGCAGCCGCACGATGTGGACGTGAAGGCGCTGCTCCGCATTGCCGTGGTCTACAACACCCCGATCGCGTGCAACCGGGCTACCGCCGACTTCGTCCTGTCGAGCCCGCTCATGGAACAGGAGTACGCCCGGCAGCTGGTGGACTTCGGGAGCCGGCTCCGCCGACCGAGCCTCCCGGACGCCTGATCGTCACAAACTGAAACATTGGACAGGACAAGGGCGTAGGGGGCAGCGTTACTCTCTGGTTTCGCAACGTTGCAGGAGGTTCCCATGCGTTCGATCTGGGTTCGCGCTGGCGTCGGCGCGCTTGCTGTCTTTGCACTCGGCATGATGCTCTACACGGCCCTTCAGACCACGAAGGCCAAGGCCAAACAGGCGCTGATGGAGTTCAAGTCGGAGCTCGATTCGGGTGCCGTCGTGGCGTTCGACCACCGGGAAGGGTCCGTCCCGTTCGTGCTCGACGGCCAGCAGCTGGGCCGGCTGACGAGCCTTTCGCTCGATCCAGGCGAGGCGGGCAGTATGCCGGCCCTCACGGCCGTCGTGGCACTCGACCGGGATCACCTGGACCCCGCCATGCTCTCGACCTGCGATCTCGTCCCGGTCAGCCCCGACAACTTCGACCCGAGCCATGGGTTCCGCTGCGCCGCGCCAGGGGAGCCGGGTTTGAGTTCGCTCGGCGAGGTGCGGTTCGAGCCGGTGGGCGTGGTGCGTCCGGTTCGGGGAGACCGGGCGGCGCTGGCACGACTGCAACAGGGGGGCACGATCACGATCGACTCGTCGCATCGCGGCGCGGTCCACGCCAATGTCACCGGCGACAGCGGGGAACTCGTGAGTATCAATGCCGACAGCAACGGCGCGTTCATTCACGTCAACGATGGCAAGGGCAAGGTGGTGCGGGTGCGGGCGGACAAGAGCGGGCTGGTGGTGAAGGTGGACTCGACCGCGACCAGGTAGGCCGTGGCGGTTCCGGCAGCTCGCAGGGGCGGACCGGTGGTCCGCCCCTGTGTCGTTTGTGCCTGGCTTGGCCCTGTCTGTAACGCGCGCCCGCAGCGAGGGTAGAACATCAGGAATGCAATACTCCCGGCAGTATCCTCAGCGAGCCCGCAATTAGCCCTCCCTCGATGCCGCCCGCCACGGCGCCCCGCTGGCGCCACCTCGTGCGCTGGGGCCTCCCGGCCGCGCTGGTGCTGGCGGCGCTCGTGTACCACGCCGCGCAGCGGCGCGGCACGGTCCTGGAGGCAGCCCTGCGCGACTGGGCCATCAACGAGGTGTCTGGGGCCACCGACAGCGTGTACCAGCTGTCGGTTGGAGGGTTGCGCCTCAGCGTCTTCCCCGGCCGGATCACCTTCGACTCGATGCGGTTGTCGACGGACACAATGCGAAACGACTTCCGCGCCGATCCGTACCCCGTCCTGACGGCGACTGCAGCGGGGTGCCGCCTGATGGGCATCGACACCTGGCGCCTGATGATGGCCCGGGGGGTGAGCGCCCGCCTCTTCCGCTGCGACGAGATCAAGGCCACGGTCTTCGAGGTGGTTCGAGACCGGCCGCCGGTTCAGCCAGCGGTGGCGAATCCCAGGGGCGGCGTACCGTTCGTCCGTGACAGCATCGAGTTGCCCGCGCTGCTGCCGACAATCATCCTGCGGAAGACCGAACTCCCGCGAGTGTCGCTCGACTACCGACGGCGCGTCCGGGGTGGCGCCGAGACCCGCGTGCATCTCGAACGGCTCAATGTCCAGTTGCGAGGGACGCGCATCGATCCGTCAGTGCCCCCGGAGGCGCGGAGGCCGCTGTTCAGTGACCAGGCGGTTGTCACCGCCGACACTCTCAAAGTTGTCGAGGGGACGGATCGGGCGGTGATGCTCGGCCGCCTGAGGGCCAATCTCACCGATTCGACCCTGGCACTCGACAGCATCATCATGGGGCCGCCACAATCCGATGCGGAATGGGTCAAGGCACAGCAGAAACGCACCGACCTCATCCGGTTGCAGCTCGACAGCGCGCGTTTTCATGGGGTAGACTACCGCCGCCTGGGGAGCATCGAGGGCGCAATGGTCGTGCGCCGCGCGATGTTGCACGGGTTCAAGCTCGACGTGCTGTCGGACAAGCGCCTGCCGGCTGGACCGGCGCGTACGCGGCGGACGCCCCAGCAGTGGGTCGCATCTCTGGAACGCCCGCTGGCGGTGGATACCGTGATCTTCGTCGGCGGACGGATCGGCTACAGCGAGCACGCGGTTGGCCGGAGCCAGCCCGGCACCATGAGCTGGGAGAAGATCGCAGCGCAGGTAACCGACATCCGGACAGTTCCGCGGGTCGGGGAAACGACGCCACCCATGGTGGTGCAGGCCTCGGCGCTCGTTCTGGGGCAGGGCAAGCTCGAGACGACCATTGAAATCCCGCTTACGGCCGCCCGGTTCGACATGAACTACTCGGGCACGCTGGGGCCAATGGACATAACGGCGTTCAACGCATACACGGCACGGGTGATGCCGATGCGCCTCGCCGGTGGCACCTTGCAGGCGGTTCGCGTCCGCGTCGTGGTGCAGAACGGCAGGTCGGTGGGCCAGGTGGTGCCGCTCTACCAGGACTTCAAGGTGGCGCTCGAGGACAAGAAGGCAGGCTTCTTCAAGAAGGCCGGGCTTTCCGTGGCCTCGTTCTTTGCCAACGCCTTCAAGGTGCGCGGCGAGAATCCCGGCAAGGCTGGAGAAGAGCCACGGATTGGCCGGATCAATTACCCCTATCGGCCCACTGCATCGTTGCCGCAGGTGTTCTGGTATGCACTCAGGCAGGGCATGGTCGAGGTGTTCGTGAAGTAGTGCTTTCCCTCGCGCTCGCTGCCCTCCTCGCCGCGCCCCTGCCTGAGCCCACGACTGCCGACTCCGCCATCGCAGCGGGGGCGCGCCTGATCGTGGCGACGGGCCGGAACCCGCTGATGCGCTGGCCCATGCTCACCGATGTGCGCGCCGGTGCCGAGAGCCTGTACGCGGCGTCGGCGTCGATGCCGCTCTGGGTTCGTGATGGCCGGGCCACGCCGGCCGCGCGCGCGTTCGTGGCCGCGCTGCGACAGAGTGAGGCCCGCGGGCTCGACCCGTGGGACTATGATGCCGCCCTCCTCGATTCGCTTGCATCCACTTTGGAGCCGGCGTCGCCGGTGGCCGAGCTCGCTGCCTTCGATGCGATGCTGACCGCGGACGCGCTGCGGTTCATCTCGGCGCTCAGTCGCGGCCGTATCGATCCCGCCGTGGTGCACGCGGACTTCCATGTATCCACCGGGGCCCACGACGTGCTCGGTGCCGTGATGGCCCTTACGGCATCTGTTGCACCCGACAGCATCATCGCGTCGATGGAGCCCAGCTTTCGCCACTACTGGCTCCTCAAGCGAGCGCTGGCGAGCTACCGGGGCCTCGCGCGCGACTCCGGGTTGCTTCCGCTGCCCCCGCTGCCGCGGCGGCTCAGGCCGGGCGATCCGTATGCCGGCGCGGCACAGTTGCGCCGGCTGCTCACTGCCCTCGGAGATATCACGGATTCGATCGCGCGGGTGGCGACGGCCGACAGCGTGTATTCGGACGACCTGGTGCAGGGCATTCTCCATTTCCAGGAACGGCAGGGCTTCGCGGTCGACGGCATCATCGGCGATTCCACGGCGGCCCGCCTCGGGCGGTCATTCGGGCAGCGCATTCGCCAGATCGAGCTCACGCTGGAACGGTGGCGCTGGATGCCCGGGCAGTTCACCGCGCCCCCCATCATCGTGAACGTGCCGGCCTTCCGCCTGCATGCG
>JAGGAG010000127.1 GCA_017889745.1 Gemmatimonadota bacterium | reverse complement strand
GAGGCGGCGCGACCCGACATAGCCCGCGAGCAGGAGCGTGGCGAGCAGTACCGCGACGCCACCGGCGAGGATGCGCCCGCTCGCGAGCGCCGAGCCGAAGGGCAGGCCGATCGTGATGCCGACGATGCCGGCGATTGCCACCAGCGGCAACGTGAGCTGGACGTACCAGAACGGCCGCATGACCCAGAGCCGGTATGCCCGGCCCGGCGCGCGGCCGAACCCGCCGCGGACGAGGAAGAGTACCAGCGGCACGGTGGTAAACATCGCCAGGCTGCCGAGCACGAGCGGCGCATAGGGGATGGCACCGGCGGCAAGCTGGATGACGATGGCCCAGCAGGTGGCGAGGTAGAGGCCGAGCATCACGAAGACCCGCGCCGGGATGGGCGGGAAGATGCGGGGGCGCTCCGAGGTGAGCGGGGCGGGGGCAGCCATGGGACACATGATCCATACTTGCGCGCCGGAAGGGAACCGGTATGGGCAGACGAGTGTCGACTTGACCCGCGTTCACGTTCGATGCGAGCGCGAGGGCGGGACCAAGATGAGGCGCAGCCGGGCCCACTCCCGTCCAGGGGGTGGGCCCGGTGCGGACTGCGCAGGATTGGCGTCTCCTCAATTGATGTACTTCAGTATTCGCATTGACAAGTCCGCGGCCACGGACTCGACCTTAAGGACGTCGCGGCCGGTGCGAGATGCACAGGACGCTGCTTCATGATTAGTTCATGATCCCTTGCGATGGCGACGGCCCTGCACACGCGCATCTCGCGCAGCCCCGCTTTGTTCCCTAGTATAGAGGAGGTGCTTCCATAGAGAGGTACTTCGCCCCCCTTTTCCGGGCGGGTCGGGTATGCTCGAGTTGCGCACGTCGCTGGAGGCGGCATTCGCCGACATCTACGTCATCGTCCGTGAACTTGGACGTGGCGGGGCAGCAACCGTATATCTCGCGCGCGACATCAAGCACGATCGGATAGTGGCCCTGAAGGTGCTCCGGCCCGAAGTCGCCGCTTCTCTCGGGCCGGAGCGATTTCTTCGCGAGATCTCCCTCACCGCGCACCTGCCACACCCCCACATCCTGCCACTGTACGACTCGGGCGAGCGCGCTGGCTTCCTGTACTACACCATGCCCTTTGTCGAGGGCGAGAGCCTGCGGCAGCGGCTCTCGCGCGAGGGGCAGTTACCGGTCGCCGAGGCGCTCCGTATCGGCGCCGAAGTGGCGGACGCCCTTGGCCACGCACACAAGCACGGCGTGGTCCATCGCGACATCAAGCCAGGGAACATCCTGCTGGAGGCGGGCCACGCGGTGCTGGCGGACTTCGGCGTAGCAAAAGCCGTCCGGTCCTCGATCGGCATGCACGCCTCGTCGTCGGGCATGGTGGTCGGTACTCCAGCCTACATGAGTCCGGAGCAGGCCGCGGCGGCCCCGCAAGTGGATGGGCGCGCCGACGTGTACAGCCTGGGGTGCGTGGTGTACGAGATGCTGGCGGGAGTGCCGCCGTTCACCGGACCGTCGGTGCAAGCCATCCTCGCCGGGCACGCAACGGGCCAGGTGCCACCCCTGCGGACATTGCGGAGCGCCGTGACCAGGGACATGGAGAGCGCGATCGCAAAGGCCCTGGCCAAGGTGCCGGCGGATCGCTATGCGAGCGCGGAGGATTTCGCTCGGGCCCTGCAAGGGCCGCCGTCTGGCGCGGCCGCGGCGAGCCACCCCAGGTGGGCCCGGCTCCTGGTCGTTGTCGTCCTCCTCGTCGTCCTCGCGTACGTCGCCTTTCTCCTCGTGCGCTGGTTCCAGGGCGGCTAGTGGACGACGACTTCCGTTCGACAGTCAGGCCAATACCCGATCCAGTGCCGTGTCATGGCAGCGACAATCTCCGCGCGTCCGGGGCTCATCGACCTGCGACCAGCCCTTCCGTCCTGCCGAGCGCAAGGGAAGATTGTGCCACATGAAACCCATCACGCTAGTCCTCCTCGCCGCCGCCCTGCCCCTCGCCGCCCAGCAGGAACCGCCCCGCGCCATCCGCCGCACCGTGCCGATCACCCGGAGCTTCGAGAACGGGCTCAAGGCCGGCACCCGCGACTCCACCGGCCGGCCGGGCCTGCGCTGACGGGGCGCATCATCGGCCATGAGGTGGTGACCATCCGTAACCCGAGTGACTCGTCGCTCCGGCAACTGGTCATCCGACTCTACCAGAATCGCTTCGATCCCATGAGCGTCCGTCTCCGGTCACCGCCGTCGGTGACGGACGGCCAGACGCTCTATCGCGTCGTCGTCGATGGCACGGAGATCGACACGAAGCAACCGGCGGCGAACTGGGCCACGGGCACCGTGGTGACGATTCCGCTCCCCAAGCCGATCGCCGCCGGTGGCACCTCCACCGTGGAGATCGACTGGGTGGGTGACATTCCCGACATCCCGATCGGGCGGGGCGCCGCGCGCGGCGGACGGCGCGGTCTCCGGGTGTTCCAGCTGGCGCAGTGGTATCCGCAGGTATCCAAGTACGACGACCTTCGCGGATGGGACCGCGAGCCGCACCTGGGCGGGAGCGAGTTCTACAACAACTACGGCCGGTTCGAAGTGAACATCGACGTGCCGGCGGGCTACCTCGTGGGCGCCACCGGCACGCTGCAGAACCCCGAAGAGGTGCTGACGGCGACCGCGCGCGAGCGCCTGTCGCACGTGCTGGAGAGCGACAGCCAGCGGGTGATCGTGGGACCGGACGAGAAGGGCGCAGGCAACGCGACGGCCAACGGCAATCGGCTGGTGTGGAAGTTCACCGCCGATACGGTGAACGACTTCGCCTGGGCCACGTCGGCGGAATACCGGTGGGACGCGACCCGCGCCACGATCCCGACGCGCGGTGCCATCCCCATCAACATCTTCTACCTGCCGGAGGACACGCTCTACTTCAAGACCGGCGCGATGGCGCGGCACGCACTCGAGTACTACAGCGCGCTGTGGTTCCCCTACACCTGGCCGCAGTTCACCCAGGTGGACGGCCCCGAGAACGGCATGGAGTACCCGATGCTCACGATGAGCGGGCCGGGATTCGGGGTTACCGACCACGAGATCGGGCACGAGTGGTGGCCGATGATGGTGGGCGTCAACGAGACGTGGTACGGGTGGATGGACGAGGGCTTCAACCAGTACATGAACATCCTCTCCGAGGATGCCTGGAACAAGAAGCCGACACTGCTCGACAGCCTGGGCGGGCAGTTCGGCCAGACCTCGGGCATCGAGATCCAGGCGCCGATGATGTGGGACAACAACTACGGCGGCCCGTTCTCCGGCTACGTGACGTACTCGAAGGCGCCGATGATGCTGTCGATGCTGGGCGCCATCGTGGGGGACAGCGCGGTACAGCGCGCCATGAAGGCGTATTCCGAAGCATGGCGCTTCAAGCATCCATCCCCCTGGGACTTCATGTTCGCGATGAACCGGGAGCTGAAGCAGAACCTCGACTGGTTCTGGTACTACTGGCTGTTCACCACCGAGGCGGTGAACCAGTCGATCGTGAAGGCGAACCTGTCCGGCGGCAAGGCACAGGTGACGGTGCGGCAGGCGGGGGAGATGCCGTCGCCGGTGATGCTGCGCGTGGAGTTCGCGGCCAGCGGCCCGGCGCCGGCCAGGATGAAGAACGCCGTGATCGATGGCCGCACCGCGACGGTGACGTGGCCGGTGGACGTGTGGTTCAGCGGTAACCGGACGTTCGTGGCGAACCTGGACTTCGGCGGGGCGAAGATCGAGAAGATCGTGCTGGACCCGGGGCAGCGGTTCCCGGACCGGGACTACAGCGACAACGTGTGGCCCAGGCCGGCGGCGAAGTAGCCAGCGGGATCGTCAGAAGACCTGGGGAAACTGCGCCGCGTCGAAGGAGCCGGTGATGACGATCTGCACCGGCGCCGGGTCGCAGCAGGGGCTGGTGCGCTCGGCGCGGAGTTCGAACGTGCCGGCTACCGCGTCGTGCGCACTTAGGGTGAGGCTGACGGTGCCGCCGCGGGCCTCGAACTCCTCGACGGCACCGTTGACCACGTAGGCGATGCTCCCTTTGAAGACGGTGTCGCTGCCGACAGGGAAGCCGGGGGCCACGATCTCGTAGGTACGGGCAGGCGGCACGGGGGTATTCGAGGCGGTGAGGAGGATGCGAGCCACGCCGCCGTCTCCCAGGACCAGCGCAAAGCCGGTGGCCCTGCCGCCGGCGTCCTCGATGACGCCAAACTGCGCCAGGCCGTCGAGCGACGCGGTGTAGGCGCCCGTCATTTCGCCAGTGAAGGTCCCGGCGCCAGGCTCGATATCAGTATCGTCGCCGCACGAGGCCAGCAGCAGGCTACCGGCCACGATGGCGCAGGCCGCAATGCGCATTGCCCGCCGCATAGGTCCCCTTGAAGTCGTTCGATCGGTAGCATAGCACGGTGGCCACGGGGCTGCCATGCCGCTCCATGTCGACGGCGCCGCCAACCAGAGTTAGTTTGAGGTCATCCCAGGAGACAACCACGTGACCCAGGACGCCGACCGAAGCTACGTCGACCAGCTGGGCGAGAAACCCCTCGTCCGGGTGGTGGCCTACTACGTTGCCCTCGCGGCGATCGTGGTACTGCTCAGCCGGGTGTGGCCAGACATCCTGTACGCCATCACCGCCAAGGTCTACGGGAAGGTGGGGCAGGCGCTGGGGACCGGTGCCGGATCGGCGGAGGTGTACGACGCCGGGTCGCGCGCCCCCCTGGAGGTGGCGGCGGTTTGCGTTTCCTCGATCGCGGTGATGCTGCCAGTGGCGTGGATCTGCGCGCTGACCCGCTCGAAGCAGGGGTACCGGCAGTCGCTGGTGCAGACGCTGCTGGTGCTGCCGGTGGTGGTGGCGGGCATCGTGGGCATCGTGCGGAACAGCCAGGCGCTGGCGTTCGGCCTGGCCGGCGTTGTGGCGGCGGTGAGTTTCCGGAACCGGCTGGAAGACAGCAAGGACACCGTTTACATCTTCATCGCGACGGCGGTGGGGTTTGCCTGCGGGGTGCAGGCGGTGGACATCGCGCTCGTCGTGTCGCTCATCTTCAACGCGCTGGTGCTGTTGCTCTGGTGGACCGACTTCGGCCGGGTACCGGGCGCGGTCCAGGGTGGCCCGGTGGAGCAGCGGCTCAAGCGCGCGCTGGCGATGGCCAACCGCACCCAGCAGTTCGTGTCGATGGTGGACCAGGAGATCCTGCGGTCGCTGGGCCCGGACCAGCTGGCGCAGGTGGCCAACCGGGTCGCGGCGCGGCAGAGCCCACTGGTGACGCTGGTGACCGAGCCGACCCCGCGCCCGACGCGGCCGCTCACCATCGTGCTGTCCGGCCCGGATGGCCGGGAGGTGGTGGAGGAGGCGCTCGAGCAGCACGCGAAGCTCTGGACGTTCAAGTCGACCGGCGCCGGCCCGCGGGGGCATCATACCCTGCGCTATGAGGTGCGGCTCCGGAAGAAGGTTCCGGAACCGCTGTTCCTCGAGCGAATGCGTGAGGCCGGCGGCGCCCGGATTGTCGACGTGGCGCTCGGTCCGGAGATCCGGTCGTGACCCAGCCGGAAGCGGATCTCGCGATCCCGATGATCGCGGCCGCTGTCGGGGACCGCTACGAGGTGAAGCGCGTCATCGCCCGGGGCGGGATGGCGATCGTGTACCTCGCGGAGGACCGCGAGCTGGGCCGGCAGGTCGCCATCAAGCTGCTCGACCCGAACCGCCTGGGCTCGCGGGAGTTGAGCGCCGAGCGCTTCCTGCGCGAGGTGCGGATCACCGCCCAGCTGCAGCATCCCAACATCATCCCCCTCATCGATTCCGGCCGGGTGAAGGGCCTGGCCTACGCCGTCTTCCCCTACGTGGAAGGCGAATCGCTCCGCGACCTCCTGCTGCGCCAACCCCGCGTGGCCATGGCCGATGCGCTGCTGTGGGCGCGGGAGATCGCCGAGGCCCTCGAGTACGCGCACCGGCGCGGCATCGTGCACCGCGACATCAAGCCGGAAAACATCCTGCTGTCCAACGGCCAGGCGGTGATCAGCGACTTCGGCGTCGCGCACGCGCGGCACCTCGCGGTGTCGGAGGGGGTGATGACCGCCGTGGGCGAGACGCTGGGCACGCCGGCGTATATGAGCCCGGAACAGATCGAGGCGGACACGGTCGACGGGCGGAGCGACATCTACAGCCTGGGGTGCATGCTCTACGAGATGCTCGCCGGGCGGCCGCCGTTCGACGAGTCGTCGGTGCGGAAGGTGCTCAACGCGCACCTCAAGAGCGAGGCGCTGCCGCTGGAGGCGACCGTCGCCGACATCCCGGATCGCGTGTCGCAGATCGTGCGGCGGGCCATGGCCAAGAAGCCGGCCAACCGGTTCGAGACGGCGGGGGCGATGGGTCTCGCGCTCCGGAAGGTGCTGGGCGAGCCGCCGCGGCACGTCACGCCGAGCGCCCAGCAGCTGGAGGACGCGAGACCGCGACGGCCCACCCCCATCTGGGAGCAGCTGAAGCCGCGTGGTGCCGGGGGGTGGATGGTGCTGGGGACGCTGGCGCTGCTGACCGTCGTCTTGCTCATGCCGAAGGGCATGACGCCACGGGGGCGCCAGGCCACGCGGTCGGTGGCGTCCCTTGCGGTCCTGGCACCCGAGGCGGTGCCGGCGGGATCGGTGCCGCCCTACCTCAGCGAGGGGCTCGCCGGCGAGATCATCGGCGTGCTGCAGCGCCACGCCGGCGTGCGCGTGACCCCGCAGGCGTCGTCCTTCGCGCTGTCGGGGCGGAGCCTGCCGCTCTCGCTGGTGGGTGACACGCTGGGCGTGACGAACGTGCTGACGAGCGTGGTGTCGCGCGGGGGCGATGGCTACAGCACCACGGTGCGGCTGCAGCGCACCAGCGACGGCACGGTGGCGTGGCAGCGCACCTACCACTTCGCGGAGGCGAACCTCGGCACCGCGGCCCGGCAGATCGGCGCAGATGCGGCGGTGGAACTGGCGGGTGGTGCGCCCCTGCCGTCGGCGGGGACTCCCGACCGGTCGGCGGCGCTCACCAGCGCGCTGCTGCAGGGCCGTTACTGGGTGGCGCGGGGCACGCCGGAGGCAATGATGCGCGCGCACGAGGCGTTTGCCACGGCGGTCCAGCTCGATTCGACTTCGGTCGAGGCGCTGGCGGGCCTGGCCAATGCCCGGATGCGGGCCGCGTTGTACGGTTACCGCGGCGCGGAGGACTTCTACAGCTCGATGGCCGAAGCGATCCGGGAAGCACGCCGGGCCCACGCGCTCGACACGAGCAACCAGGAGGCGGCCTTCGTGGCGGCACGGGCCGAGCGCTTCGCCGGCGCGGCGCGCGACTCGGTGATGCGGCTGTACGAGGCGATCATGGCCGCCTCGCCCGACCTGCCCGATGTGCTCATCGACCTGGGCCAGCTGCTGGGCGACGCGGGGCTCGGGGACAGCGCGGTGGCGCTGGCGCGCCGGGCGGTGCAGCTCAATCCGTTGTCGGCGGCCACGCGCCACGGCGCGATCACGGTGGCACTCCGAAGCCGGAAGTACGAGGTCGCGATCGAGCAGGCGCGCGCGCGGCTGGCGCAGGATCCGGGCGACCTGGTGGCACTGGCCCTCGAGGGGCTGGCACTTTCGGCTGCGGGCCGGAGCGCGGAGTGCGTGGGCCGCGCGTTCGGGCCGTGGCTCGCCGCGGAGGCGACCTGCCTGTACGCCGCGGGCCGGGTTACGGAAGCGCAGCAGGCCGCCGACTCGCTGCGCGGCATCCTGCTCCGGGGCGACTTCGTGACGGTGCACCAGTTCACCGACCTGGGCACCTACTACGCCTGGTCGGGCAACAGCGCCGAGGCACTCCGCTGGATCCAGCGTGCGGCGGACCAGACGCCGATGCTGATCGACTGGGTGCTGAGCTCGGGGTTGTACGACAAGGCGCTGGCGGAGCCCGCGTTCCGCAATGGGCTGCAAGAGATAAGGAAGGGTATGCAGGAGAAGTTGAGGGAGAGACTGGCGCGAGCGGGATAGCGGCGCCAGGACGGGAGAAGAGCGGCGAGGGTGCGCGGGAGCGCGAGGCGCATCGGGAGAGATCCTGCCGGGTATGACGCGCTGTCACCGGTGAAAGGACCACTGTGGCAGACGCTGACGGAGTGAAGCCCGATTTCAGGAGTGGATACCCGCTGACCCGGCTGAACGACGGGCGCCCGGTGGCCGGGACAGCAGGTGAGGATGACGTGATACTCACCCGGCACGGTGACGAGGTCTTCGCCGTGAGCGCCTGGTGCAGCCACTACCATGGCCCGCTGGCGGACGGCCTGGTGGTGGACGACACGGTGCGCTGCCCGTGGCATCACGCCTGCTTCAGCCTGCGCACCGGCGAAGCGATACGCGCGCCGGCGCTCGACCGTCTCACCTGCTGGCGGGTGGAGCGCGTGGACGAGACGGTGTTCGTTCGCGAGAAGCTCGCCGCCCCGGTCGCGCGGCCCCGCGCCACCAAGACGTCGGAAGCGATCGTGATCGTGGGTGGCGGCGCCGCCGGGCTTGCGGCGGCCGACATGCTGCGGCGCGAGGGCTACGACGGCCCGCTCACGCTGATCAGCGCCGACGATTCACCTCCCTGCGACCGGCCCAACCTCTCCAAGGACTATCTCGCCGGCACGGCGCAGGAGGAGTGGATCCCGCTCCGGGCGCCGGCGTTCTACGACGAGCACCGGATCGACCTGCTGCTCAACTGCCGGGTGACGGCCCTCGACGCGCGCCACAAGCGCGTGCAGTTCGACGGTGGCAGCAGCCGGGGCTACTCGTCGCTGCTGCTCGCGACCGGCGCCGATCCCGTGCGGCTCGACATTCCGGGAGCGGCCGCCGGACAGGTGCTGTATCTCCGGACCTTTGCCGACAGCAAGGCGATCGTGGCGCGGGCCGGATCTGCCAGACGCGTCGTGATCGTGGGATCCAGCTTCATCGGGCTCGAGGTGGCCGCGTCGCTGCGTGCGCGTGATATCGAGGTCCATGTGGTGGCGCCGGAGAGCACGCCCCTCGAGCGGGTCATGGGACCCGAAATCGGGGGGTTCATCCGGGAGCTGCACGAGTCACACGGCGTGGTGTTCCACCTGGGCCAGACCGTCAGCGGCGTGGCCGGACGTACCGTGACGCTGAGCGTGGGCACGAAGCTGGATACCGATTTCATCGTGGTGGGCATCGGCGTGCGCCCGGCCATCGCCTTCGCGGAGGCGGCGGGGCTCAAGGTGGACCGCGGGATCAGCGTGGACGAGCACCTGGAGACGTCGGAGCCGGGAGTGTTCGCGGCCGGTGACATCGCGCGGTGGCCGGACCCGCACACGGGCGAGCGCATCAGGGTGGAGCACTGGGTGGTCGCCGAGCGGCAGGGCCAGGTGGCGGCCAGCAACATGCTGGGGCGGAGGGTACGGTTCGACGCGGTGCCGTTCTTCTGGAGCCAGCACTACGACGTGGCGATCAACTATGTGGGTCACGCGGAGAAGTGGGATTCGGTGGAGATCGAGGGAACGCTCCGCGGGCGGGATTGCCGGGTGAGCTACATGCGGGGCGACCGGACGCTCGCGGTGGCCACGATCGGGCGCGACATGGACAGCCTGAAGGCCGAACGGAGGATGGAAGCGGGCGCGGCCGCCGGTCCCGGCCGGCGCGGCGCATAGCGCGGATCGACGCGCTCGATGGCATAAGCACTGGCGAGTCCCTCCCGGAGGATCGCACGCAGGTCGGTCATCGGGGCAAGCTAGTCACCGCTCGCGACAATGATGACCATCGCGAGGTAGGCGGCCGCGGCGAGCCCCAGGGCAATGGTGATGATC
>JAGGAG010000126.1 GCA_017889745.1 Gemmatimonadota bacterium | reverse complement strand
GGTGTACGTGCCCGAGCAGGCGAGCCGCGCCCTCGAGCGGTTCTTCCGCGAGGGCAACCTCATTGCCCTCCGGGAACTGGCGCTGCGGCAGACGGCGCACCGTGTCGATGCCCAGATGCGCGGCTACATGCGGAGCCAGGGGATCCGGGATACCTGGGCCGCGACCGACCGCCTGGCGGTGTGCATCGGTCCCGATCCCACCGCGCCGCGCCTCATCCGCGCTGCCCGCCGGATGGCGGAACGACTGCAGGCCCAGTGGACGGCCGTCTTCGTCGAGGTCCCTGGTCAGGTTGGTGAGGACGCCCGTGAAGCCATCGTGCGTGCCTTCCGCCTCGCCGAGGAACTCGGTGGCGAGACCATCACGCTGAGCGGGGCGAGCGTGGCGGGCGAGATCATGGCCTGGGCGCAGGAACGCAACGTCACGCGGCTCATCGTCGGGAAGCCTCAGCGAGGGGGGCTGCGCGCCCGGCTTCGCGGTTCCCTGCTCCACGCACTCGTGGAGAAGAGTGGCAGTATCGACGTGTTCGTGATCACGGGCGATGCTGACGAATCCCAGCCGCCGGCGCCGTTCCGGCGTCCGCCGCCGCCGGCGCAGTATGCCTGGGCTGTCGGCATCGTCGCCCTGGCCACGGCGGTCGGGCTCGCCCTCCGGTCGGTGCTCAGCACCACCGACATCGCCATGCTCTACCTGCTGGCGGCGGTGGTTGTGGGGTCGCGCGTGCGGCAGCGCCCGGCGCTCCTCGCCTCGGTGCTCAGCATCGCCCTCTTCGACTTCTGCTTCGTACCGCCGTACTACACCTTTGCCGTCCACGACATCACGTACACGCTCACGTTCGGAATGATGCTGGCCATCGCCATCATCATGAGCCGACTCACCGGAAGGATACGCGAGCAGGCCGATGCGTCGCGGGCCCGCGAGCAGCGCACCGCGAGCGCGTTTGCGCTGAGTCGCGAGATGACCGCCGCGCGGGAGCCGCCGGAGATCGCCGCGGCGGCGGCGCGCCATATCGAGGACGCCTTCGCCGGGCGCGTCGTGTTCCTGCTGGGCGACGACAGCGCGCTCATGAGCGACGGCGTCGCGCGCTGGGCCTTCGAGCACGGGCAGATGGCCGGCCTTGGCACAAGCACACTTCCCGCTTCGCCCGCGCTCTACCTGCCGCTGCAGGCCTCGGACCGGGTATTCGGCGTGGTGCGGGTGGAACCGCGCGATGCCCAGGATGTGGTGGACCCGGAACGCCGGCAGCAGCTGGAGTCGTTCGTACGCCAGGCCGCGGTGGCGCTCGAGCGCGCCGCGCTCGCCGAGCGTAACCAGGCCAGCCGCATGGAAGTGGAGGCGGAGCGCCTCCGCACCAGCCTGCTGAGTTCGCTCTCGCACGACCTTCGGACGCCGCTCGGGAGCATCGAGGGCGCGGCGAGCAGCCTGCTCGAGACAGGTCCTGCGTTGTCGGCGGATACTCGTCGCGAGCTCGCGGAGACGATTCTCGACGAGTCCCGGCGCATGACCCGCCTGGTGGCCAACTTGCTCGACATGATCCGGGTGGAAAGCGGGGCGCTTGCAGTGCAGAAGCAATGGGTCCCACTCGAGGAAATCGTCGGCGTGGCGCTCATCCGGCTCGATGCGCGCCTGGCCGATCACCCGGTTACCACCAGCCTGCCGCCCGGCCTCCCGCTGGTGTCGGTGGACGATATCCTGCTCGAGCAGGTGTTCATCAACCTCCTGGAGAACGCGGCCAAGTACACGCCGGCGGGGAGCCCCATCGACATCTCGGCCAGCGCGCGCAACGGCGAGGTGACGGTGACCGTGGCCGATCGTGGGCCGGGCATCCCGTCAGGCGACGAGCTCAAGATCTTCGAGAAGTTCTACCGCGCGCCGCAGGGCGATACCGTTGGAGGGGTGGGGCTCGGGCTCACCATCTGCCGCGGGATCGTGCAGGCGCACGGAGGCCGCATCTGGGCCGAGCACCGGGCGGGCGGCGGAACACTGATGCGCTTCACCATTCCGCAGGACGGACCCCCGCCTCACCCGGCCGCAGAAGAACTGATCGAGGACGAGGCCCGGTGACCGACGGCCCGCTCGTGCTCCTGGTCGAAGATGATCCCGCCATGCGCCGGTTCCTCCGCGCCGCACTCGGCACCCATGCCTTCCGCCTGGTCGAGGCGGGCACCATGCGCGAGGGCCTGGCCCAGGCGGCTGGCCGCAACCCCGACGTCATCCTGCTCGACCTGGGCCTGCCCGACGGTGACGGGCTCGACGCGACGCGGCAGCTGCGCGAATGGACCACCACCCCGATCATCGTCCTCTCCGCCCGGGGACAGGAGCAGGACAAGATCGCGGCGCTCGACGCCGGAGCCGACGACTACCTCACCAAGCCCTTCAGCGTGGGAGAGCTGCTGGCGCGCATGCGGGTGGCGCTGCGCCATCGGGCGGGCGGTGGCGAGGCGCCGCAACTCTTCGAGACCGGCGCGTTGCGCGTCGACCTTGCCCGCCGCACCGTGACCGTGGGCGGGGCCGAGGTGCACCTCACGCCCACCGAGTACAAGCTGCTCGCGGTTCTGGTGAAGCATGCCGGAAAGGTGCTTACCCACCGGCAACTCCTGCTCGAGGTCTGGGGCTCTCACAACCCGCAGACGCAGGCGCTCCGGGTCTACGTCACCCAGCTGCGGCACAAGATCGAGCCGGACCCGGCGCGGCCCCGGCTGTTGATCACCGAGCCCGGTGTGGGGTACAGGCTCAGGGACGCCTGAGCCCCTTGCTCCGCCGGGCGCCTGCCCCTTTCCTTCCTGTCCCCTGATTCCGAGTGAGCACCGGCCAATGACCGACGCGCTGTCCCCCGAGCTCGCCTCCTTCACTGCGGGCTCCGCCGCCGCACGCACCGACGAGATCACCGCCGAGAGTGAGGGTGTGCGTCGCGTGCTGGCCGAGGCGCAACGTGTCGTGGTCGGGCAGGATGTCCTCCTCGAGCGGCTGCTCCTGGGTCTCCTGGCCGACGGGCACATTCTGCTCGAGGGCCTGCCGGGGCTGGCCAAGACCCTCGCGGTCAAGACCATCGCCACGACCATCGAGGCCGATTGCCGCCGGGTCCAGTTCACGCCCGACCTGCTGCCGACCGACCTGCTCGGCACCATGATCTACAACCAGCGCACCAGCGAGTTCACGGTGCAGCGCGGCCCGATCTTCACCAACATCCTGCTCGCCGATGAGATCAACCGCGCGCCCGCCAAGGTGCAGTCGGCCCTGCTGGAGTCGATGCAGGAGCGCCAGGTCACGATCGGCGGTGAGACCATCCACCTGCCCGACCTCTTCCTGGTACTGGCCACCCAGAACCCGATCGAACAGGAGGGTACCTACCCGCTGCCCGAGGCGCAGGTCGACCGCTTCCTCTTCAAGCTGGTGGTGACGTATCCCGCCCGCCCCGATGAGCGCGCCATGCTCGACCGCATGACCGACGGCGCGCCGCCGACGGCGCGGCCGGTGCTCCATGCCGACGATATCCTGCGCGCCCGCAAGGGTGTCGAGCGCGTCCACGTGGATGGCCGGATCAAGGAGTACGTGCTCGACCTGGTGGCCGCGACCCGCCGGCCGGCCGACGCCGGATTGCCCCAACTCACCCCGCTGATCGCCTTCGGCGCCTCGCCCCGGGCTGCGATCTTCCTCATTCGCGCCGCCAAGGCGCACGCCTTCCTGGCCGGCCGCGCGTTCGTCCTTCCCGAGGACGTGAAGTCGGTGGCCACCGACGTGTTGCGCCATCGCATCGTGCCCACCTACCGCGCCGACGCCGATAACGTCACCACGGACCAGATGGTCGAGCGCATCCTGGGGCAGATCGCCGTTCCATGATCACCGACGAGATCGCCGATGAGGTGCGGCGACTCGAACTCGCGACCCGGCGGCTGGTGCGCGACCTCTCCGCCGGCGACTACGCCAGCGCCTTCCGCGGGCGGGGCATCGAGTTCCAGGACGTGCGCGAGTACCAGCCTGGCGACGACGTCCGCAGCATCGACTGGCGCGTCACGGCCAGGCTCGGTGTCACCTACCTGAGGCGGCATCACGAGGAGCGGGAGCTCACGGTCCTCCTGCTCGTCGACGAGAGCGCCTCGGCCCAGGTGGGCAGCCGGCGGCGTACCCGGTCGGAGCTCTCGGCGCAGGTCGCGGCGGTGCTCGCCCTCACCGCCGCGCACGCCAACGACCGGGTCGGGGCGGCCTTCTTCAGCGACGGCCTGGGCCGCATGGTGCCGCCGAAGAAGGGGCGCCGGCACGCCCTGCGCGTGCTGGGCGAACTGCTTGCCGCCCGCGCCGAGGGATCCACCACCGACCTCGCCGCGGCGCTCGATGCGCTGGAGCCGCTGCTGCCGCGCCGCGTGGTGCTCGTCATCCTCTCCGACTTCTACACCTCGGGATACCAGCTGCCGCTGGCGAGGCTGGCGCGGAAGCACGAGGTCATCTGCATGCAGCTTCGCGACTCCATCGAGCAGGCACTCCCGGCCGTGGGCCTGCTGCGCCTGCGCGATCCGGAGAGCGGGGCCATCGTGACGGTGGATGCGTCCAGTGCGGCGGTGCGGAACCAGGTGGCCGAGCGCCGCGCCCGGTTCGACGAAACGCTGGCCCACGACCTGTACGCGAGTGGCTCCGAGCTGGTGCGCCTCGATGCGTCGGGCGACTTCGCGGAGCCGCTCGTGGCCTTCTTCCGTCGCCGCGCCCGCCGCTGACCCGGATGCGCTGCCTACTCCTCGCGATGCTCGGGCTGGCGGTATCGGCCACTCACGCGCATGCCCAGCACTTCGGCCTCGAGCTCGACCGCGACAGTGTAAAGCTCGGCGAGGTGGTGGTGCTGCATGCCCGGATCCACATCGGTCCGCAGCAGACGCTCGCGAGCCCCGTGCCGGTGGTGGTCGAAGGGCTTCCCGACGGCGCACGCGTGGTCGGCGTCGATTCCCTGCAGCACCAGCAGGATCGCACGCTGCTCATCGGCAACGTGAAGTTGGCATTCCTCCGCACCGGCCGCCTTCGTATTCCGCCGCTGCGTGTCATCGTCAAGGCCACCCCTGATGACCGCGGCTTCCCGCTGGAGAGTGAGCCGCTCTCCATCGACGTGGTACCGTCACTGCCCGCCGGAAACCCGGCCCTCAAGGACATCCGGGACCAGCTTCCCGAACAGCGGGTCGATCCGTTGCTCGTCGTTGCGGCGCTCGCCGCCGCGGCCGGGCTCCTCTGGTTTGCCCGCCGCCGGCTCGCGCGCCGCCCGGCGCCAGCGGCCGCTCCTGTGGCTGTAGCCGCCGCGGCGTCCCCGGCCGACGCCGCCCGCGCCGCGCTGAGCCGCATCGAGCGGGAAGGCTGGGCCGAACGGGGCGAGATGGCACGGTACTACGAGGCGATTGCGGCGGTGATGCGGGAGTACCTCGAGTCGATCGACCCCAGGGTGCACGCGGCCCAGACCTCCACCGAGCTGCTCCACGTGCTCGCGACCCGCCGGTCCAACGGCACCTGGCACGGAACCGCCCGGCTCTTCGGTGACGCCGACCTGGTCAAGTTCGCCGGTGTCTCCCCCGATGCGGGGACGGCCCGGGCCTACGCGGCGGGCGCGCGCTCCGTCATCGATGCCTGGGCCTCGCCCGGGGAACACGGCTGATGCGCTTCGCCAGCCCCTGGCTGCTCCTCCTCCTGCTCATCCCGCTGCTGCGCCTGTGGCTGCGGCGGCGCGACGAGCGTCGCCGCGACGGTACCATCGCCTGGGTGTCGGCCGGCGTTCTGGAGGGACTTCCGCGTACCCCGCGCGCCCGCCTGGCGACGCTGCCTCGGTGGCTCGAGTGTGCCGGTGCGGCCCTGCTGGTCCTGGCCCTCGCCCGCCCGCAGCTCGACGCGGGCAAGGAACCGATCCGGCTTCGCTCACGGAATATCATCGTGGCGCTCGACATCTCGAGCAGCATGAAGGCCACCGACTTCCAGCCCGGCAACCGCCTCATGGTGGCGCGCTCCACGCTGCGCGACTTCGTGGCCCGGCGCGAGGGCGACCTCGTGGGGCTCGTCATCTTCTCGGGGAAGGCCTTTCTGCAGGCGCCGCTCACCGCCGACATGAGCCTGATCGGGCGCATGCTCGACCTGACCGACATCGGCCAGCTGCCCGACGGCACGGCCATCGGCACCGCGCTCGCGGTGAGCATCAACCAGCTCAAGCAGCTCCCCGCGGCGTCGAGCACCGTGGTGCTCATCACCGACGGCGCCAACAACACCGGCTCCCCCACGCTGCCCCAGGCCACCGAGATGGCGCGGGCGCTCGGCATCCGGGTGCATGCCATCGGCCTCACCGCGGCCGACACGACTTCCTACGACCTCAATGGCGTATGGAGCGTACGTACCCGCGCGGCCAAGTTGTCCAGGCGCGACGAGGAGACCCTGCGGCGCGTGGCCGAGCGTACCGGCGGCACCTTTGCGCGGGCCAGCGATCCCGCCGCCCTCGACAGCGTCATGCGCGCCATCGACCCGCTCGAGCGCACCGAGGTGCCGATCCGTGAAGTGCGTGATCACCGTGAGCTTTTTCCGGTTGTGCTCGGGTTCGGGCTCCTGCTCCTCGGGCTGCAGGGCCTGCTCAGCTCCACCTGGCTTCGGACGGTTCCATGATCTTCGCCGACCCGGGAGTGCTCATCCTGCTGCTGGCGCTGCCGTTCGCCGCGACGTGGCTCATCCGTCATGCCCAGGCGGCGCGAGCGGCGGCGCTCCACTCGCTGGGCGATCCTGCCGTGCTCGCGCGCACCGGCCTGCGGGTGGATCCGCGCGCGCGCCGCATCCACGCGCTGCTCCGCGCGCTCGCGCTCGCCGCCGGGCTCCTGGCGCTCGCCCGGCCCCAGGGCGGCGCGAACGACACCCGCTCCGGCCGCTCGGGGCGCGATCTCCTGGTGGCGCTCGACCTGTCCCGCTCGATGCTGGTGCAGGACGCCGATGGCACCCGGCTTGATCGTGCCAAGGCGCGGGTGAAGGACCTCGCCGACCAGCTTCCCGGCGACCGCGTGGGCCTCGTCATCTTCGGCGGTGCGGCCTTCCTCCAGCTGCCCCTGACCAGCGACCACGCCGTGTTCGACCGGTTCCTCGATGCCGCATCGCCCACCGCGATCGACGATCCCAGTACCGACCTGTCGGCGGCACTCAACGTGGGGCGCACCGTCTTCGAGCACGAAGGCGGCGACGGTCATCGTGCCATCGTGCTGCTCACCGACGGCGAGCGCAGCGAGGGCAACCTCGATCGCCCGCTGGAGCAGCTGGCCGAGGCGCACATTCCCGTCTTCGCGCTCGGTATCGGCACGCCGGCGGGCGGGTTTGTCCCCGCCGACCCGCGCGCGCCCGGCGATTCCGCGAGTCGCTGGCACCTCGACAACATCGGTCGGCCGGCGGAGTCCCGCCTCGATGAAAAGACGCTGCGCCGCATCACCGAGACGTCGGGCGGCGCCTATGCCCGGTGGGACGACCGCACAGCCCGCAAGGAACTGGTGGCGTCCATTCGCCGCATCGCGGAACGGCCGCTCGGCACGCAGCGCGTGCCGCAGCATGTCGAGTGGTTCCAGTGGCCCCTGGGTGTCGCCGTCCTGTTCCTGGCCCTGGAGGCCTTCTTCGCGACAGGACTGCCGCGCCGCGCTGCGCCGGCCCTCGTCGTGGCATCGCTGCTCGTCGTGGTGGGGTGTGGCGGAGAGAGCGGCCCGTTCCGTCGGGCCGTGCGCCTCTATCACAAGAGCCG
>JAGGAG010000227.1 GCA_017889745.1 Gemmatimonadota bacterium | reverse complement strand
GCAGAACACCCGGCACCCCTACTGGGCCATGGCCGCCCGGGGGGATTACGACACGCTGCTGCCGGGGATGGAGTTCGTCCGCGGCGGCCTCGACGTCTGCCGCGACCGGTGCCGGAAGATCTTCGGCCACGATGGGGCGTTCATCATGGAGGCCAGTTGGTGGCATGACGTGGGAGCGTTCGACTGGGACGCCGTCCCCCAGCACCTGCGCTACCACTTCCTCGCCACTGTCGAGCTACCGGCCATCATGTGCGAGTACTACGAGCACACGACCGACCGCCGTTTCCTCGATGAGGTCCTCCTGCCCTGCGCCGACGAGGCGACCCGGTTCTACGAGCTGCAGTTCCCCCGACGGGACGGGCGGGGCAGGATGGTGATGGCACCAGCGGCGGCGGTCGAGACCTACCAGCCGGTGACGAATCCCTGCACCGAAATCGGCGGCCTCCGCTTCCTCCTGCAGAAGCTCCTCGGCTTCGAGATCGGGGATGAGCGCCGGGAGCGATGGTCGAAGCTCCTCGCCGCGCTCCCCGGAGTGCCGCTGCGCCGGATCCTGGGAGTCGACCTCCTGGCCGTCGGCGAGGAATACGCGCCGGGCCGGGAGATCTGCGAGAGCCCGGAGATGTACTCGGTGTATCCCTTCCGCCAGGTCTGGCTGGGGAACGATGGGCTCCTCGCCGCCGCTCGGCAGTCGATGCACCTGCGCACGGTGAGCCTCGACGGCACCGCCGACGGCCAGGCCGTCGAGACGGGGGGCTGGCAGGCGGCGCCCGTGCAGGCGGCCTACCTCGGCCTGGCCCGCGAGACCGCCCGGCTGACGTCGATCAACTTCGAGGACCGGTTCATCCACTGGACCGACAACATCGATCCCGACGCGACGTTCCCGGACCGCCCCCGCCCCCGGTTCCCGGCGTTCTGGGAGACGAAAATGGACTACACCCCCGACAACGACCACGGCGCCAACTCGGCCAACGCCCTCCAGAGCATGCTGCTCCAGAGCGACGGGAGGCGGATCTTCCTCCTGCCCGCCTGGCCCGAGGACTGGGACGTGTCCTTCAGGCTCCGCGCGGCCGGCGGTGCGATGGTGGAGTGCGTGTACCGGGACGGCAAGGTGCGGTCCCTGCGGATCGAGCCGGAGGACCGGCGCCGGGACATCGTCGACCTCTCGACCCCGGAGAGCCGCATCCGCACCATGGTCTCCGTCGCCTGCGCCGACCGGAACTGGCTGTTCGGCCTCCCGCCGATGCTCGACGGCCTGCCTGTCCCCGGGCCGGCGACGGGCCCGTGGCTCGCCCGGTACGGCGAGAGCCTGACCGGCGTGCGCGCGGGTCCCTGGCCGGGCTGCGTGTTCCGGGACGAGGTGGTGTACGCCCACGGGCTCGGCGGCCGACCAGAGCCGCCGCCGGTGCCGGCCCGGCTGGTGCGGTCGACGCGGTTGACCGGTGAGGGCGAGCGGCCGGACGAGATCCTGAAGCTCGAGTACGATCGATCGGTGGAGCCCTTCGCCCGGGCAGCCGTCTCTGCAGGATCGCTCGTCGCCGGAAAGGCGATGGATGGCGGCGAGATCGACCTCGGATGCCTGGAGACCTTCGACCGAATCGAATTCATCATCGAGAATCCCGGCCACCGGCGGGGACAGGGGAAGCCCTTTGAGCTGCAGGCCGCCGGTGACGACGGGTCGTGGAGGACGGTCTACCGCGGCGCGGTCTACGGGACGATCTTCGCGAAGAGGATCGACCCGGTCACCGCCCGGCGGGTGCGCCTGGAGATCGGCGGAGTTCCTGTGAAGCGGCTCGACCTGTTCCCCCGGGGGAAATGAGAGACTCTCTCTGACTTCCTTTTTCCTTCGGGCTTCTGATTCGTCGAAGCGTCAGACTCCTTCCGCAGGCGCAGACCGATCTGCCAATTTCCAGTGAGTGGAACATCTCGCTGCGATGATCTCTAATGACTGGAGCTGACGAACCAACTGACAGCAAAAGGAATAACCATGAAACCCACCCTCTTCCTCCTCACCGCCCTGCTGCTCGTGCCGCTGGCCGCGCTGGCCGGGAGCTTTGAGTTGGTGAACGAGCCTGCGACTGGCGGACCGGGCAAGTTTGCAGTGGAGGAGATTCGTCGTGAGGCCGTGGCGTGCGGCATGATTTTGGGCAATGGCGCCAGTGCGACTCGCATTGAGCTCACCGCCGGGAAGGAGGGCAATGCCACCTCGCAGAGTTACAGCATCCGTGTGCAGGACGACGGCGGCCGCCGCGTCATCACGGTGCGCGGGGCCGATGAAACCGGCGCGATGTATGGAGGGCTGGATATTGCGGAGGCGATTCGCACGGGCACGCTCGACTCGCTGAAGGACTCCGACCACACGCCGCACATCGCGCGGCGCGGCATCAAGTTCAATATTCCGCTCGATCTGCGCACGCCGAGCTACACCTGCTGCTCCGATGCCGCGCAGGCGAACATCCCGGAGATGTGGAAGCGTGAGTTCTGGACGACGTTCCTCGATGTGATGGCGCGTCACCGCTACAACGTGCTCTCGCTCTGGAGCCTCCATCCTTTTCCCTCACTGGTGAAGGTGCCGGAGTTCCCCGAGGTCGCGCTGAATGATGTCTGGCGCACTCGCGCCAAGCTCGATGACACCTTTGGCTTTGCGGGTAACGACATGGTCCGACCCGCCATGCTCGCCGACCACGAGGTGGTGAAGCGCATGACCATTGACGAGAAGATCGAGTTCTGGCGCTGGGTCATGCAACAGGCCGCCGACCGCGGCATTCAGGTCTATTTCTTCACCTGGAACGTCTTCACCTTCGGCGCCGAGGGCAAGCACGGCATCACCAACGATCTGGGTAACGAGATCACGAA
>JAGGAG010000226.1 GCA_017889745.1 Gemmatimonadota bacterium | reverse complement strand
TGGCGCTGGTGTGGCTCATCACCGGCGCCCTGAGCATCATGACCGAGCCATTTGCCGGGTGGGAGTTCGACTTCCTGATGCTCATAACCCCGCTCGGCATCCTGGCCGTCCGAGGAGTGCAAGGGCTGCTCGCGGCCGCCGGCGACAGGCTCGCGCCGCGGGGGCTGGTGCGAGCGGCCGCCTGCATCCTGGCGCTCGCCGCAATGCCCTCCGCGGGCTCCTGGGCCGGCAAGGCGCGCCGGCTCGTGGTGCACTCCAGCCTCGCGTCCGCCGAGGATCACGCATTCCAGCGGGCGGTGAGTCCGCGGTACGAACAGATCTGGCACTCGACGGCGTTCCTGCGCGAGGACGACGCGGTGGCAGGTCCGATCTACGTGTTCGGGGACCCGCTGATTCATACCCTTTCGCGCCGGGCGTCGGCGAGCAGCGTGCATGGCTGGGCATGGGAGCTCCAGCCGCCGGTGATCTGGCAGCGACTGGAATCGGAACTGGTGAGTGAGCCGCCGATGTTCATCTTCGCGGAGCCGACCTACGACGCAATGATCTCGAGGCAATCACCCGGGTTGCGGGCGATGCTCGATCGTGACTACTCGGTGCATGCGGTCGATGAACTGGGAACCTGGTACGCGCGGCGAAATGGATCGCCGTCCTGAACCATCAGTGATGCGCTTGCAGCAGCCCGAGTGAATCAAGCGCGTCCGCGAGGTGCTCCGCCAGGCGCCTTGCACCTTCGTCGACGAGGTGGATCGGATCACCATGGTCGTAGAACACCGCACCCTCAATACCCCAGGTGCCCGTCGGGATGAGCACCGCACCCTGTTCCGCCGCCACCTCGCGCAGCACCCGCCGGTACCCGGAATAGCCCTGGAACACGACATCGGCGGGAACGCCCGCGAAGGCATTCTCCCACACCGCACGCTCAACCGAGTCGCGTGGCGACGCGAGCGCGCCCGAAACCGTCACCGGTTCGAGCAAGACGACCCGGGCACCGCCCTGCTTCGCAATCAGCACGTACGACGTGAGGTCGCGGCGGAAACGCTCCACTGCCCGGGCGATGGCGGAGTCGACACGAGCGGGATCGCGGCCGGCGGAACCGTGAGTGCCGGACGCCCAGGTCGCGGCACGGGAGCGCCACGCCGCCTTGAGCTTGCCGTAAAGGAGCGAGTGGCGCGCGAGCCAGAGGGCCCACGGCGTCGTCGGCGGGCGCTCACGGGGCGCGTCGGGGTCGCCGGGAGGAGCGTCGATCAGCGCGTAGTTGAGGTCGTTGTGCCCCTGCAGCAGGATGATCACATCAGGCTTCAACCGGTAGAGCTCCGACTGCAGGCGGATGAGGTTGTCAATCACTGCGTAGCCCGGCACACCGGCGTTGATGACCTCGACCGAGCCAGCGCCTCGCCGGGTCACGAGCAGGCGTTCGAGCTGGGCGGGCCAGGTGCTGTCGTCGGCGGTGACCGTCGCGTCGAACGTGGTCGAACCACCATCGGCGAGGATGCGGATCCGACCCGGCGTCTTCGCGACGGCGACAGGATGACCGCGCATGCCGAGGGAGTCGGTATGAACCCAGCCGAAGTAGTCGCGATTGTGAATCAGCGCGGGACGCAGGCGTTCGTGGAGGTAGAAGATGGTCGGCATGGTGCCTGGCGGTGTAGTGCGCCGGCCCTCCCGCCAGCGAACGGCGAGCTCACCGAGGATGGCCGCGACAATGAGGGGAAGTACCAGGAACACGGTACCTGCCAAGAGCCGGACACGACGCGACGTCGAGCTTGCCATGGATGTCGGATCGCACTCCCTTGCTAGGTTCCAGCATGCCCCAAACCGAGTTCAAACTGGTACTGAGTGGCGGCGGCCTCAAAGGGCTGTCACACGTTGGCGTGCTGATGGCCCTCGAGGAGCGCGGGCTGGTTCCGAGCCTGGTGGTGGGCTCGAGCATGGGCGCCATGGTGGCGGCCACCTGGGCCACCGGCATGTCGGTGGCCGAGATGCGCGCGCGGGCAGTACAGGTGAAGCGCCGCCACGTGTTCGCGGTGGCGCATGCGGACATGGCGCTCCGCCGGATGCACGCCCCCGCGGTATACCGGCGCGAGCCACTGGAGTTGCTCCTGAACGGGCTCGTGGGCACCCTGACGTTCGGCGACCTGCCGCGGCAACTGCTGGTTAATACCGTGGACCTCAACTCGGGCGCGCAAGTGCTGTGGGGCCTGCCAGGACTCGATGACGTGCCGGTGGCGGATGCGGTGTTCGCGTCGTGTGCACTGCCTGGGATCCTGCCGCCCAGGCTGATCCGGGGGCGGTACTACGTGGACGGTGCCGTGGTGGAGAACCTGCCGCTCCGTATCGCGGCGACGGCGGGACCGGGGCCGATCATCGCGGTAAACCTCAATCCACTCGGGCCATTCGACCTGGAGCGGAGCGACACGGAGTCGCAGGGATTCGCGGCGACGTACATCCGGGGGCTGGAGATGGTGATGCAGGCGCAGAGCGCCGAGGGGCTGCGGTTCTGGCAGTGGCCGCCGCTGATGCTGGTGCAGCCG
The DNA here is from genome assembly GCA_017889745.1 of Gemmatimonadota bacterium. Taxonomy (GTDB): domain Bacteria; phylum Gemmatimonadota; class Gemmatimonadetes; order Gemmatimonadales; family GWC2-71-9; genus JAGGAG01. The sequence goes on along the minus strand of JAGGAG010000226.1, from coordinate 325 downwards.
CGGGTGGGGCACATCTCGATGTTCGCGTTCGACCGGACGGAGGAGCTGATCGAGGAAGGGTACCGTTCGATGTCGGCGGCGCTGGACCTGGTGGGATCCCTGGAGTTCCTGGGACCGGGGATTCATCCGCGGCGTCCGGTAAGGATCGCGGTGGAATCCGAGAAGTGCGTGGGGTGCGGGGCCTGCGCGCTGTGGGCGCCTGAGGTGTTCTCCATGGGGACCGACGGCAAGGCACACGTGGTGGCGCCAGTGCACCAGTGGTCGCCGGTGGACGGAACGTACGTGAGCCATTGTCCGACGCACGCGATACACGTGGAGGCGGTTG
>JAGGAG010000225.1 GCA_017889745.1 Gemmatimonadota bacterium | reverse complement strand
CGCCAGATCGAGCTCACGCTGGAACGGTGGCGCTGGATGCCCGGGCAGTTCACCGCGCCCCCCATCATCGTGAACGTGCCGGCCTTCCGCCTGCATGCGTTCAGCACGATGGCCGACGACGAGGCCAGCGTCCTCAGCATGAACGTGGTGGTAGGACAGGCCTTCAAGACCGAGACGCCGGTGTTCGGGGCCGACATGACGTACCTGGTGTTCAGTCCCTACTGGGACGCGCCGGCGTCGATCATGCGGAAGGAGATCCGGCCCAACGCGCTGGCCAGCCCGGGGTGGCTCGCCAGTGAGCACATCGAACTGCTGCGGGGCCGCAGCGTGGTGCGGCCGACGCCGGCGAATGTCGCCGCGATCGGCGCGGGCGTGCGGGCGCGGCAGACGCCCGGTCCGTGGAACTCGCTGGGCGGGGTGAAGTTCATGCTGCCAAACGCACTGTCGGTGTACCTGCACGACACGCCGTCCAGGCGCTACTTCGAGGAGCCGCGGCGGGACTATTCCCATGGTTGCGTGCGGGTGGAAGACGCCGTGGCGCTCGCCCGGTTCGTGCTGCGAGACCAGCCGGAGTGGACGCCGGAACGCATCGCTGCGGCGATGACGGCTGGAGTGCCCCAGACAGTGATGCTGTCGAGGCCAATCCCGGTGTTCATTGTGTATGGGACGACCGTTGCGCGGGAGAGCGGTGAGGTATTTTTCTACAGCGACATCTACGGTCACGATCACAGGCTCAACCGCCTGCTCCAGAAGGGCTATCCGTATCCGCGCTGACGCCGTGATTCCGGGCCTCGTTGCTCTCCTCCTGATCGTTGCTGCCCCGGCCACCGCCACGCAGGGCCCCGCCGCGCCACTCGCGCCGCCCGACCCCACCATGGCCGTGTACCTGCGGGAGCGCGCGTCAGCGCGCCGGTTCGACGCCATGCGCTGGTCGGACGTGAGTGATGCCCGGGCCGTGCTCAAGGGGCTGTACGAGGCCAACGGCTGGCAGCCGCTCTTCCTCGATTCGCTGGGCCAGCCTACCGCGGCGACAAGGGCGCTGGTGCAGCGGCTCCTGGCGCTCGACGCTCACGGGCTGGACCCGGCCGACTTCAACGCGGCTGTGCACGACAGCTTGCTGGCCCTGCTCGAGAGGCGGCACGATGTCATATGGAGTGCCGCCGAGCTCGCTGCGTTCGATGCGCGGCTCGCGGTGGACGCGATCCGCTACGTGGCCGCCATGCGCTATGCCCGGGCCCGGCTTCGCTGGGTAGATGACACCGTCAACATCGGGAAGGGCATCCTGACGGTGCGGCGCGCGCCGATGGACGTGGGCGAGGTCATCACCACCGTCCGCATGTCGGCCGAACCGGCCCTGGTGCTGTTCCAGCTGGAGGATCGCGGCCCGGCGTACCGTCAGCTGCAGGCCGCGCTGGCGCGCTATCGCGGGCTCGCCGGCGACAGTGCGCTCATGATGCTCGCGCCGTTGCCGGCCCGCCTGGCGCCTGGCCAGCGCTATGCCGGGGCGGCAGAACTGCGCCGCCTTCTCGTGGCCCTGGGCGACCTCCCGGACACGCTCACCGCGCCGCCGGCCGACTCGGACACGATCTACAATTCGACGCTGGCGCGCGGGATCAAGAAGCTCCAGCAGCGGGAGAACCTCCCGCCCGATGGCATCATCGCGAAGAAGACCGCGGCTCGGCTGGGCAGACCCTTCGAGACGCCGGTGCGCGCCATCAGCATGACCATGGAGCGCATGCGGGCGCTGCCCGCGCCACCGGTCGACAGCGTCTGGGTCCGGGTGAACATTCCCGAGTTCCGGATGCGGGTGATGCAACCGGGTGGCCCGCCGCCGGTGGCGATGAACGTGGTGGTGGGCGGGCGCGGGCGAAACGAGACGCCCGAGCTCGCCGGCACGCTCGACATGATCGTGTTCAGTCCCACCTGGCGGGTGCCACCGCGGATCATCCGCGACGAGATCGTGCCCAAGGCGCTGAGCGACTCGATGTACCTCACGCGCCAGGGCATGGAGCTGGTGCGGAAGGGTGAGGTCGTGCCGGCCACGCCGGAGAACCTGGCGCTGGTGGGCGACTCGATCGGCGTGCGACAGCGTCCCGGCGACGTGAACGCGCTGGGCGCGGTCAAGTTCATCTTTCCCAACCCATATGGCGTATACCTGCACGATACGCCGACCAAGTCCACCTTCCGTCAGGCGAACCGCGCCGAGAGTCACGGGTGCGTCCGGCTGGCCGATGCGCCGTCGCTGGCTACCTGGCTCCTGCGCACCGATTCGGCATGGACGGAGGAACGGATAAAGCAGGCGATGGCGTCTCCCAAGCCGATCGACGTGACGCTGGGGCAGGGAGTGCCGCTCCGGCTGGTGTACGAGACGGCGGTGCCGCGGGAAGACGGCGGAGTCGATTTCATCGCCGACGTCTACGGCCGTGACCGCAGCATGGAGCTGGCCCTGCAGCAGGGTTATCCCTATCCCTCGCGGCAGGTCCCGCTGGAGAGGAAGAAATAGACACCAGGATTTGCGGGTGTCGCCCGGCGCTTTCAGGGCCTATCTTCCCGTTGACGCGGCCCGCATCTTGTCCTTCTCGGGGGCCACCACTTGATGGAAGGGTGTCGATGACGCAGGTGAAGGGGACCCGGAAGGCGCAGCGACTCGTATCGGCAACCGCAACGGTTGTCGTTGCATTTACGCTACTTACGACCACACTCGGCATGAGCGCCCCCCGGCGGACCGGCACCTCCGACTCCACGCCCGTGCGGGACAGTGCAAACCTTGTCCTGCCGCAATTCCTCGGATTCAGCGGCAAGCTGCGGGCGGTGCAGGTAACCCCCGAAAGAATCGGTGAGAGCCCCGCGCTGGCCATGAT
>JAGGAG010000026.1 GCA_017889745.1 Gemmatimonadota bacterium | reverse complement strand
GGGGCTCGCGGGGCGACGCTGGTCGTCACCCTCGAGCCCTGCGCGCATCAGGGGAAGCAGCCGCCGTGCACCGACCTGGTGCGGCGGGCGGGGATCCGGCGGGTGGTGGCGGCGGTGGCGGACCCCAACACGGAGGCGGCGGGCGGCGCCGCGTACCTGCGGCAGCACGGCATCGAGGTGGAGCTCGGCCTGATGCAACGCGAGGCCGCGGCGCAGAACGCGACCTTCCTGCACGCGCATGGCGCGCGACGGCGGCCGTACGTGGCGCTCAAGCTCGCCACGTCGCTGGATGCGCGCATCGCCGACCGGGAGGGACGCTCGCGCTGGATCAGCGGGCCGGAGGCACGGGCGTGGGTGCAGTGGCTGCGCGCGGGCTTCGACGCGCTGGCGGTGGGGAGCCACACGGTGCGGGTAGACGACCCGTCGCTCACGGTGCGCGGCACGGTGGTGCCGCGGCGCACGCCGCGGCGAGTGGTGTTCGGCCGGAGCAGCCAGCTCTCGACCGAAGCGGCCCTGGCGCGCACGGCGCGCGAGACGCCGACCACGGTGTTCGTGGCCCCGGGCACTGGTGCGGCGCAGGGGGCGCTCACCACCGCCGGCGTGGATGTGCGGGAGACGAAGTCGCTGGCCGCCGCGCTCGCCGCGCTGCGCGAGGAAGACGTCGAGAGCGTGCTGGTGGAGGGCGGCGGGCAGCTCGCCGGCGCGCTGCTGGCCGAGGACCTGGTGGACCGCCTGTACTGGGTGCAGAGCCCGCTCTGGCTCGGCGATGGGGTCCCGGCCGTCACCGGCCTGCCGGGCACGTCGCTGGAACTGGCGCCGCGCTGGCGTGTGGTGGAGCGCCGCGCCCTGGGGGAGGATACGCTGCTCGTGGTGGATCGCCGCTGATGTTCACGGGACTGATCACGGCCATCGGGACGGTGTCGCGCGCGCGGCGCGACGACGAGGGGCTGGAACTCGTGATCGACGCGCCCTACAAGGGGCTGGAACTGGGCGAGAGCATTGCCGTCGACGGGGCGTGCCTCACGGTGAAGGGGTTCGCCAACGCGGGCTTCGTCGCCCACATCATTGCCACGTCGCTCGACCGGACGGCCTTCGGCACATATGTCGCAGGACGGCGGGTGAACCTGGAGCGGGCGCTCCGGGTGGGTGACCGGATGGGGGGACACCTGGTGCAGGGCCATGTCGACGGCGTGGGGCTGGTGCTGCACGTGAAGGAGCACGCGGACGCCCGGCTGATCGACATCAAGGTGCCGAACGAGGTGTCGCGGGTGAGCGTCCCGCTCGGGTCGGTGACCGTGGACGGCGTGAGCCTCACGGTGAACGCCATACCGGAACCGGGCGTGATCCAGATCTCGCTGATTCCGTTTACCTTGGAGCATACGACGCTGGGCGAACGGCGCCCGGCGGACGCGGTGCACGTCGAGGCCGACGTGCTCGGCAAGTACGTCGAAGGGATGCTGCGGCCGCACCTGGCCCGGCTCCCGGGCAACCGTCCCGCATGACGAAGGCGGCATGACACGGCACAGCATCGAGCAGGCGATCGAGGACCTGCGCAGCGGCAAGATCATCATCGTCGCGGACGACGAGGATCGCGAGAACGAGGGCGACCTCGTCTGCGCCGCCGAACTGGTGACGCCGGAACTGATCAACTTCATGACCCTGCACGGCCGCGGGCTCATCTGCCTCGCCCTGCCGGGCGAACGCTGTGACGAACTGGGCCTGCCGCAGATGACCGAGCGGAACACCGAGGACCTGGGCACGGCGTTCACCGTGAGCATCGATGCCGACCGTCGCTTCGGCGTGACCACGGGCATCTCGGCCGCCGACCGTTCGAGCACGATCCACGTGGCGCTCAACCCGCGCACGATCCCGTCCGACCTGCGGCGTCCGGGGCACATCTTCCCCCTGCGCGCCCGCCCGGGCGGCGTGCTGCAGCGCGTAGGGCACACCGAGGGCAGCATGGACTTCGCGCGGCTGGCGGGGCTCTACCCGGCGGGCGTCATCTGCGAGATCCTGAGCGCCGACGGCTCGATGGCGCGGCGGCCGCAGCTGATGGAACTGGCGGAGAAGCTCCACCTCACCTTCGTGACGCTGGCCCAGCTGGTGGCCTACCGGCTCCGCACGGAGCGGCTGGTGCACCGCCTCGCCGAGGCGCGGCTGCCGACGCCGTTCGGCGAGTTCCGCATCGTGGGCTACCGCAACGACGTGGACAGCGCGGAGCACGTGGCGCTGGTGATGGGCCACGTGGAAGGCGAGAAGAACGTGCTGGTGCGTATGCATTCCAAGTGCCTCACCGGCGACGTGTTCGGGTCGAAGCGCTGCGACTGCGGCGACCAGTTGCACGCGGCGATGCGGCAGATCGGCGAGGCGGGCCACGGGGTGATCGTGTACCTCGACCAGGAGGGGCGCGGCATCGGGCTCCTCAACAAGCTGCGCGCCTACGAGCTGCAGGACACCGGCGTGGACACGGTGGCGGCCAACCAGAAGCTCGGGTTCGCGCCCGACCTCCGGAACTACGGCATCGGGGCGCAGATCCTCCGCGACCTCGGCCTCTCCTCGATCCGGATCATGACCAACAACCCCCGGAAACTCGTCGGCGTCGACGGGTATGGACTCGAAATCGTGGAACGCGTGCCGCTGATCACCAGTCCCAACGATGAGAACCGCAGCTATCTCGACGTGAAGCGCGACAAGCTCGGCCACCTTTTCGCCCACTGATCGTGCCAGAATTCTCCGGGGAGCGCCGCCACGTCGGTCCCGTGGCGGTCCTCGTCAGCCGCTACAACGAACTGGTCACCCGCCGCCTGCTCGACGGCGCGCTCGAGTGTGCCCATGAGGCGGGCATGACCGATGAGGAGATCGACATCGTGTGGGTGCCGGGCGCGTTCGAGCTCGGGGCGGCGGCGTCGGAGCTGGCGGGGAGCGGGCGGTACGCGGCGCTGGTGGCGCTCGGCGCCGTGATCCGGGGCGACACGCCGCACTTCGAGTACGTGGCGGGCGAGACGGCGCGCGCGCTGAGCGCGGTGGCGGTACAGCACGCGATGGCGGTGGCGTTCGGCGTGCTCACCGTGGACACGATGGAGCAGGCGACCGAGCGGGCGGGCGGCAAGGCGGGCAACAAGGGCCACGAGGCGATGAGCGCCGCGCTGGAACTGGCGGACGTGCTGCGGCAGGTGAGGGAGCGCCCATGATCCGCCGGGAAACGCGCTGCCGGGCCCGGGCGCTGCAGATGCTGTACGCGTGGGAACTGCATGGGTCGGCGCCGATGCACGAGGTGGCGACGGGGATCGCCCGCCTCACCGGGCCGGAGCCCGCGGTCTTCGACGGGGCGGAACTGCTGGCCAGCGCGGTGCTCGACGACGCCGAAGTGCTCGATCGCGAGGTGGAGGAAGCCACCGACAACTGGCGGCTGGAGCGGATCGCCGTGGTGGAGCGGATCATCCTGCGGATGGGCATCCACGAATTGCGCACGGGCGACGTGCCGCCGAAGGTGGCGATCGACGAGGCGGTGCGTCTGGCGCACTGGTTCGGCGGGGCGCGGGCGCCGGCCTTCGTGAACGGGGTGCTCGACCGGGTGGCCCATACGCTCGGGCGCCTGTGAACATCCTGCTCGTCAACTGGCAGGACATTCGCAATCCGCAGGCGGGCGGGGCCGAGATCCACCTCTTCGAGATCTTCAGCCGGCTGGTGCAGCGGGGTCACCGGGTGCGGCTGGTTTGCTCCAACTGGGTCGGCGGCGAAGCGCAGGAGATGGTGCAGGGGATCGAGGTGCACCGCACGGGAGGCCGGCACACGTTCGCGCTCAAGGGGCGCGGCGCGGTGCGGCGGGCACTGACGGCCGAGCGGGCCGACGTCGTATGCGAGGACATCAACAAGCTGCCGCTGTTCCTCGCGGGCATGACCCGGCTGCCGTTCTGCGCGATCATCCCGCACCTGTTCGGGAGCACGGCGTTCGAGGAGGCGGCGTGGCCGATGGCGGCCACGGTGTGGGTGGCCGAACAGCCGCTGCCGCTGGCCTACCGCCGCGCGGGGTTTCACGCCATCAGCGAGAGCACCCGGGACGACCTGGTGGCCCGCGGCGTGGACGGTCACCACATCCGGGTGATCCACCCGGGCGTGGATTCCGTCCGGTACCGGCCGGACCCGGCGGTGGGCCGGACGGCCGATCCGACCTTTGTGTATGTTGGAAGACTGAAGCGGTACAAGGGCGTCGACCTCGCCATCCGGGCGCTGGCCCTGGCGAGGCAGGAGCGGCCGGACCTGCGGCTCGAGATCGCGGGCGGCGGCGATCATCTCGAGTCGCTGCAGGAGCTGGCCCGCGACACCGGCCAGGGCGACGCGGTGCGGTTCCTGGGGTTCGTGAGCGAGGAAGAGAAGCTGCGGCTCTTCCGCAGCGCATGGGCCAACGTGTTTCCGTCGCCCAAGGAAGGGTGGGGCATCACGGTGATGGAGGCCGCGGCATGCGGCACGCCGTCGATCGCCTCCGACAGTCCGGGCCTGCGCGACTCGGTGCGCGCGGGTACGACCGGATGGCTGGTGCCGCATGGCGACGCGGCGGCGCTGGCGACGCAGTACCTGGCCCTGGCCGGCGACCGCGGCGTGGTGGACCGGTTCGGCGTGCAGGCGCGGCAGCACGCGGAGCGGCTCACCTGGGACGCGGCCGCGGCACAGACCGAGGAGCAGTTGCAGGATCTCATCAAAGGCACCGACTTCCGCTGACCTCAGGAGGATTCGTGCAGACCATCGTGACGGCCCGTCACTGCGAGATTTCCGAACCGTTGCAGGAGCGCGCAGGCACCATCGCCGACCGGGTGAGTGCGCTCGCCATCCGGCCGATCAGTTGCACCGTGTTGTTCGACGTGGAGGGAACCCAGTCGCTGGCGGAGCTGCGCCTGCTCGATGCCCGGGGCGACACGCTGGTGAGCCGGGGCGAGGGACCGGACCATCGCACCGCCCTCGACCGCGCCGAGGAGCGGCTCAAGCGCCAGCTGGAAACGGCCTCGGGCCGGCAGCGGCGGACGCGGCGCACCGAGGCAGCCGAGGGCTGATGCTCCGCCTGCGCGATTTCCTGGAGCGGCCGGATGACCCGCTCCAGCTGGAGGCGCTGACCGGCGACGTAGGACTCGACCGGTCGGTGCCCGACCCGGAAGTCGCGAGCCCGGGGCTGGCGCTGGCCGGCTACACCGGGCGGTTCGCGCCGCAGCGCCTGCACGTGATGGGCGAGACGGAGATCACGTACCTCACGTCGCTGTCGCCCACCGAGCGTCACCTCCGCCTCTCGAACTTCTTCACCTTCGACCTGCCCTGCGTCTTCGTGACCAAGGGCCTTGACGTGCCGGCGGAGCTGCTCGAGCTCGCGCGCGAGAAGGGCGTGCCGGTGCTGCGGTCGCGCCTCAAGACCGCCGAGTTCTACCGCCGGATCAAGCCGCTGGTGGAGGAGGCGTTCGCGCCGCGCACCACGCTGCACGGATCGCTGGCCGACGTCTATGGAGTCGGCCTGCTCTTCGTGGGGCGGTCGGGCATCGGGAAGAGCGAGTGCGTGCTCGACCTGGTGGAGCGGGGGCACCGGCTGGTGGCGGACGACGTGGTGCAGGTGACGCGGCGCGGCACCGACATCCTGATCGGGCGGGGCCACGAGCTCGCGGGGCATCACATGGAGATCCGGGGCATCGGCCTCATCGACGTGCAGGCGCTCTTCGGCGTGCGCGCGGTGCGGCAGCAGAAGCGCATCGAGGTGGTGGTGCAGCTGGAGGACTGGGAGACGGCGCGCGACACGACGGAGCGCACCGGCCTGGCGCACCAGACCACGGAGGTGCTGGGCGTGCACATCCCCAAGGTGGTGGTGCCGCTCAACCCGGGAAAGAACATCACCGTGGTGTCGGAAGTGGTGGCGATGATGCACCTGCTCCGGTACGCGGGCGTGGACGTCGCGGCGGCGTTCAACGAGCGGCTCATCAAGCGGATGAAGGAGAAGCGCGGGCTCAAGGGCTACCTCCAGGAAGACTATGAGTGAACCGCTGCGCGGCGTGATCGTGTGCCACGGAGGCCTCGCGCGCGCCCTGATGGACGCGACGGCGCAGATCTCGGGGGTTTCCGACGCGCTGACGCCGGTGTCCAACTCGGGCTGCGACCGGGGCGACCTCGAGGCGCGGGTGGCGGCGGCGGTGGGGACCGGGCCGACGGTCGTCTTCGTGGACATGGCGAGCGGCTCGTGCCTGTTCGCGGTACTGCGGCGGCTGCGGGAGCGTCCCAACGTGCGGGTGGTGACGGGCGTCAACCTCGCGATGCTGCTCGACTTCGTATTCCACCGCGACCTCTCGCCCGACGAGGCGGCGACGCGCGCGGTCGAGATCGGCGAGAAGGCGATCCAGGTTTCGGCATGACGCTGGTGCTCTGCCGGGTGGACGACCGGTTGATCCATGGACAGGTGCTGGTGGGGTGGGGGCAGCCGCTCGGGATCCAGCGGTTCGTGCTGGCCGACGACGAGGTGGCGAAGAGCGGGTGGGAGCAGGACCTCTACCGGATGGCGGTGCCGCAGGGCCTGGAGGTGGTGTTCGCCACGGTGGCGAGTGCCGGGGCGCAGGTCCGCGCGTGGGACGCCGATGACCGGCGCACGGCGGTGCTGCTGGGCAGCGTGGAAGCAGCGGCGCAGCTCTACCGCGCGGCGCCGTCGGTCGTCCGCCGGATCAACCTCGGCGGCATTCACCACCGGCCGGGGCGCGTGGAGCGCCTGCCGTACGTTTACCTGAGCCCGGAGGAGCACCGCCTGCTGACCGAGCTGTCGGCCGAGGGCGCGGAGATCGCCGGGCAGGACCTGCCGACGGCGACGCCGGTGCCGCTGGGATCGATGCCGTGAGCCCGCTCGACCCGGGCACGCTCCTGCTGCTGCTGGCGTGGGGCACCTTCGTGGCGCTCGACCTGGTGAGCGTGCCGCAGGCGATGTACGCGCGGCCGCTGGTGGCGGGCACGGTGGCGGGGCTCCTGGCCGGCGACATGATGACTGGACTGCAGCTGGGCGTGCTGCTGGAGCTCTTCGCGCTCGACGTGCTGCCGGTGGGCGCGGCGCAGTACCCGGACCATGGCCCGGCGACGGTGGCGGCGGTGACCGCCGCGGCCGGCGCGCCCTGGCCCGAGCGGATGGGCACGGCCGTGCTGCTGGCGCTGCTGCTCGCGGTGCTGGGCGGCTGGAGCCTGCAGCGGCTGCGGCACCTGAATGCCGAGGCGCTGCACGGCCGGGCGGCGGCGCTCGCGGCGGGAAGCCAGCCGGGGCTGCGCGCGCTGCAGTGGGGCGGGCTCGGGCGCGACGCGCTTCGCGGGCTGCTGCTCACGGCACTCGGCCTCGCGGGGGCGCTGCTGCTGCGGTCGTCCTCGCCGGTCCCGCCCCGGCTGCAGGGACTGCTCGCGGCGGCGGCGATCGGGTGCGCGCTCGCGTCGGCGGCGGCCGGTGCGGCGCGCAGTGCCGGGCGGGGCAAGCGGCTGCACTGGCTCATCGCCGGCTTTGGGGCGGGGCTCGTGATCGCGTTCGGTCTCGGATGAGCGTCCCGGGGTGGGCGCGGGCGTTCCTGCGGCTGTTCGCGATCCAGGGCGACTGGAACTACGAGCGCATGCTGGGCATCGGCATGGGCTACGCGGCGGAACCCCTGCTCGACGAACTGCGCACGCGCGACCCGGCGCGGCACACGGCGGCGGTGGTGCGCTCGGCCGAGTTCTTCAACTGCAACCCGAACCTCGCAGGCCTGGCGCTCGGGGCGCTGGCGCGGGCCGAACGCGACGGCGTGCCGGGCGAGCAGGTGAGCCGGCTCCGCATCGCGCTGTGCGGTCCGCTCGGCGCGATCGGCGACCGGCTCTTCTGGGCGGGTGTGGTGCCGGCGCTGTCGGCCCTCGCGATCGCGGCGGTGGCGCTGGGCGCAAGCGTCTGGGCCGTCGCGGGATTCCTGGTGGCGTACAACGCGCTGCGGATCGGCACGGCGTGGTGGTCACTCCGCACCGGGCTGCGCGAGGGGCTGCAGGTGGGTGGCGCGGTGGGCCGGTCGTGGCTGCCGCGCGCGGCGGAGCGGGTGGGCCCGGTGGCGGGCTTCGCGGTGGGCCTCGCGGTGCCGCTGGCCGGACGCTGGCTGCTCGCCGGGGTCAAGCCGTCGGCGATGGTCCTGGCGGTGTTCCTGGCGGCAGGTGGCGTCGTACTGTCCCGGTGGGGAGGCACGCACTACAGCGCGGTGCGCTATGCCCTGATCGTGCTGATCCTGCTGGGTGCCGGAGGGATGGTAATGCTGTGACCGAGCGCACGATCGAGATCGTCAACTCGCTGGGGCTGCACGCCCGGCCGGCGGCGCAGTTCGTCCGCCTGGCCGCCGGCTTCGCGTCCGACATCGAGCTCGCGCGCGACGAGATGGCGGTGAACGGGAAGAGCATCATGGGGGTGATGATGCTCGCGGCGGAGTGCGGCAGCCGCGTGGTGGTGCGCGCCTCGGGCAGCGACGAGGCGGCGGCGGTGGCCGCCCTCACGCAACTCATCAGCGACGGGTTCGGCGAAACGTGAGCATGCACCAGCAGCTCCGCGGCATCGGCGTGTCGCCGGGCGTGGCGTTCGCGCGGACGGTGCTGATGCGTCCGGACTTCCCCGACGTGCCCGACCGCACGGTGCGGCCGGAGGAGGTAGAGGGCGAGGTGGAGCGGCTGCGGGCCGCGGTCGCCACGGTGGTGGCGCACCTCGAGGAGCTGGGGCGCAAGGTGCTGGACCGGGCCGGCGAGGAGGAGTCGCGCATCTTCGACGCGCAGATCCTCATGGCGCAGGACGAGGACTTCCTGGCGTCGGTCGAGGTGCTGATCCGCAACAACATGCTGTCGGCGGAGACGGCGTACGAGTTCAAGGCGCTCGAGCTGCGGGCGGCCTGGTCGGCATCGCAGAGCGCCCACCTGCGCGACCGCCTGGCCGACCTGCACGCGATCCAGCTGCGGATGCTGAACGTGCTGATGGGCCGCCCGGGCCACGAGATCTGGTCGCTGCCGGAAGACGAGCAGATGATCGTGGTGGCGCACGAGCTCTCGCCGGGGCTCACGGTGCAGCTCGACCGGGAGCACGTGGTGGGGCTCATCAGCGAGGAAGGGACGCGCACGTCGCACGCGGCGATCCTGGCGCACTCGCTCGGCATCCCGACGGTGATGGGCGTGACGGGCGCGCTGGCGAAGATCCCCGAGGGGACGCTGGTGCTGATCGACGGGCAGGCGGGCGCCATCACGGTGGACCCGACGCCGGTGGAACTGGAGGAGGCGAAGGTCCAGATCAGCCGGCGCCACCGGCTGGAGTTCCAGCTGGAGAGCGTGGTGGCGCTGCCGGCGGAAACGCCCGACGGCATCCGCGTGAGCATGATGGGCAACGTGGACCTGCCCGACGAGATCGAGGCGGCGATGCGCTCGGGGGCCGAGGGGGTGGGGCTGCTGCGCACCGAGTTCCTGCTCACGGGGCGCGCAGCGCTCCCCACCGAGGCGGAGCAGTACTCCTACTTCAAGCGGGTGAGCCTGGCGTTCCCCAAGAGCCCGGTGATCATCCGCTCGTACGACCTGGGAGGCGACAAGTTCCCGGCGGCGTTCCGCATGCCGCAGGAGGCGAACCCGTTCCTCGGCTGGCGCTCGATCCGGGTGTGCCTGGACCAGCCGGAGGTGTTCCGCACGCAGCTGCGCGCGATCCTCCGCGCCGCGGCCGACCGCAACGTGCAGCTGATGCTGCCGCTGGTGACGCGGGTGGACGAGGTGAGCGATACGCGGGCGCTGCTGGCCGAGGAGCGCGCCTCCCTCCTGCGGGACGGTTTCAAGGTGGCGGAGCACCTGCGCGTGGGCGTGATGATCGAGACGCCGGCGGCGGTGCTCATCGCCGACAAGCTCGCCGAAGTGAGCGACTTCTTCAGCGTGGGCACCAATGACCTGACGCAGTACACCCTGGCGCTCGACCGGGGCAACGCGCGGCTGGCGGAGCGGTTCACGCCGCACCATCCGGCGGTGGTGCGGCAACTGGCGCAGGTCGTGGCGGCGGCGGCGACCCGCGACCTGCCCGCGAGCGTGTGCGGGGAGATGGCCTCGGAGCCGCTGAGCGCGGTGCTGCTCGTGGGGCTCGGGTTCCGCATCTTCAGCATCGCACCGCCGTCGATCCCGCTGGTGAAGTGGGTGATCCGCAGCGTGCCCCTGTCGGCGGCACGGGCGGCGGCCACGGCGGCGATGGACGCGCGCGGCCCGGCCGAGGTGGACGAGGCGCTGCGCGACGCGGTGGCGCCGCACGTCGACCTGCGGCTCATCGACCCGCACGCCGCGTTGCAGGCGCGCGGGCGCGTCGTTAGCTTGCCCACTCCACCACCGCCGTCCTGAACGGGCCGGCACGTCTCTCTTTCCCCCAGGATCATGGCGAAGAACACCAAGCACGTCTTCACGTCCGAGTCCGTCACCGAAGGCCATCCCGACAAGGTCGCCGATGCGATCTCCGATGCGGTGCTGGACGCGATCCTCGCCGATGACCCGAAGGCGCGCGTGGCCTGCGAGACGCTGGTCACCACCGGCATGGCGGTGGTGGCGGGCGAGATCACGACCACGACGTACGTGCATATCCCCGACATCGTCCGGGATACCCTGAACCGCATCGGCTACACCGACGCGAACTTCGGCATCGACGGGCGCACCTGCGCGGTGCTGAGTACCATCGACCGGCAGTCGCCGGACATCGCCATGGGCGTGGACCGGGAGGGCGCGGGCGACCAGGGGATGATGTTCGGCTATGCCTGCGACGAGACGAAGGAGCTGATGCCGCTGCCGATCATGCTGGCGCACCGCATCACCGAGCGCCTCGCGGCCGTGCGCAAGGGTGTCGACGGGAAGCGGCCGGTGGAGTGGCTCCGGCCCGACGGCAAGAGCCAGGTGTCGGTGGAGTACGCCGGCGACCGGCCGTCGAAGGTGAAGACGGTGGTGGTATCCACCCAGCATGCGGAGCGCTACAACGGCCGCGAACTGACGCAGGGCACGATCCGCCGCACGGTCATCGACCAGGTGATCAAGCCGGTGCTGCGGGCGCACAAGCTCGAGACCCGCGGTATCAAGTTCTTCATCAACCCGACGGGCCGGTTCGTCATCGGCGGCCCGCACGGCGATGCCGGGCTCACCGGCCGCAAGATCATCGTGGATACCTACGGCGGCATGGCGCGGCACGGCGGCGGGGCGTTCAGCGGCAAGGATCCGTCGAAAGTGGACCGGTCGGCGGCGTACGCGATGCGCTGGGTGGCGAAGAACATCGTCGCCGCGAAGCTGGCGCGCCGGTGCGAGGTGCAGGTGGCCTACGCCATCGGCGTGGCCGAACCGGTGTCGGTGATGGTGCAGACGTTCGGCACCGGCACGGTGAGCGACGCAAGACTCGAGGCGGCGGTGCGCGAAGTGTTCGACCTGACGCCGCGCGGGATCATCGCCGCCCTCAAGCTGCGGAAGCCGATCTACTCGGCCACCTCGGCGTACGGTCACTTCGGGCGCCGGCCGTACAACCGGCGGATCGATGGGCGGACCGTGGAATTCTTCACCTGGGAGCGGACCGACAAGGCGCAGGCGCTGCTTCGCGCCCTGCGCTAGACAGGTCCGGACCGGTGGCGTGATCGAAGTCACCGTTTCCGACATTCGCGTGGACCGGGCGAGCAACTCGCCCGTGGTTCTCCTGCGGGAGAAGGGCGGGACGCGCATCCTGCCCATATGGATCGGCCCGGCCGAGGCCAACGCGATCGCGATGGAGATGCAGGGGGTGCGGGCCCAGCGCCCCCTGACGCACGACCTCTTCAAGCAGGTGCTGATGGGGCTCGGAGGGTCGCTGCGCCGGGTGATCATCAGCGCCGTCCGGGAGAACACGTACTTCGCGGAACTGCAGATCCACCGCGAGGACCACGTGTTCCAGGTGGATGCCCGCCCGTCCGACAGCATCGCGCTGGCGCTCCGGCTGCACGCGCCCATCTTCGCCGCCGAGAGCCTGTTCGACGAGGCGGGGGTGCAGTCGTCCGACGACGGCCCCGAGCCCAGCATCGACCCCGAATCCCTCAAGCACTACCTCGAGAAGCTCGATCCCCAGGACTTCGGCCGCTTCAGCCCGTAGCCTCGCGCTCGCCGTCGTCGCGGCGGGCCTGCTCCTGCCGGCGACCGCGGCGGCGCAGGCGCGTGTGGGTGGCACGGTGGGCCGGCTGAGCGCGGGCGACACCGTGCCGCTCGCCGGTGCGCGCGTGGTGCTGCACATGCTCACGGCGGCACGCCAGGGCCCGGTGGATTCCGTCCTCTCCGATGCGTCGGGCCGCTTCCGGTTCCGGGCGACGGCAGACACGTCGGCACTGCTGCTCACCAGCTCGCGCTACGACGGCGTCGAGTACTTCTCGCGGCCGGCGCGGGCCACCGCGCAGCGCCCCGACACCAGCCTCGTCGTGCTGGTGGCGGACACCTCATCGTCGGCGCCGGTGTCGCTGGCGGGCCGCTACCTGATGATCGGCCGCCCGGAGCAGGGTGGGCGCCGGGGAGCGCTCGACCTGATCGTGCTGCAGAACCGGAGCGACCTGACGCGGGTGGCGCGGGACAGCGCGGCGCCGGTGTGGACGATGCCCATGCCGACGGGCATCGAGGACTTCGCCCCGGGGGAGAGCGAGTTCTCGGCTGCGGCCGTGGGGCACAGGGGCGACTCGCTCACCATCTCGGCGCCGCTCTCCCCGGGCGACCGGCAGCTGATGGTGACCTACGCGCTGCCGCGCGGCGTGAAGGGCGTGAAGGTGCCGTTCGCGGCGGCCACCGACAG
Source organism: Gemmatimonadota bacterium (assembly GCA_017889745.1). Classification (GTDB taxonomy): domain Bacteria; phylum Gemmatimonadota; class Gemmatimonadetes; order Gemmatimonadales; family GWC2-71-9; genus JAGGAG01. Next base: position 6,846 of record JAGGAG010000026.1, on the reverse strand, counting down.
CGTGGTACTGCTGCTGGAGGAGCCGACGGCGCGGGTGGTGACGCCGGGCTTCGCGGCGAGGGACAGCCAGGTGATCGAGGCGCGCACCTATCACCGGTGGGTGGGCTCACTTCCGGCGGCCGGCTCGGTGGAGGTCAGGTTCCTGGTGCCGGGCGCGGGTGGCGGGGAGGCGACGCTGGCACTGGCGGCACTGCTCGCGGCGGGGCTGCTCGCGGGCGGCATCGTGCTGGTGCGCCGGCGGAGCAGCGGCACGCGGGCGGCGGTGGCGCGGGGAACGGAGCGCGACCCCGCCAGCCTCATCGACGCGCTGGCGCGGCTCGACACGCAGTATGGCGGGCGGGAGGCGGAGGTCGGCGTGGCCGCGTGGTCGCAGTACGTGGCGCAGCGCGCCGAGCTCAAGGCCGCGCTCGGCGCGGCACTCGCGGCGCGCCGGTCCGGGCGCTAGCCCGCGCATGCCGCTCGTCTCCACTCCCGCCATCGTCCTCGCGACGCTCCGGTACGGGGAGACGTCCAAGATCGTCCGGCTCGCCACCCGCGAGCACGGAATCCAGAGTGCCATCGCGAAGGGAGCGCTGCGACCGCGGAGCCGGTACGGTGCCGCGCTGCAGGTGCTGAGCGAGGGCGCGGCGCAGTACATCGCGAAGGAAGGGCGCGAGCTGCACACGCTCACCGCGTTCGACGTGACCCACCTGCGGGTGGGGATCGCGGGGCAGCTCGACCGCTACGCGGCGGCGGCGGCGATGTCGGAGGTGATGCTGCGGCTGGCGCCGGCGGCACCGCATGCGGAGAGCTTCGACGTGATGGCGCACGCGCTGGCGATGCTGGAGGCAATCCCCACCGAGGCGGTGGAGAGCTACGGCCTGCGGGCGCTGTGGCAGCTGGTCTCGTCGCTCGGCTTCGCGCCGGCGCTCGCGGCGTGCGCGCGCGATGGGTCGGCGCTCCCGGCCACGGGTACGGTGCGCTTCAGTCTCACGGAGGGCGGCGCCCTCTGCCATGCCTGCGCGCACGACCGCGCGACGATCGAGCTGCCGCGCCAGGCGCTCGACGACCTCGCCGCGCTGCTTTCTCCCGACGACGACCTGCCGTTCCTCGATGCGCGGCACCTCGCGGCGCACCGCCGCCTGCTGGCGCGCTGGGTGCGAACGCACCTGGCCGAGGCGGCCGAATTGCCGGCGCTCGAGGCATGGCAGCAGCGCAACTGGTTCCCGGCATGATCATCGGGACGGCGGGGCACGTGGACCATGGCAAGTCGGCGCTGGTCACGGCGCTGACCGGCCGGCTGATGGACCGCCTGGCGGAGGAACGCCGCCGCGGCATTACGATCGACCTGAACTTCGCGCCGCTGGAACTCGAGCCGGGAGTGATGGCGGGCATCGTGGACGTGCCGGGGCACGAAGACTTCGTGCGCACCATGGTGGCGGGTGCCTCGGGCGTGGACGTGGCGCTGCTGGTGGTGGCGGCGGACGAGGGGATCATGCCGCAGACGCGGGAGCACCTGCTGGTGCTGGAGCAGCTCCGGATACCAGCGGGGATCGCCGTGCTCACCAAGGCGGATGCCGTGGATCCAGAGTGGCTGGAACTGGTGCAGGCCGAGGTGGCGGAATGGCTGGCGCGTTCGAGCGTACCGTTCGGCGTGCCGGTGGTGACCTCGGCCCGCACGGGACTGGGGGTGGCGGGCCTGCGGGCGCAGCTGGTGGGCGTCGCGCACGCGCTGCAGGATCGTGGCGCGGACGACCTGTTCCGCCTGCCGGTGGACCGGGTGTTCACGGTGGCCGGTACAGGGACGGTGGTGACGGGCACGGCGATCTCGGGATCGGTGGCCGTGGGCGACGCGGTAACGCTGCTTCCGTCGGGCCGCGAGGCGCGCGTGCGGTCGATCGAGTCGTACGCCGCGCCGCTGGAACGCTCGGTGCCGGGTGCGAGGACGGCCGTGGCGCTGAGCGGAGTGGAACGGGACGACATTGCGCGGGGCGACGTGCTGGTGCGCGCGGCCGAACCGTGGCAAGCCACCTCGCGGATCGACGCGGAGCTGATGCTGGGCCGCGGGGCGCCGGCGGCGCTGGCGGACCGGAGCCGGGTGCGCGTGCATCACGGGACCGCAGAAGTGATGGCGCGGGTTCGCCTCGATGCGCCGCTCCAACCGGGGAAAGACGCCGTCGCGCGACTCACGCTCGAGGCACCGCTGGTGGCCCGCGGCGATGACCGGCTGGTGCTGCGGAGCTACAGCCCGATGACGGTGATCGGGGGCGGGCGGATCCTGGATCCGTTGCCGGAGACCCGGCGCCGCACGCCGGCCGGCCTCGCGTCAAGTGATCCAGCCGCCCGGCTGGAGGCGCTGGTCGAGCGACGTCGCCTGGGGCTCGAGCTGCGCCTGCTGCCGGTGCTGCTGGGGGTGCCGCCCGGTGCGTGCGATGTGCTGGTGCGGAGTTCGACCACGCTCGTCGCCGCCGGCGAACTGCTGGTGCGCCGGGCCGAAGTGGAACGACTGGCGGACCAGCTGGCGCGCGAGGTGGAGGCATTTCATCGGCGGGAACCCCATGACGCGGGGATGTCGGTGGAAACGCTGCGGCAGTCCTTACGAGTGCCGGACGCGCTGGCCGCCGCGGCGCTCGCCGGCGCGGAGAAATCGGGCCGGCTCCGGTCGCGGGCCGGGGTCGTGGCGGCTCCCACGTTCCGGCCGGTGGCGCGGGCCAGCGAGGAGGACCAGCGGCGGCTGGTGGCGGCGGTACGGGATGCGGGGCTCGCGGCGCCCGCGGTGGCCGAACTGGCAGAGCAGCTCGGCGTGCGCGAGGCACTTTCGGGGCTGCAACTGGCGGCGGCCCGGGGTGAGGTGGTGCTGCTGGAGCAGGGGCGATACCTGTCTCCGGAGGCGCTGCAGGGTTTTGCCGCGCTGGTGAGAGAGGTGGGTGCCGCCGGGGAGATCACCCCTGCGGCGCTCAGGGACAGGACGGGGCTTTCCCGGAAGTTCCTGATTCCTTTGCTCGAATGGGCGGACCGAAGCGGAGTCACCTACCGGGAAGGCGAGGGGCGGCGTCTCCGCACGCCCCGTCCGGGGGCTGCCCGGGGCGCTTGACACCCCTCGGCCGTGGTCCGCATGTTATGCAGTGGCAGCAGTTTGCGTCCCAGTCGTTTTCCCGGAGGGCCTAGAGTCCCAAGTCCCTAGTCCGAGCAGGAGTGTTCATGGTGCGCGTGGTGTGTCCGACGCTTGCGTTGGCGCTCACGCTGGGGACAGCCGCAGTGGTCCGCGCCCAGGCCCCACCGGCTGTTCGCGTCGAACTCGGGGAGGGCATTCCCGACTCGCTCACCGGTTCGACGACGATCCCGTTCTCCATTCTTCCGGAGGTGTGCAGTAAGGGGCATATCCCGACGGTCAGCCTCAAGATCTTCAACGTGCTGGTGCAGGTGGTGGCGATTCCCGCGCTCGAGGGTGAAGCTCCCGGATCGCTGTCGGGTACCCGGCTCAAGTGCGGCGCGTATCGGGTGCGATGGGACGGCAGGCAACTGGATGGTCGTCCAGCCACCACCGGGGTGTACTACTACCAGCTGACCGTGGATGGGGAGCGGTTTACTCGAAAATTGATCGTCCAGCGGCGGAGCGAGGCAACGTAGAAGGGGGTCATCCGATGAGATGGCTCCCTTTTCGTTGCTTGTGAGTCGTGGGTCGTGAGCCGTGAGCCATTAGAGCGGCGAGAGGCCTCCCAGTTCCTGTCAAATAGGCGCATCTTGGGGGCATATCCGTTGCCCACTGAAGGGGCCATGATCAGACCAGACAGACTTACCCTCAAGGGGCAGGAAGCTTTCCGGGATGCCGCTGAGCTCGCGCGGACCCGGGGCAATCCCGTGGTCAACGACGCGCATCTCTTCGCGGTGCTGCTCGAGCAGTCCGAGGGCATCGTCGTGCCATTGCTGCAGAAGGCGGGACTCAACCTCACGGCCCTGCGCGAGGGCACGGCGCGTGAGCTGGACCGGTTCCCGTCGCAGTCGGGCGGGGGCGCCGAGCCCACCTACAGCCGAGAGCTGCACAAGGTGTTCGACCGCGCGGAGGAGGAAGCGAAGGCGCTGGGAGATGCCTACATCTCCACCGAGCACCTGCTGATCGCGCTCTCCAAGGAGAAGGGCACGACCGCGCGGACGCTGCTGTCGGCGGCGGGCGTGTCGAGCGACCAGCTGGTGGAAGCGCTGGGCGAGGTGCGCGGGTCGCATCGCGTCACCGACCAGTCACCCGAGGCGCAGTACCAGTCGCTGGAGCGCTACACCCGCAACCTCACGGACGCGGCGCGGAAGGGCAAGCTCGACCCGGTGATCGGCCGGGACGAGGAGATCCGCCGCGTGATGCAGGTGCTCTCCCGCCGCACGAAGAACAACCCGGTGCTGATCGGCGAGCCCGGCGTGGGCAAGACCGCCATCGTCGAGGGGCTGGCGCAGCGCATCGTGAACGGTGACGTACCCGACTCGCTCAAGAACCGCGACCTGGTGGCGCTCGACATCGGCCTGCTGCTGGCGGGCGCCAAGTACCGGGGCGAATTCGAGGAGCGGCTCAAGGCGGTGGTGAAGGAACTCACCGAGGCCGAGGGCCGCTTCATCGTGTTCATCGACGAGCTGCACACCATCGTGGGTGCCGGTGCCGCCGAGGGCGCGGTGGACGCGAGCAACATGCTCAAGCCGGCACTGGCGCGCGGCGAGCTGCGGGTGGTGGGTGCCACCACGCTCGACGAGTACCGCAAACACGTCGAGAAGGACGCGGCGCTGGAACGGCGGTTCCAGCCGGTGCTGGTGGGCGAGCCGAGTGTCGCGGACACGATCGCGATCCTGCGCGGGCTCAAGGAGAAGTACGAGGTGCACCACGGGGTGCGCATCACGGACAACGCGCTGGTCGCGGCGGCAACGCTGTCCGACCGGTACATCGGCGACCGGTTCCTGCCCGACAAGGCGATCGACCTGGTGGACGAGGCCGCGAGCCGGTTGCGCATCGAGATCGACAGCCTGCCGCAGGAGATCGACGAGGTGGAGCGGCGCATCGTGCAGCTCGAGATCGAGCGCCAGGCGCTGCTCAAGGAGAAGGACAAGGCGGGCGTGGAGCGCCGCGACTCGATCGAGCAGGAGATCGCCGAGTTGCGGGAGAAGAGCGCGGGGATGAAGGCGCAGTGGCAGTCGGAGAAGCAGACGATCCAGGAGCTGCAGGCCACCAAGCAGGAAGTCGAGGGGCTTCGGGGCGAGGTGGACCAGGCCACGCGGCAGGGGAACCTGCAGCGCGCGGCGGAGCTGCGCTACGGGCGGATCCCGGAGCTCGAGGCGAAGCTGGTGGCCCAGGAAGCGCGGCTGCACGAAGTGCAGAAGAACGCCCGGTACCTCAAGGAAGAGGTGGACGCGGAGGACGTGGCCGAGATCGTGGCCAAGTGGACCGGCATCCCGGTCACCAAGATGCTGGAGTCCGACCGGCAGCGGCTGACGCATCTCGAGGACGAGCTGAGCCAGCGGGTGGTGGGGCAGCGCACGGCGCTGGCCGCGGTGGCGAACGCGGTGCGCCGGAGCCGTGCAGGGCTGCAGGACACCAACCGCCCGACGGGATCGTTCATCTTCCTCGGGCCCACGGGCGTGGGCAAGACGGAGACGGCGCGGGCCCTCGCGGAGTTCCTGTTCGACGACGAGCGCGCGCTGGTGCGGCTCGACATGTCGGAGTACATGGAGAAGCACTCGGTGGCGCGGATGATCGGTGCGCCCCCGGGATACATTGGATATGAGGAGGGGGGACAGCTCACGGAGGCGGTGCGGCGGCGGCCGTACAGCGTCATCCTCTTCGACGAGATCGAGAAGGCGCACCCCGACGTGTTCAACCTGCTGCTGCAGATCCTGGATGACGGGCGGCTCACCGACAGCCAGGGCCGGGTGGTGGACTTCCGGAACGCGGTGATCATCATGACGTCGAACCTCGGCAGTGCGCACATCGTGGAGGCGGGGCCGAGCGTGGACGAGGCGTCGTGGGGGATGGTGGAAGCGCAGGTACGGGAGGAACTGCGGCGGCACTTCCGCCCGGAGTTCCTCAACCGGGTGGATGATGTGGTGGTGTTCCGCCAGCTCAGCGAGGCCGACCTGGCCCGCATCGTGGAATTGCAGCTGGCGAAGCTGACGACGCAGCTCGCGGCGCGGGGCATCGGGCTCGACCTGCGGCCGGAGGCGCGGACGCTGCTGGTGGAGCAGGGGTACGACCCGGTGTACGGGGCACGTCCGCTCAAGCGCGTGATCCAGCGCCTGCTGCAGAACCCGCTGGCGCTCGCGGTGCTCGAAGGCGACTACACGGAAGGAGACACCATCGTGGTCCGTCGAAGCGGTGACGCGCTCACCCTGACCAAGGCCGAGGCGCCGCGGGCGAAGAGTGCGTAGGGGCGCGCCGTCGGTCCGGGACATTTCCGGCATGGAGGCGGCCATTCGCCTGGCGCGGGCGGCCGCCGTGCGGGAGGAGGTACCGGTCGGGGCGGTGATCGTTCGCGACGACGGGGGCGAGACCCTCGCCGAGGCGCACAACGAGATGGTGCACCGGAAGGACCCGACGGCGCATGCGGAGCTGATCGCCATCCAGCAGGCACTGGCGGCGCTCCGGACCGACCGGCTGTCGGGGGTGACGCTGTACGTCACCCTCGAGCCGTGCGCGCAGTGCGCTGGCGCGATCATCCTGGCCAAGGTGGAGCGCGTGGTGTTCGGGGCGTGGGACCAGCGCGCGGGGATGGCGGGGTCGGTGATGGACCTGTTGCGGGATCCGCGGCTCAACCACCGGCCAGAGGTGATGGGCGGGGTGCTGAGCGAGGAGTGTGGCGAGTTGCTGCGGCAGTTCTTCAGGGCGCGGCGGGG
>JAGGAG010000224.1 GCA_017889745.1 Gemmatimonadota bacterium | reverse complement strand
GGCTCAGCCCCAGGAACGGTGTCGCGCGGGGACCTGCACGCAGTGGGTCCTAGAAGCGCACCGCCAGGCCGAGGAAGGGATTCACGTCCTCGGCCACGCGGGTAAGGCCGAGATTGAGGCCGGCGTCGAGTTGCAGGTTGTGGCCCAGTCCCAGGGTGAGTCCCACGTCGCCCGTTGCCTCCCACACCGTGGACGCATCCGCGATGACGGTGCCGCCGTATCCCTCCACATAGAAGGCGAGTGGGCCGGCAATGCTGCGGCCCACTGACGCGGAGCCGATCATCGCCACCCGGTGCGGCGCGTCCGCTCCCGCCCGCGCCACGTCCACCTCCAGCATCGTTCCCAGCGCCCATCCCGCGCCGAGGTCTACCTTGAGCGGGAGGACCACGCCGGCGTTCACGACCCGCTCCGGGGAACCTGGCGCGGACACGAACGCGACAAACGGCATCACCGCGAACGCCGTGCGCCCGCCGTCATTGCCCCACAGGTTGACCTTGGTCCGTACCGTGATGGCACCCAGCCCGCGCTGTCGCTGGGTGATGCCGCCAGCGGTCTGCCGGTTCCAGGCCCAGGTCTCGAGCACCAGTTGCAGGTCGACGTTGGGCAGCAGCCCGGCCTTGATGTTGAGGGGCATGACCGCGAACGAATTGCTCTGCACGCCCGGTTCCCCACCCGCGGACGCATCGCCGCCATACGTGAAGACATCGATCTCCGCCTGGAAGACGCCGGCGGGGACGGTGTAGGGGCTTTCGGTACGGTCGGGCCGGTCGGTCGAGAGCGGGCGCCGCAGTTCGGCGGGGGTGCGATGGAAGAGGTCGTAGTGCTGCCGGGGTGACGGCGAATCCTGGATGGCATCGCCCCGGGCGGGGGCGATGGCGACGAGGATCAGTGACGGCAGGAGCGCGCGCGTACCGCGCCTACGCCACCCAGCTGCGCATGGTGCCGACGAGCAGCCAGGCATTGAGCCCCGCGATCACCAGTGCCACCACCCATGCAGCGGCCCTGAGCAGGGGACCATTGGCGAACGCACCCATCTTGCGCTTGTCGCTGGTGAAGATCACCAGCGGGATCACCGCGAACGAAAGCTGCAGGCTGAGGATGACCTGGCTCAGGATCAGCAGTGCCCCGATACCCCGCTCGCCATACATCGCCGTGACGATGACCGCCGGCACGATGGCGATGAGCCGCGTGATGAGCCGGCGAAGCCATGGCGGCAGCCTGATGTCGAGGAAGCCCTCCATGACGATCTGGCCGGCGAGCGTGCCGGTGATCGTGGAGTTCTGGCCCGAGGCGAGCAGCGCCACGGCGAACAGGATGCCGGCAGCCGACGTGCCGAGCAGCGGCGTCAGCAGCCGGAACGCGTCGTTGATGTCCGCCACTTCGGTGTTGCCGCTGGTGTTGAACGCCGCCGCCGAGAGGATCAGGATCGCCGCGTTGATGAAGAACGCGAAGAGCAGGGCCACCGTCGAGTCGAACGTGGCATAGCGGATCGCCTGGCGAGTGGCCGTGGGATTGTCCGCCACGTCACGCGTCTGCACGATCGCCGAATGCAGGTAGAGGTTGTGCGGCATCACCGTGGCGCCGAGGATGCCGATGGCGATGTAGAGCATCATCGGGTTGGTGATGATCTCCGTGCGCGGGATGAGGCCGGTCATGATGGCCCCGATGGCGGGCTTGGCCAGCAGCAGTTCCACCGCGAAGCACACGCCGATGACGGCGATCAGAGCGATGATGAACGCCTCCAGCCAGCGGAAGCCGCGCTGCTGCAGGAGCAGGATGAGCAACACGTCGGCGGCGGTCAGGATCACGCCCCACACCAGCGGGATGCCGAACAGCAGGTTGAGCGCGACGGCGGAGCCGATCACTTCGGCCAGGTCGCACGCCGCGATGGCGATCTCGCAGAGCACCCAGAGCACGAAGCTGACGGGCCGCGAGTAGTGGTCGCGGCAGGCCTGGGCCAGGTCGCGTCCGGTGACGAGGCCAAGCTTGAGCGCCAGCGACTGCAGCAGGATCGCCATCAGGTTGGAGAGCAGCACCACGCTCAGCAGCGTGTACCCGAACCGGGCGCCGCCGGCGAGGTCGGTGGCCCAGTTGCCCGGGTCCATGTAGCCCACGGCCACCATGTAGCCCGGACCGGCAAATGCCAGCACCTTGCGCCACACGCTGGCACCGACTGGAATGGCGACGGTGCGATGCGCCTCCGGCAGCGACGGCCGCAAGCGCGGAAATCGCCAGCCCGGTGCTTCAACGAGAGGTTTGGTAGCCACGGCCATTGTTTGGGGACGCCCCGATAACGGTCAAGATTATAGGCTTCCGACATCATAATCTTAGGCGAGCCTAAGTGTCAAGGGACAGTAGGCGCCCGCAAAGCGTTCGGCTAGTCTTCTCAACATTCCAAGCCCCTATCACAGGCGAGCTTCCATGACCGATACAGCCGCGCGCCTCGACAACCCGGCCTTTGTCACGAGTCGCGATCCGAAGGGGATGTACGGGCTCGCGATCGGCTTCCCGGAGCAGTGCCGCGCGGCGCTTCGCATTGCCGAGGCAACCCCCGTCGAGCTCGACGCGCGCGGTGTGCGGCAGGTGGTGCTCACCGGGCTCGGCGGGTCGGCGGCGGGGGGCGACTTTGCCCGTGCCCTGTTCGAGGCCGAGGCGAAGGTGCCGTTCAGCGTGAACCGCGACTACCTCCTTCCCGGCTACGTCGGGAGCGACACGCTCGTCTTCGCGACCAGTTACTCCGGCAATACCGAGGAAACCCTCTCCGCCTACGCCGACGCCCGCCGCCGCGGCGCCCGCATCGTCGCCGTCACGAGTGGCGGCGAACTGGCCCGCCGCGCGGCGGCCGACGGCGTTCCCGTCATCACCATTCCCGGCGGCCAGCCGCCGCGCACCGCC
>JAGGAG010000025.1 GCA_017889745.1 Gemmatimonadota bacterium | reverse complement strand
CTTATGGCTGGCTTAAAGATCTTTTCACGCTTGGCCGGCGAAAGTGTAGATTGTCGCATCAGGGGCGCACGGTCCGCCCTGGATGCCCGCTTCACCATTTCCGGAGATCATCTGCCATGTTCGCTCGTCGCTTCATCCCGCTTGCCTGCAGCACCATTGCCCTCGCCGCGTTGGCGACCACGGTCTCCGCCCAGGATGACAAGAAGGAGGATAAGCTCGAAGATCGCGCCAAGTCCGCCGCGCACGTCCTGGCCAACCTCGTCTCCGATCCCAAGAATGCGCCGCCCAACAAGCTCCTGCGCAGCGCCGTCTGTATGGCGATCATTCCCAGCGTGAAGACGGCCGCCGTCGTGGTGGGCGGCCAGGTCGGGTACGGCCTCGCTTCCTGTCGCGTCGGCAGCGGATGGAGCCTCCCGACCTACATATCCCTCAAGGCCGGCTCGGTCGGTTTCCAGATCGGCGGCTCGGCCACGGACGTGGCACTCATCTTCACCCACGATGACGCGCCGCAGCTGATCGCCGGGTCCAACTTCGAGATAGGCGGACAGGCGTCCGTGGCCGCCGGCCCCGTCGGCAGCACCATCGGCGCCAACACCGACTTCAAGAAGGGCTCGTCGATCTACTCTTATTCCACCAAGGGTGCCGGGCTCTTCGCCGGGGTGTCCCTCGCCGGCAGCAGCGTCAAGGTCGACGACAAGGGCAACCGCTCTGCCTACCCCGCGGCGTCGGTGCCCACCAAGGACGACAAGTCGCCCGACGTGGCCTACTTGATGAAGACCCTCGCCGACGCCAAGGATACGCCCGCAATCGTGAAGCCGTTCACCGACGCGCTCAATAAGCGTATCGGCGGCACGCGCTGAGGCCCACTGTCGCTGTGCTGCAGGGCGGGTCCTGGCCGGGATCCGCCCTTGCAGTTGAGTTGTTCGGGTTGTCCATCGGAGGCTGGTAATCGTGGAGCAAAAGCCGTTGGCGCCACGCGCGTTCAGGCGCCCGCGCTTGCTGTGGTTCCTGGGTGTCCTCGCCCTTCTTGGCACGCTCGTGCTGGGCGTTCGCCTGTTCCATCCCCCGCAGCGCCGGCTGGTGATGGCCGCCGGGCCGCTCGGCAGTTCCGCCTACTGGTTTGCCCAGCGCTACCGCGAAATCGTCGGCCGGGAAGGCGTGGTGCTCGACGTCGTCGCCACCCGTGGAATGCTCGAGAACCTCGCCCGCCTTCAGGACCCCAGCAGCGGCGTGGATGTCGCCCTGCTCGAGGGTGGCACCACCAGCCCCGAAGACTCGCCTGAACTCGTGTCGCTCGGGACCGTCTACTACCGCCCTATCTGGGTCTTCCATCGCGGCCGGATGCCCCTGCCGGGCCAGGCGTGGCCGGCGGGATTTCGCATCGCGCTGGGTCCCGAGGGGGACAACCCAGCCGATCTCTCGCGCCGCCTGCTCGCCGAGGGTGGCGTGAACTTCGACTCCGTCCGGATCATGATGCTGGAGCCGGACGCCGCCGCCGACTCCCTCCTCGAGGGGAAAGCGGACATGGCGGCCATCGTCTCGGCGTGGGAGGCGCCGGTGCTGAAGCGGCTGATCCTTGCTGACGGCATCCAGCTCGCAGGCTTCCTCCGCGCCGATGCGCGGGTGGCGCGGCATCCCGAGCTCACCCGGCTGGTGCTGCCCGAAGGGGTGGCCGACCTGGCCCGCAACATCCCGCCGGCAGATGTGCAGCTGGTGGCGCCCACGGTGAGCCTCGCCGCGCGAAGCTCGCTCCACTCCGCCCTGCAGTACCTGCTGCTCGAGTCGGCGGCCGAGGTGCACGGTCGTGCGGGCTTGTTCGAAGCGGCAGGACACTTCCCGGCCGCGGAACCCGGCGACCTGCCGCTCAGCCGCGCGGCGCGGTCGTACTACAAGTCGGGCACACCGTTCCTGCAGCGGCACCTGCCCTTCTGGGTGGCCGCGGTGCTGACGCAGATCGGTGTCCTCCTGATTCCGGTATTCGGGCTCGCCTATCCGTTGCTGCGCGGCGCGCCGGCGCTCTATTCGTCGGTCATGCACCGCCGCGTGAGCCGGGTGTACGGGGACCTCAAGCTGCTCGAACTCGAGATGGCGGAAGGGCAGGCGGGTTCGTCGGCCGAGGTGCTCGCGCGGCTCGACGCCCTCGATGTCCGCGCCGCCCGGGTGCAGACCACCATGGGGTTTGCCCCGATGGTCTACACGCTGCGGCAGCACATCCAGCTCATCCGCGACCGGCTGGCACGCGCGCAGGCGCCGCGGTGATTCCGGGTACCTTTTCGCGATGACTCCCCGGCAGCGGTGCGCCCTCGCTGCGCTCGTGCTCGCCTTTGCTGCGCTGCCGGCGGCCGCACAGGCGCCCGGCCCGAAGTCCGCCGCGTCACGTGTCCTCAACTCCGTCCTGCCGCAGGCGGACACCGCGGCCCGCCCGCGGGCCGCCGATACCGTGGTGACCCCCATCCCGCCCGCCGAGGTTCCCACGAGCCCGAGCGCCGGGACGCAGGCGGTGCTGACAGGTGTTCAAGCCCTGCTCGATTCGCTGGAGCAGGACGAGCCCGTGGCGTCCCTCGCGGAGCAGGGGGTCCTGACCCGCCGCGGCCTGACCGACATCGGCCTCATGTGGTCGGCGCGCGACCGGATGGTCCGCGACTGGCGGCGCGAGCTGCGGCAGGCAGCGGCCCAGGTGGACTCCGCCCGGCGGCAGGTGCGCCGCGAACTCGTGGTATGGCGGACAACCCTCGCGGATACCGACACCGTCGCCTACACGCCCGCCCTGCGCCAGCGCGCCGAGAACGTTGTGGCCCGGCTCGGCGAAGTGGACAGTGTCCTGGCCGTGCGGAATGGGGAGATTCTCGCGGCGGAACTCGGGCTCTCCGATGCCAACGGCCGCATCTTCACCGAGCTGCAATCCGTCGCCACCGCCCGTGCCGAGGCGCGCCAGAACCTGCTGCGCCGCGACAGTCCGCCTCTCTGGAAGAGCCCGCTCATGTACGGGGCCTCCGGTGTCGGCCGGGAGACCCGTTCGCACCTCCTGCAGGAACTTCGCTGGTTCATGTCCCGAACCCGGACCATGCTCATCGCCCAGGTGTTGCTGACGCTGCTGGCGGTCCTGCTCGCGCTGCGCCACCGGCACGACCTGCAGCGCACCGCGGAGCACGAGGTGCCCACCGGCCCCTACTACGACGTCCTCCGGCATCCCGTGGCGGCGGTCGCGCTGCTCGGCATCACGGCCACGCTCCTCGTCTATCCGCTCGCCCCGCTCCCGGTGTACGACGTGGGCCTCATCGGCGCCGCGGTGCCGTTGCTGCTGCTCATCCCCACACTCGTCCCCGCCGACCTCGTGACCGCGGCCCGGCTGGCGGTTGGCCTCTTCGTCCTGCAGCGCTCGCTCTCGGCGCTCTTGATGGGGACGTTGCCCTACCGCATGGTGCTGCTCGGGGTGTCGCTCCTGGCGGTGGTGCTGCTGTGGCAGGGACTGCGCCCCGCGGGAGTCCTCAAACGGAAGGAGCCGCAGTGGCGCCGCACGCTTCAGCATGTTGGCTGGGCGCTCCTGGCCTGCGGCGCGGTCGCCGTGGTCGCGAACATCATCGGCAATGTGACCCTGGCCGACGCCGTGAACGCCGGCATCGCGCTCACCCTCTACCTCGCGATCCTGTTCGCGGCAGCCACGCAGATCGCCGAGGTGCTCCTCTCCCAGGTCGTCCGCAAGGGTGCCGCCTATTCGCGCTACCTGCGCGACCGCGGTGATCGGGTACTCCGCGTCTGCGGCAGGGTGCTGCACCTCCTTGCCGGGCTGCTCTGGCTCTCCCTGTCCCTGCAGTCGTTCTACCTCTGGGGTCCGCTGGCGAGTTGGTTCACCGGCGTCTTTGGCACGCCGATCCGCATCGGTGAGGCCGCGCTGTCACTGGGCACCGTCGTGCTCTTTGTCCTCGTGCTCTGGGCCGGCGTCCTGATCGCGCGCCTCGTGTCCGGTGTGCTCGAGCTGGACGTGCTCGGCCGCATGAACGTCCGCCGGGGCGTGCCGGTGACGGTGGGATCCCTCGTCCGCTACTTGCTCATCGCCGTGGCCTTCCTGACTGCGCTCGCCGCCACCGGGGTCGAGCTGAGCCGCTTCGCCATTCTGGGTGGTGCGCTCGGCGTCGGCATCGGGTTCGGCATGCAGAACATCGTGAACAACTTCGTATCGGGCCTGCTGCTCGCGGTAGAGCGCCCGGTCAGCGTGGGCGACACCGTGCAGGTGGGCCTCAATACCGGCGAGATCCGCGAGATCGGTATCCGCGCGAGCGTCATCCGCACCTTCGAGGGCGCGGAAGTGATCGTCCCCAATTCGGAGCTGATCACCCAGGACGTCATCAACTGGACCCGCACCGGCACCCGTCGGCGCATCGAGGTGACGGTGGGTGTGGCCTACGGCAATGATCCGGCTCGCGTCATCGGCCTGCTCGCCGACGTGGCCCAGGCGCATCCCGAGGTGCTTGGCAACCCCGCCGCCTTCGCGCTCTTCACCGGGTTCGGCGCGAACTCGCTCGACTTCGTCGTCCGCGCATGGACCGACTCGAACGACTGGATCATCGTGCGCAGTGACATTGCGGTCAGCGTGCACGGCGCGCTGCGCGAGTCCGGCATCGAGATTCCTTTCCCGCAGCGCGACGTGCACCTGAAGAGCGCCGACCCGGGTGCCCTGAAGCACCTTCAGCAGGAGGACGGGGATGCACACTGAAGGACATCGCAGTGAGCACATCGGGTGGCTCCGCGCCGCCGTGCTCGGCGCCAACGACGGGCTCATCTCCACCAGCAGTCTCGTCATCGGCGTCGCGTCGGCCCAGTCGTCCCGTGCCGCGATCCTCATCGCCGGGGTCGCCGGCCTGGCCTCCGGCGCGCTCTCCATGGCGGCCGGCGAGTACGTCTCCGTCAGCTCCCAGGCCGACACCGAGGAGGCCGACATTGCCCGCGAGCGGGGCGAACTCGCCACCGAGCCCGAGGCGGAACGCGCCGAGCTGGCCGGGATCTACGTCAAGCGGGGACTGACGCCGGAACTGGCCGGGCAGGTGGCCGACCAGCTCATGGCCGGCGATGCCCTCGCCGCCCACGCGCGTGACGAACTCGGCATCAACGAGATCACCCGGGCACGCCCGATCCAGGCGGCGCTCGCCTCGGCCGCCTCCTTCGCGGTCGGCGCGGCGCTTCCGGTGATCCTCGCGGCGCTGCTCCCCGGGGCGTTCCTCCAGTGGGGCATCGTGGGCAGCACCCTCGTGCTGCTGCTCGTGCTCGGTAGCGTGGCGGCGCGCGTCGGCGGCGCCTCCCGCGGCAGGGGGGCGCTGCGAGTCGCGTTCTGGGGCGTGGTCGCCATGGGCGTCACCGCCCTGATCGGGCGCCTCTTCGGGGCGGTGATGTAAGGGAGAGGATTACCTCATGGCTGTGGTGCCATGAGGTATGGGGATCAGCTCTGCGCTGCGCGCACCACCCACCACAGCCCCACCACGGCCCCGGCCACGCCGACGCCCATGGCGAGCTGCCGGGCCCGCTCGAGTGACCGCCGGGTGGCACCCCGGATCGCCGTCGCCGCCACCATCGCGTAACAGCTCATCGCCACCGTCACGCCGACCCCGAACGCGGCCAGGTAGCCCAGTCCGAACGCGGTGCTGTGCATCAGCGTCACCGGCACGAGCACCACCACGCCGCTGGTACCGGCCAGGCCGTGCATCAGGCCCACCACCGTGATGCCCTTGCCGAGCTCGTGCCCGTCGTCGTGCGGGTGGGTGTGCGGATGCGGATGCGCGTGCGTGTGGGTGTGCGGCTGGTCATGGTCGTGGTGCATGTGCAGGTGCGCGTGGTCGCCGTGTTCCGGGGGCGGGTGGAGGTGCATCCGGCGCGCCGACACGAACGCCCACGCGCCGACCGCGATGAGCATGACCCCCACCGCCGCCTCGCCGTACACGTCGAATCGTGCCGGCAGCCGCAGACCGCTCGCCAGCAGCGCGCCGCCGGCGAGCAGCACCGCCGCGGAGTGCCCGATGCCCCAGCGCGCGCCGAAGCCCGCTGCCGCGCGCGGCGACGGTCGTTGCGCCACGAAGGCGCTCACCGCCACCATGTGGTCGAGCTCGAGGGCGTGCAGCAGCCCGAGCGCCGATGCGGTTCCCAGGGTCAGCCAGGGGTCCACGTTTCGCCTTTCGGTTCAGCAGATCCGGGGCAGCTGGTCGCCCGGAAGGAGGTCGACCACGCGCGTGCCGCCCAGGGCGGTCCGCAGCACCACCATCCCCGGGTGCTGCGATACCACGGTGCCGATGCGCCGGCTCCCGGCCCCGAGCGGATGCGCCTGCAGCGCGGCGAGCGCCGCGTCCGCCAGTGTCGCCGGAACCATGGCCACCAGGACGCCCTCGTTGGCCACGTACAGCGGATCGAGGCCCAGCATCTCGCAGGCGGCGCCCACGTCGGTCGGCACCGGCAGGGCCGCCTCGTCGAGGGCGATGCCGACGCGCGAGGCGGCCGCGATCTCGTTCAGCGCGCTCGCGAGTCCGCCGCGCGTCGGGTCCCGCAGCACCCGCAGCTCCGGCCCCACCGCGTCGCGGAGCCCGCGCACCAGCGGCCACAGGCAGGCGGTGTCGCTGGTGATGGTGGTCTCGAACTCGAGCCCCTCGCGCAGCGCCATCACCGCCATGCCGTGACGGCCGATGGCGCCGCTCACCAGCACCGCGTCGCCGGGCGCGGCCCGGTGCGCCGCCGGGCGCACCACCGGGTGCAGCAGGCCCACGCCCGTCGTGTTGATGTACATGCCGTCGGCGCGGCCCCGCTCCACCACCTTGGTGTCACCCGCGACGATCGCGACACCAGCGCCCGCCGCCGCTTCCGCCAGCGCCGCAAGCACCCGGTCGAGCACTTCGAACGGCAGTCCTTCCTCCAGCACCACGCCCAGCGTCAGGTAGCGGGGCTCGGCACCCATCATGGCGAGGTCATTCACCGTGCCGTGCACCGCGAGCGCGCCGATGTTCCCGCCGGGGAACTCGAGCGGCCGCACCACGAACGTGTCGGTGGAGACGGCGATCTCGCCGGTCGGGAGCGACAGGACCGCCGCATCACCGAGCTGGTCGAGGATGGGATTGCCCAGGCGCGGCAGGAAGTGATCGCGCAGCAGTGCCGCGCTCAGCTTCCCGCCCGAGCCGTGACCCAGCTGCACCCGGTCGTTCGACCCGATGGGCGCGGGGCAGGTGAGCCCGGACGTAGCAAGCGTCATCAGTTGACCCTCGACCCTCGACTCTGGACTCACGGCTCCCTCACGACCCACGACCCACGACCTCCATCTCCCGGAACCTGCCGTAGTTGTAGTACGCCGCGCACGCGCCCTCGGACGACACCATGGGGGCGCCGAGCGGGTGCTCCGGCGTGCACCGGCTGCCGAACGCCGGGCACTGGTGCGGCTTGAGCCGTCCCCGCAGCACGTCGCCCGCGCGGCACTCGGCCGGTTCCTCCACCGTCACGTCGCCCAGGCCGAACTTCGCTTCCGCGTCGAACGCGGCGAACTCGTCGCGCAGCACCAGGCCGCTGCCGGGAATCTCCCCGATGCCGCGCCACTTCCGGTCGGCCAGCCGGAATACCTGCTCCACCAGGCTGCGCGCCGGCACCGTGCCCGCGCGCGTCACCGCGCGCACGTACTGGTTCTCCACTTCGTGCCGGCCGTCTTCGAGTTGCCGCACCGCGAAGTGGATCCCCTCGAGGATGTCGATCGGCTCGAACCCGGTGACCACGATCGGCACCCGGTACTCCGCCGCGATCGGCTCGTACTCCGTCCAGCCCATCACGGTGCACACGTGCCCGGCCGCCAGGAACGCCTGTACCCGGTTGTCCGGCGCGTCGAGGATGGCTCGCATCGCCGGCGGCACCGTCACGTGGGACACCAGCACGCTGAAGTTCGGCACGCCCAGTTCCCGCGCGCGCCAGACCGCCATGGCATTGGCCGGCGCCGTGGTCTCGAAGCCCACCGCGAAGAAGACCACTTCCTTGTCCGGGTTGGCCTGCGCCAGCGCCAGCGCATCGAGCGGCGAGTACACCACCCGCACCGCGCCCCCCCGCGCGCGGACCTGCTGCAGGTCGCAGTCGGAGCCCGGCACCCGCAGCATGTCGCCGAAGGAGGCGAAGATCACGTCGGGACGTGCTGCCAGCGCCAGCGCCTTGTCGATCTGCTCCAGCGGCGTCACGCACACCGGGCAGCCCGGTCCGTGGATCATCTCCACCGCGTCGCCCAGCAGCTCGCCCAGCCCCTGCTTGACGATCGTGTGCGTCTGCCCGCCGCACACTTCCATCATGACCCAGCGCCGCGTGGCGGTGTCGCGGATCTGGTGCACCAGGCTCCGCGCCACCTCGGGGTCGCGGTATTCGCTCAGGTACCTCATGCCGGCTGGCCCGCGTCGCCCAGGCCCGTCTCCGCCACCTCGCGGATCCAGTCGAGCTCGTCCAGCTGGCTCATCTCCTTCAGGATGGCGTAGGAACGCCGCGCTTCCTCCTCGTCCACCTTCGAGATCGCGAAGCCCACGTGCACCACCACGTAGTCGCCGATCCCCACGTCATGGGCGACGTACGCCAGGCAGACCTCGCGGCGCACGCCGCCGAAGTCCACCACTCCCATCGGGAGCCCGGTATCGTCGTGCATCTCGACGACCCGTCCGGGAATGCCAAGGCACATCTGGAGCCTCCGGGCAGCGGGCTACGCGACTGGCGTGCCCTGGGAGAGCCGGGCCGCCGCCACGGCCGCCTGGCCGAAGCTGATGGCACCGTCGTTCGGGCTGAGCCGGCGCGGCCGCAGCATCGTGAGTCCCGCCGCGCCACCGAGCGCCATGCAGCGGTCGATCAGCCGCGCGTTCTGGAAGGTGCCGCCGGAGAGCACCACTGTGTCGACCCCGGCGGCATCCGCGGCGGCGCGCGCCACCCGGATCGCCGCGCGTGCCACGCTCTCGTGGAAGCTCGCGGCCAGGTCGGCCGGCGCGTCACCCCGGTGCTTGCGCTCGGCGAGCGACAGCAGGAGCGGCACCGGATCCAGCACCCACGGCTCGGCCGACTGCACCAGCGGGAAGGGCAGGAGCACGTTCCGGCCGCCTTCCGCGAGCGCCTCGAGTTCCATTGCCGCCTGCCCTTCGTACTGCATCTCCAGGCGCAATCCCAGCAGGCACGCCACCGCGTCGAACAGCCGTCCCATCGAGGACGCGAGCGGCGTATTGAGGCGCCGCGTGAACTGCGCCGCGCAGATGCCGCGAAGCCGGGGTGCCACGCCGCTGAGGGCCGGCTCGACGGCCTGCGCCAGCCCCGGGTCGAGCGTGGCGAATCCCGCCAGGCTGCGCCACGGCGCGCGGATCGCCCGGTCGCCGCCCGCGAGCGGGATGTACTGCAGGTGCGCCATCCGGCGGTATCCCGCCAGGTCGGCCACCAGCACCTCGGCGCCCCACGTGTGGCCGTCCTCGCCGTGACCGGTGCCGTCGAACGCCAGGCCCACCGCCGGCCCCGCCACGCGGTGCTCCGCCAGCACCGCCGCCACGTGCGCGTGATGATGCTGCACGCCGATCGACGGCAGGCCCGACTCTTCCGCCCAGCGCGTCGAGAGGTAGCCCGGGTGCAGGTCGTGCGCGACGACCTCCGGGTGTACCCGGAACAGAGCCTGGTAGTGATCGAGCGTGGCGCGCGCGTGCTCCAGCGTCTCCAGCCGACTCAGGTCTCCCAGGTGCGGGCTCACCCAGGCCGTCTCGCCCTGTGCCAGCGTGAAGGTGTGCTTGAGCTCCGCGCCGAGCGCCAGGATCGGCCGGGATGCCCGCACGCCCATGCGGATCGGGAGCGGCGCATGCCCGCGCGCGCGGCGGAGCACGATTACGCCGCTCGCCGCGGGCCGCACCACGCTGTCGTCCACCCGTGCGGCGATCTCCCGGTCGTGCAGCAGGAAGCCATCGGCCACGCCGCGCAGCCGCGCGCGGGCCTCGTCGTTGCCGGCGGTGATCGGCTCCTCGCTCAGGTTGGCGCTCGTCATGACCAGCGGCCGGCCGGCCCAGTCGAGGAGCAGCAGGTGCAGCGGGGTCGACGGGAGCAGGAGCCCGACCGTGGCGAGTCCCGGCGACACCGAGGCCGCCAGCGTTCCCGCCCGCGCCGGGAGCAGCACCACCGGCCGCTCCGCGGAGCGCAGCAGCCGCTCCGCGTCGGCATCCAGCACCGCGAGCGCGCGCGCCTCCTCGATGCCGCGCACCATCACCGCGAACGGCTTCGACTCGCGTCCCTTTCGCTCCCGCAGCCGCTGCACGGCGGCGTCGTCGGTGGCATCCACCGCCAGGTGGAAGCCGCCCATGCCCCGGATCGCCACGATCCGGCCGGCGCGGAGCCACGAGCCGGCCGCCGCGAGCGCCGAGAACGAGGACATGGCGGGGGCCGGCGCCAGGGGCTCGTCACCCGCCCGCTCGGCCCAGAGCCGCGGTCCGCACACCGGGCAGCTGTTCGACTCCGCGTGGTAGCGCCGGTCGCCCGGGGTCGCGTACTCCGTGGCGCACCGGGCGCACAGGGGGAACGCGCGCATGCTGGTGCGCTCCCGGTCGTACGGCAGGCGCTCGACGACGCTGTGCCGCGGGCCGCAGTCGGTGCAGGTGAGGAACGGGTACATGAACCGGCGGTTGTCGTGATCCCGGAACTCCGCCAGGCAGGCGTCGCACAGGGCCACGTCCGCCGGCACCGCCGGCGCGCTCCCCGGCTCGTCCCGGCTTTCCAGGATCGCGAAGTCGCTCCCGCCGAAGGGCGCGATCGGCTCGACCTGCACCGCGTGGATCTGCGCCAGCGGCGGCGCGTCGGCGCGCAGTTCCGTAGCGAACTTTTCCAGGTGCTCCGGCGTGCCCTCGACCTCGATCTCCACCGCGCCCGCCGTGTTGCGCACCCAGCCCGCCAGCGCATGCCGGCGGGCCAGGCGATCGACGAACGGGCGGAAGCCCACGCCCTGGACCACGCCCGTGACGGTCACGTGACTGGCGGCGCGGCCGCCGCCCGGGAGGATCACCTCGCTCGGGCGGAGGCCATCCGCTCCAGCAGGTAGCCGTACCATGTCTCCATGCCCTCGCCGGTCAGCGCCGACGTCCGCAGGATGGTGATGGCCGGGTTCACTTCCCGCAGGTACTTCTCCGCGAGGGCCATGTCGAACGGCACATAGGGGAGCAGGTCGATCTTGTTGATGACCACGGCGTCCGCCATCCGGAACATCTTCGGGTACTTGAGCGGCTTGTCCTCGCCCTCGGTCACCGAGAACACCACCACCTTGGCCGACTCACCCAGGTCCCAGCTCGCCGGGCACACCAGGTTCCCCACGTTCTCGATGAACAGCAGGTCCGTGGCGTCGAGGTCCACCGCCTCGAGCGACGTGAGCACCTGGCGGGCGTCAAGATGGCAGGCGCCGTTCGTCACCACCGCCTGCACCAGCTGCGAGGTGTGCCGGGCCAGCCGGTCCGCGTCGTTCTGGGTCTGCACGTCACCCGTCACCGTCGCGATCCGGATCTCGTGGCCCAGGTCGTCGAGCGTCCGTTCCAGCAGCGTCGTTTTTCCCGAGCCGGGCGACGAGACGAGGTTGAGTGCGGCGACCTGCGCGTCGCCGAAGCGCGCGCGCACCTCCTCCGCCAGCTCGTCGTTCTTCGCCATCACCTTCTCGCGTACGTCAATCGTCCGGACGGCCATCGTCGAACTCCAGGTATTCGAGGTACAGGGCATCGCCGGCACTGTGGCGGATCACCGGCCGCGCCTGGCCGAACGGGGGCTGCGCCAGCAGGGTCTCGAGGCAGAACGCCAGGCTCTCCCGCTCCACGCCCGCGTCATCGCCCACCTCCACGCCCACCCGCACCAGCTCGCCCAGGCGCCCCGCGGGCGCCCGCGACTCCGCCATCCGGCAGATCTCGAGCGCGATGCTGAACTCGTGCACGGCGGGCCGCGGCCTACGCGGCAGCCGGCTGGCGGCGCCGCACGTCGTGCCCCAGTGAGGCGAGCCGGCCGGCGACCAGGTCGGCGACCTCGTCGACCCGGGCGGCGAGCGCCGGGCTCAGGCTGGTGGACATCTCGATGGTCTCGGGTTGCGCCCCGAACGCCACCGTCACCCGGGGCAGGGTGCCGCGCAGTTCGCAGATGGCGAGCACCTCGCGCAGGTCCACCTGGTGCGGCGACAGCTTGCGCTCGAAGTAGCGGGGAAGCTCCGCCCGCTCCACCACCGCGATCGTCCCGGGCGCGCTGCCGGTGTTGATCGCGTCGATGAAGATCACGCAGTCGCTCGCCTCGATCTCGGGCAGCAGCTGCATTCCCCATGTCCCGCCGTCCACCAGCGCTACCTCCTCGGGCAGCTCCCAGCGCTCCCCGAGGCGGTCCATGACCCGCAGCCCGAACCCGTCGTCGCCCATGATCGGGCTGCCGACGCCGATGACGCGGGTGTCAGGCGTCTTCGTCCTCATAGACCTCATCCGCCTCGAAGAAGCGTCCGCCGGTCACGATCGACGACACGGTGCCGCCCCCCTCGATGACGTCCGCCCGGAACGACAGGTAGATGTGCGCCGGGATGAAGATGAGGAAGAACCAGGTGATCGAGTGATGGATGATCCGCACGTTCTGGATGCCGCCGAACCACGGCACCAGCCAGCTCGTCGCCTTGAAGATCCAGCCGGTGGGCCAGGCCAGGCCGAACATGATGAATCCGGTCAGGACCTCCAGCGCGGCGACGACGAACACCAGCGTGTAGTTGAGCTGCTGCAGCGGGTTGTGCCCCAGGTAGTGCGGAGCTTTGTCCTTCTCCATCATCAGGTAGAACTTGACCATCCGGAACAGGTTCTTGATGTCACGCACCCGCACCGGGAACAGCGCCTTGAGCCGCTCGAACCGGTTGCCGGCGAAGAGCCAGTACACCCGTACCAGCGCGGTGGTGGCGAGGCACACCGCCGCGAGGTAGTGCGCGAACCGGAACTTCGTCATGATGAGCCCCGGCTCGATCCCGCCCACGAAGTACGGGTTGCCGATGTACAGCCCCGTCACCACGAGCACCAGGACGGAGATGGCCGCGATCCAGTGCATGGCCCGGAGCGGCAGGCCCCAGAGGTACACCCACCGGAACTCGCCGATCGGGCGCGGGATGCCGCGCCCGAGGAAGCTCGCGGGCCCCGGCGCCGGCCCGCCGGGTCCGATCGGATGGCTTGTGCTGGTCATTGGACCTTGACCTCACTGATCGGATTGCCCTCCATGTCGAGCACATGGACGCCGCAGGCGAGACAGGGATCGAACGAGTGGATCGTCCGGATGATCTCGAGCGGCTGGTCGGCCTTGGCCAGCGGGTGGTTGTCCATCAGCGCCGCCTCGTACGGGCCCGTCTGCCCCTTGTCGTCCCGGGGAGAGCAGTTCCACGTGCTCGGCACCACGCACTGGTAGCGGGTGAACTTCCCGTTCTCGATCTGCACCCAGTGCCCGAGCGCGCCCCGCGGCACGTCGGCCCGCCCGAAGCCCTGGGCCTTGGCCGGCCACGTCGACGGGTCCCACTTGTCCCGCGTGAACGTGGCGACGTCGCCGTTCGCGATCCGCTCGATGAGCTGGTCCATCCACTTGTCCATCTGCCGCGCGATCAGCACCGTCTCCATGCCCCGGGCCAGCGTCCGGCCGGCCGTCGAGAACAGCGCCGACGGTCCCACCTTGAGCGTGTCCATCGCCTGCTTCGCGATGGCCTGGATGTCCTTGTGCCCCTGCGCGTATCCCACCACGATGCGGGCGAGCGGCCCCACCTGCATCGGGCGGCCCTCGTACCGCGGCGCCTTCATCCACGTGTACTTGTCCAGCCCCTGCAGGAACTCCCACGGCGGCTGCGGGCCGGTGTACTTGGGCATCGTCTCGCCCTTGTACGGGTGCAGCCCCTCGGCCGGCGCGTCGGCCGGGTAGTCGTACCACGACGCCGTCACCTGCTCCCGCACCAGCTCCTCGTCGAACGGGTACGCCTTCGAGATGTCGTTGCCCAGCACCACGCCGGGCTTGAAGTAGTAGGAATCGGTGTCCTTGATGTCGACCGGGAACTCGCCGTAGCAGAGGTAGTTCGGCACGCCGCCGCCGATCTTCGTCCACTCGGGATAGAACGAGGCGATCGCCAGCAGGTCGGGCCAGTACACCTGCTCCACGATGGCCCGCGCCCGCGCGATGATGTCCTTGAGCTCCGCGATGCGCGCGCCGTTGATCGTCGCCCGCGCATCCACGTTGATCGCCGAGGCCATGCCGCCCACCAGGAAGTTCGGGTGGGGGTTCTTCCCGCCGAACACCGTGTGCAGCCGCACCGCGTCACGCTGCCAGTCGAGCGTCTCCAGGTAGTGCGCCACGCCGATCAGGTTCACCTCCGGCGGCAGCTTGTACGCCGGGTGGCCCCAGTAGCCGTTCGCGAAGATGCCGAGCTGTCCGCTGCCCGCGAACTTCGCCAGCCGCTCCTGCACTGCCTTGAAGTACTGGCCGCTGTTGCTGGGCCACGGCGAAATGGAGGCCGCGATCTTGCCCGCGGCCTCCGGGTCCGCCTTCAGGGCGCTGACCACGTCCACCCAGTCGAGCGCGTGCAGGTGATAGAAGTGCATCACGTGATCGTGGACGAACTGCATCCCGGTCACGAGGTTGCGGATGAGGTTGGCGCACGGCGGGATGGTGATGTCGAGCGCGTCCTCCACTGCGCGGATGCTCGCGATCGCGTGCACCGTCGTGCAGACGCCGCAGATGCGCTGGGCGAACGCCCAGCCGTCCCGGGGATCCCGGCCCTGCAGCACCAGCTCGATGCCCCGGAACGCCGAGGCCGTGGCCCAGGCGTTCTGGATGCGCCCGTTTTCGGCGGCGACCTCGATGCGGAGGTGACCCTCGATCCGGGTGACGGGATCCACGACGACCTTGGTGACCGCCATGCTACACCTCCTCCCGCTGCGGCGGCATGCCGCCACCGCCGGGTGGTGATTGGATGACCGGCAGCTCGCGCCGCCGACGGGCCTTCTGCACTGCGGTGAGCGTCGCGTGGGTGGCGATGCCCGCCACCGTCAGGCCCGCGAGCGTGGCGCCGATGCGGTCGATGTCCCGCTCGATCCCGTACCCGGCGACGCCGGGCAGCCGGTGGTAGAACGGACTCATCGTGTCCCAGAAGTGCGGCTCCGTGCAGCCGATGCACGGATGGCCCGCCCCGATGGGCCAGCTGGTCTTCTCGTTCCACATGAAGATCGGGCAGGGAGAAAACGTCTGCGGGCCCTTGCAGCCCACCTCATACAGGCACCAGCCCTGGCGGGCACCGGCGTCGTCGAAGTGGTGCACGAACTGGCCGGCGTCGAAGTGGCCGCGCCGCGGACACTGGTCGTGGATGCGGGCGCCGTACGCGAAGAGGGGACGGCCTTCGCCGTCGGCCTCGGGCAGCTTGCCGAACGTGAGGTAGTGCACCAGCGACGCGGTGATCACCTCCGGCACCGGGGGGCAGCCGGCGATCGTCAGGATCGGCCGGTTCTTGATGATGTCGCGCACGCCCACCGCACCGGTCGGGTTGGGCCGCGCCGCCTGGACGCTGCCCCAGTGGGCGCAGGCACCCAGCGCCACGATAGCCGCCGCGCCTTCCGCCGCCTCTTCCAGGATCGATTTCGCCGTCCGGCCCGCGATCATGGTATAGATGCCGTTCTCTTCCAGCGGAACCGAGCCGGTCACCACCAGGACGTACTTCCCCATGTTGGCCTTCATCGAGGCGTCCTTCGCCTGCTCCGCCTGGTGTCCCGCCGCGGCCATCAGCGTATCGCTGTAGTCCAGCGAGATCACGTCGAGCAGCAGGTTCCCGATCGTCGGGTCGCCCGAGCGAAGGATGCTTTCGACGCAGCCGGTGCATTCCTGCAGCTCCAGCCAGATCACCGTGGGACGCCGCACCGCCTGCAGTGCTCGCGCGATGCGCGGGCCCGCGGCGCTGCCCAGTCCCAGCAGGATGGCTGTGTTGCGGCAGAACGCGATGAAGTCGCGGCGGCTGACGCCACGTTCAAGGAGGCGATCCCCGATGGTCTGGCCGGGGATCAGGTGAGAGGGGTGCGTGGAGCCATGCATGCGGCCTCCGGTTTGGAGGATTCAATGACGGTCGAGCGCTTGCGGCGGGCGGCAATTCGGCGCACCAGGAATAGCTGCGCCGGGGTTGCCTTCGACATCAATTCTGCGGTGTTACCTATGTAATACGGGAGAATTCGTGATGAAGCAATATTCAGCGAAACGGCCGCCAGGGCGGCGGCCGTTCAGCGCGGCCACCGGGCGGCGGCCGCGTTCCCCCACGGTGGCCGGCTAGTTGGCCTTGTCAGCCCGGAAGTTCACCGTGGCGTCCACCGAGTTGTACGTCACACGGATCGTCCAGGTGCCTGCCGCGCCAGCGGTGCTCGAGAACGTGCCGTTGTCCGCGAGACTGCGGCTGTAGACCTGCACGCCGTTCGCATCACGGAGCACCAGGGTCGCCGTGCCGGCCGTGATCGACGCCGACTGGTTGACCGTGGCGGTCGTACCGGTGTTCTGCCAGCTGTACGTCTGGCTGCCCGAGTACGCCCGGATATCGGTGATCTGGTACTGGAAGTTGTCCGTCGCGTTGATGATCTCCGGACTGCGCCCCGGCGCGGCCGCACCATCGCTGCACGCTGCGAGGATGACGCTTCCGGCCACGAGCCAGCGACGCACGCCCTTGAACTGAAGGTCCCGCATTGCCAATCCCCCTGTATAAAGAGTGGCCGCATCAGGCGGCAGGTACCCGGGGAATCGCAGTTCGCATGCCAAAGGTAAGCCTTCAGATCCTATTTAACTGCAATCACTTAACTCAGTACCGAGCTCCTTGCTCGCAACGAGGTGACACACTGCGTTCCAACTGCATCGTTTTGTGCCGTGCGCTTTGCCTACGGCGCGTCTTCCTCTGTCGGCAACCGGTGAACCGTCAACAGGAGTTCGCTGGGCGCGAGCGCCAGAACGGAGTGCGGCAACCCCGGCGCCAGCTCCATCAGTGCTCCGCTCGCCATTTCGTGCGCCACCTCGTCGACCACGATCTGCAGCCGGCCGCTGAGCACCTGGATCGTCAGCACCCCATCGGCTTGGTGCTCCTTGAGCAGTCCGCCGGCGTCGAACACGAGCAGGATGACTGTCACCGGGCCATGCCGCATCAGCACGATCTGCCGGTGTCCCGACACCGGCGCATGGGGCTCGCCCCGCAGCTTCGCGGCAGCGGCAGCGAGGTCCATCACCTGCACCGGCGCGGCGAGCCGGTCTTCCGGATGTTGCCGAAGCCTCTCCATGGTGCGTCTCCCATATGATGATATCTTCACCCACGACCCACGACCCACGACCCACGACCCACGACCCTTAACTCTTAACCCCCAACCGTAAACCAAGCCATGTGCCGGAACATCAAGACCCTGTTCAACTTCGAGCCACCGGTCACCGAGGACGAGATCCGCGCCTCCGCGATCCAGTTCGTTCGCAAGCTGAGTGGCTTTTCCCGGCCGTCCAAGGTCAACGAGGCCGCCTTCGACCTCGCCGTGGATGAGACCACCGCCGCCGCGCGGAAGCTGCTGCAGTCGCTCGTCACCAACGCACCGCCACGCGACCGTGAGGTCGAGGCCGCCCGGCTTCGCCAGCGGTCGCTCGAACGGTTCGGCAAGGCGCCCGTGAACCCCACCCGCGCACGCTGATCACCCGGGAGCCGCACTCATGAATCTCCTCGTCATCCTCGGTCGCATTCTCCACATCGTCCTCGGCGCCGTCTGGGTCGGCTTCGCCGTGTTCGTCCCGTTCTACCTCATGCCCGCCCTCCAGGATGTGGGCCCCGAGGGCGGCAAGGTCATGCCGGCGCTGCAGCGGCGCGGGCTCATCACCATGCTTCCCATCATCGCCCTCATCACCCTGCTGTCGGGGATCTTCCTCCTCTGGCACGTGTCCACTGGATTCGGGGCGCAGTTCATGGGTTCGCACATGGGCATCGCGCTGAGCATCGGCGGACTGTCGGCCATCGTCGGCTACGCGATCGGCATGGCGGTAGTGCGGCCCTCCATGCTGCGCGCCGCTGAGCTGAGCCAGGGCCTCGCGGCCCTCACCTCCGACAGTGAACGCGCCGCCCAGCTCGCCACCATCGCGGCGCTGCGGGAGCGAGGTGCGACGGGCGGCAAGCTCACCGCCATCCTGCTGCTCATCGCGGTTACCGCGATGGCCGTTGCCCGCTACGTCTGATGCTGCGGATCGCGGGAATGCTCGGCGCTGGATCCCGAGGGGCGGGAATGGAACCTCGGCACCTGTCGCCCCACGCCCCCTGAAAAGCCGCTGGCCGTGGCCCCGGTGTTCTCGGGCCACGGCCAGCTCGTGAGTTCGGCGGCGCGAGGGTGAGAA
The DNA here is from genome assembly GCA_017889745.1 of Gemmatimonadota bacterium. Classification (GTDB taxonomy): domain Bacteria; phylum Gemmatimonadota; class Gemmatimonadetes; order Gemmatimonadales; family GWC2-71-9; genus JAGGAG01. The sequence continues at coordinate 4,071 of JAGGAG010000025.1, read as the reverse complement.
ATGCTGTCAACCTCGCGACCGGCCGGCGCTAGAGCACGGTGGCCAGCGCGTAGGGCTCCACGGTAAGCCGGTTGTCCACCTCCGTTACCCCCTGCGCGTTCAGCGCGGCGCGCTCGGCATCGCGCTTCTCCACGAACGAGCGGACCGCACCGGTCAGCGTCGCCTTGTGGTCCACGGTCTCCACGTTGATGTGCGCCGCGTCGAACGCCACCCCCCGCTGCAGCGCCGCCGCGATCTTCATCTTCACGTCGGTCGCCGTCGGACGCGGCGTGACCGTCACCAGGTTCGTTACGCCGCGGACGCCCTGCAGCACCCGGATGGCATGCTCCGCCTCCTCCTTCTGGTAGTACCAGTCCACCTGCCCGGTAAGCTTGACCCACCCCGCCTCCACCACCAGCTGGAGCTGGTCATCGGGCACCGACGTGTGCCAGGTAAGCGCATGCAGGGCCGCGCGGGCGATCTCCGGGTCCGGCCGCGCCGACGCCGACGGCAACCGCACCGCGATGTCGTTCGCCACCGCCTGCACGCCATGGATGTGGCTGACGAGCGTTTCAGCTGTCACCTTGTCGCTGTAGCTCTTCGTGTAGCCGCCGAGCGTCACGACGCCTCCCCGGACGGCGACGGCAATGTCGTCTTCCTGCAGGCGCGGATCCCACTTCAGCTCCTGGGTAACGTCGAGCTGGATTTCATTGTCAGTGCGCATGGTACCCTCCTCTGTTTGCCCGGCTGCCCCAGGCCGGGACCGGTGCACCACGGGTGCACGGCTGTAATGTGGCACACCGGGCGTGAAACGATGGTGAATCTGAATTTCACCGCGCTTTCATCGCGCCGGGGCCATACATGAAGGCATCCGTACCGTTCTTCCACGGGTTGGGCGGAGGTGGATCGTGACAACCGAGGCGGCGCGCCCTGAGGTGGTGTTCCAGGCCCGCGGTCTGAGCAAGGTCTATCGCATGGGCGAAGTCGAGGTGCACGCCCTCCGCGATGTCAGCCTGGAGCTGGCGCGCGGCGAGTTCGTGGTGATCCTCGGACCCTCCGGCAGCGGAAAGTCGACGCTCCTCAATATCCTCGGGGGACTCGACGTGCCCACCAGCGGCACGGTTCGCTTCATGGATCACGACCTGACGGTCGACGATGACGCGGAACGCACCCGCTTCCGTCGCGAGCATGTCGGCTTTGTCTTCCAGTTCTACAACCTCATCGCCAGCCTGACGGCCCTCGAGAACGTCGCCCTCGTCACCGAGATCGCGGAGAACCCGCTGCCGCCCGGGCAGGCGCTGGCCCTCGTCGGGCTCACGGACCGCATGCATCACTTCCCGGCCCAGCTCTCGGGCGGCGAACAGCAGCGCGTCGCCATCGCGCGCGCCGTCGCCAAGCGCCCCGACGTGCTGCTCTGCGACGAGCCCACCGGCGCGCTCGACTACGAGACCGGCGTGCTCGTCCTGGAGGTGCTGGCGCAGGTCAACCGCGACCTCGGCACCACCATCGGCGTGATCACCCACAACGCCGCCATCGCCGCCATGGGCGACCGGGTCATCCGCATGCGCAGCGGTCGCATTGCCGAGGAAACCCGCAACGCGGTCCGCGCCAGCCCGCGCGAGCTGTCCTGGTAGCATGCGCGCCCTCTCACGGAAGCTGCTGCGCGACCTCCGGCGCCTCGCAGGCCAGATGGCGTCGATCGCCGCCGTGGCGGCCTGCGGCATTGCGGCGATGATCTCGCTGCGCGGCAACTACGACTCCCTGGTGCGCTCCCGCGACGAGTACTACGACCGCCAGCGGTTTGCCGATGTCTTCGTCCGGCTGCGGCGTGCGCCCGACGCCGTCGCGCGCGCGGTCGCCGCGCTCCCCGGCGTCGCCGCGGTGGAGCCGCGCATTGCCGGGTTCGTGCTGCTCGACGTGCCCGGATTCCCCGAGCCGGTCAGCGGGGAACTGCTCTCGCTCCCCGCCGATCCTGCCCATGGCGTGAACGCCGTCTACCTGCGGCAGGGACGGTTTCCCGCACCGGGGCGCGCCGACGAGGTCATGGTCTCCGAGGTCTTCGCCACCGCGCATCGCTTCGTGCCCGGCGACAGCATGGCTGCGATCATCAACGGGCGCTGGCAGGCGCTGCGCATCGTCGGCATCGGGCTCTCGCCGGAGTTCATCTACGAGGTCGGCCCGGGCCAGATCTTCCCCGACAACGAGCGCTTCGGCGTCGTCTGGATGCGGCGCGACGCACTGGCCCCCGCACTCGACCTCGAGGGCTCGTTCAACGACCTTGCCCTCACGCTCACCCCCGGTGGCTCGGAGCCCGAGACGATCGCGGCGGTCGATCGCCTCCTGGCACCCTGGGGTGGCACCGGCAGCTACGGCCGTGCCGACCAGATATCGTATTCCTTCCTGCGCGATGAGCTGGTGCAGCACCGGGTTACCGGCGACGTGATCGGGTATCTCTTCCTCGGCGTCGCGGCGTTCCTGGTGAATCTCGTGCTTGCCCGGCTCATTGCCGCCCAGCGCGAGCAGATCGGGACCCTCAAGGCATTCGGCTACGGCAATGTGCCCCTGGCCGCTCACTACCTTCTCATGGGTCTCGCACCGGTGCTCGCCGGCCTGGTGGCCGGGAGCCTGCTCGGCATCGGGCTGGGCCGGCTCTTCACCGATCTCTTTGGTCGCTACTATCACTTTCCCTCGTTGCACTACGTCGCGGCGCCCGGCACGCTGCTGCTGGCCGCCGCGGTCAGTGTCGTCGCCGCGACGGCGGGCGCGCTGCAGGCGCTCCGGTCCGTCATCCGGCTGCCGCCCGCCGAGGCCATGCGGCCCGAGGCCCCCGCCCGCTTTCGTCGCGGGCTCCTCGACCGCCTCGGCATCGCGAAGCTGGGGTTCTCCATCCGCATGGCCGCGCGCTACGTCACGCGGCGGCCAGTCAAGAGCGCGCTGTCCATCGCGGGCATCGCGTTCGCCACGGCCCTGCTGGTGCTCGGGCGCTTCTTCACCGACGCGATGACGTTCATGGCCGACGTGGAATTCCGGGTCACCCAGCAGCAGGATGCGATCGTCACCTTCCGCGAGGTCATGCCGTCATCGGCGGTGACCGAGTTGCGCCGGCTCCCCGGCGTCGTCACGGCGGAGCCCTTCCGCGTGGTCGCGGTGGAGTTGCGCCACGGGGCCCGTCGCGTGCGCACGTCGGTGCTTGGCATCGAACCGGGCAGCCACCTGCGTCGCCTGGTGAGCAGCCGGCTCGTCGCCGCGGAGCTGCCCGCCGACGGCCTCCTCATCAATCACCGCCTCGCCGACCGCCTCGCCGTCCAGGCGGGGGAACTGATCGAGGTCCAGCCGCTCGAGGGCGAGCGGCTTCCCCGCCAGGTGCGGGTTGGCGCGGTGTTCGATGAGCTGATGGGCAATGCCGGCTATGCGCGGCTCGACGACCTGAGCCGCCTGCTCCGGGAGGGGCATGTCGTTTCCGGCGCCTTACTTGGCACCGACGGCACCGCCGACGAGGCACTCGCCGCCGCACTCAAGCAGTTGCCAGCGGTCGCCGGGGTCGGGTTCAAGAAGGGACTGGTGGCGAGCTTCGAGCGAACGCTGGCCGAGAGCATGGGGATCTCGACACTCTTCCTGACCGGGTTCGCCTGCGTCATCGCCATGGCGGTGGTCTACAACGGCCTGCGCATCGCGTTCTCCGAGCGGGCGCGGGAGCTGGCGAGCCTTCGTGTCCTCGGGTTCGAGCGCGGGGAAGTCGCGACCATCCTCATCGGTGAGCAGGCGGCCCTCACCGCCGTCGCGCTGCCGGCCGGGTGCCTGCTGGGCTGGTTGCTCTGCGCGGCGACGGCGAAATTGTTCGTCACCGACCTGTTCCGCATCCCGCTGGTGGTGCCCGCGTCGTCCTATCTGCTGGCCGCCGGCGTCATCCTCGCCGCAACGCTCGCGGCGGCCCTGCTGATCCTGCGACGCGTCGATCGCCTCGACCTGGTGGAGGCCCTGAAGACCCGTGAGTAAGCGAAAGATGGGGCGCACCCAATGGCTGCTGCTCCTGGTCGCCGTGGTGCTGGCTACATTCGTCCTCTACCGGACGCTGCGGAGCGACGCGGTGCT
>JAGGAG010000223.1 GCA_017889745.1 Gemmatimonadota bacterium | reverse complement strand
GATCATCACCATTGCCCTGGGGCTCGCCGCGGCCGCCTACCTCGCGATGGTCATCATTGTCGCGAGCGGTGACTAGCTTGCCCCGATGACCGACCTGCGCGCGATCCTCCAGGAGGGGCTGGCGGGCACCTACACGATCGAGCGCGAACTCGGCCGGGGTGGCATGGCCACCGTCTTCCTCGCGCACGACGTCAAACACGACCGGTCCGTCGCCCTCAAGGTGCTGCATCCCGAACTCGCCGCAGCGCTGGGTGGCGAGCGCTTCCTGCGCGAGATCCGGATCGCCGCCCACCTGCAGCATCCCCACATCCTCACCTTGATCGATTCGGGGGCGATCCCGGCCGGCACGGGACCGTCCCTCCTCTACTATGTGATGCCGTACGTCGAGGGCGAGAGCCTGCGACAGCGCCTGACTCGGGAAGGCCACCTTTCGTCGACCGACGCGCTGCGGATCCTGCAGGATGTTCTCGATGCGCTGGCCCACGCGAATGCGCAGGGCGTGGTCCACCGCGACATCAAGCCCGAGAACATCATGTTGAGCGGGCGTCACGCCCTGGTGGTGGACTTCGGCATCGCCCGAGCGGCCACCAGCGCGGCGGGCACGGGCCCGGTCGCCGGTGGCACCCTCACCACTATCGGCCTCGCCGTCGGCACGCCGGCATACATGGCCCCGGAGCAGGCCGCCGGGCAGACATCGATCGACGCAAGGGCGGATCTCTACGCCGTGGGCGTGATGACCTATGAGATGCTCGCGGGACAGCCCCCGTTCACCGGCACCACGCCCCAGGCCGTGCTCGCGGCCCAGGTGACCCAGGTGCCGCCACCGCTCGCGTCACGTTGTCCCGGACTCGCCGCGCCGTTCGCCGCTGCCGTCATGCGCTGCCTGGAGAAGGATCCCGTCCACCGCTGGCAATCCGCGGAGGAGATGCTCGCGCAGATGGAGGCGTTCGCCACTCCGGCACGCGGCGTCACCGGAGTGGGCGGCGCCACGGGACCGGCCGCGGCACCGGCGCTGCCCCGGTGGACCTACGCGGCCGCGATCGGCGCCGCTCTCGTGCTGGCAGCCTGGTACTGGTTCGGTCCCCGGCACCAGCAACGCGAACGACGCTGGGCGCACGAAGTGGCGATCCCGCAACTCCTCGCCCTCGGGGACAGGGGCCAATGGGACTCCGCGTACACGCTCGCCCGCCAGGTCGAGGCGCTCAACCCCGACGACTCGCTCTTCCGGGCGCTCAGGCCCAGGCTCGCGCGGCGCATGACACTCCATACCGGTCCGCCCGGAGCCACGGTGTGGCGAAAGGAGTATGCGGCGCCCGACTCGACCTGGATCAAGCTGGGCCTTACTCCGCTCGACAGCGTGCTCCTGTCGCTGAGCGGGACGGGCACCCTCTTCCAGAACACGAACCGGCTCCGCATCGAGGCGCCGGGCTACCGCACGCTCGAACTCATCGGCATGCCCTTCACGGACTCCGTGCTCACGCTCGAGCCCGATAGCACGCTGCCTCCCGAGATGGTGCGCATCGCGGGCGGCGATGTCAGGGTGCAGTATCCCGGCTTCGATCACGTCAAGGCAGTGCGCCTGGGCAACTACCTGATGGATCGCTTCGAGGTGACCAACCGCGAGTTCAAGGCCTTCGTCGACGGGGGCGGCTACCGGCGGCGCGACCTCTGGGAGCATCCGTTCATCAAGGACGGCCGGCCGCTGTCGTGGGACTCGGCGATGGCGCTGATGACCGATCGTGCCGGGCGGCCCGGTCCGTCGACGTGGGAGGGCGGCGACTATCCGCCGGGGCAGGACAGGCATCCTGTCGCCGGCGTGAGCTGGTATGAGGCCGCGGCCTATGCGAAGTTCGCCGGCAAGTCGCTGCCCACCGTGGCCCACTGGAACCGCGCCGCCACCGTGCGGAATAGCGGGCTCATCGTCCCGGTCAGCAACTTCGGGGGCCAGGGCACTCGGCCGGTCGGCAGCACCGAGGACCTCAGCGGCTTCGGCACCTACGACATGGCCGGCAACGTGCGCGAATGGTGTCTCAATGCGTCCGGCACGGAACGCTTCATCCTCGGCGGCGCGTGGAACGACGCCCTGTTCACCTTCAACGACGCCTATACCCAGCCACCGCTCAACCGTTCGGCCGCAAACGGTATCCGGCTTGTGACGTATCCCGGCGACGAGCCCGGACTGGCCGCCGCGAGTGCACCCCTGCAGCGCGAGTGGCGCGACTTCCAGAAGGAGCGCCCGGTCGGCGACGCCGTCTTTTCCGCCTACCTGCAGATGTACCAGTACGACCGGACCCCCCTCGACGCCAGGGTGCTGGAGACGGTGGAGGAGGACGACTGGATCCGGGAACTGGTGCGCATGAACGCCGCGTACGCCGGCGATACCCTTCTCGTGTACCTCTTCCTGCCGAAGGTCGGGCGCAAGCCCTGGCCCGCGGTGGTGTACTTCCCACCCGGCGCCGCCATCTACCAGGTCGCGCCGCAGAACCTCCAGGTGCGGTCGCTGGATTTCCTGATCAGGAGCGGGCGCGCCGTGCTGTACCCGGTGTACAAGGGCACGTATCAGCGGCGCGATTCACTGAAGAACGACACCCAGGACACCACCAACTTCTGGCGCGACCACGTGGTGATGTGGGCCAAGGACATGCGGCGAGGCATCGACTACCTGGAGACGCGACCGGACGTCGACACCGGGCACCTCGCGTACTACGGGGTGAGCTGGGGTGGGGCATTGGGCGGGCTGCTGCCGGCGGTGGAGCCGAGGATCAAGGTCAGCGCCCTGCTCGTGGCAGGCCTCGACTTCCCTCGAACGAGGCCCGAAGTGGATCCGCTCAATTTCGTGACGCGCGTCAGGATTCCCACGTTGATGGTCAACGGACGCTACGACTTCTTCTTCCCCGTCGAGTCGTCCCAGGTCCCCATGTTCAACCTGCTCGGCACCCCGGCGGCCGACAA
>JAGGAG010000125.1 GCA_017889745.1 Gemmatimonadota bacterium | reverse complement strand
CCGTTCCTCATGCAGCGCGTCGATCACGATGGCACGTTCGGCCGATAAGGCCGACAGGACCGCCTCGCGTTCCCCTGTGATACCGGTCATGACGGCCAGGCGCTCCTCAGTGACCGCCTCCAGGGCCGCGATGCGCTCCCGGGTCACCAGGTCGGGCAGCTCCTCCGTGACCCCCGTGATCCGCTCGACCGACGAGGTGATACGGTCGACGTCGCGCACGAGCGTGTCCACCACGGGCTGCTTGGCGGCGTAGGCCACCATCAGTTCCGCCTGCCATCGAGCCTGCTTGAGCAAAGATCGCTGAATCTGCTCGATCCGCCGGTCGAGGATGCGCGCCGTCACTTCGATGTCTCCCACCGCCGCCAGCGCCGAGCGATCGGCCGACAGGGCCTGCGTGAGGGAGTCGGTGGCTCCGACGCGCCCCACAAACGGACTCTGAATCGGGTTGCTCTCGGCGTATGGGCCAAGGACGGCGAGCCACCGTGTCGAGGTACCCGACGGCGCGATCTGGTCCACCAGGGTCAGGAGACGCGAGAGGTTCCCGTCCGCGGTCGCTACCGCCGTCGGTTGCTGCGGGCCAAAGAGGTCCCTGCCCTCGCCGGCGGTGAGGAATGCCCGCATCTGGAGAGTGAAGACAATGAGGTCGGCCAGGGCCACCACCGGATCGCGCGCCAGGGCCGCGCTCTGCAGTTCAGTAGCGGAGACGAGCTTCCACTCCAGTGCGTTGACGCGGACGGTTGGACTCGTGGTCTGTGCGGCGATGGTATCGGCCGCCCGCTCGATCGCCTCGGAGGCATCCTGGGACTGGCCCAGCACCGCGGACCGCAGCCCTTCCACCGAAGCGGTCACGCCCGTCTTCGTCATGGCGGTTGTCTTCTCCGGCTTGGCATTGAGCGAGCACGCGCTCAGGAAGGCGAAGGCCACGGGCGCCAGAAGGACGCCGGGTCGGCGGAGGATGCAGGATATCATGGACTATGAGAGTGCAGGTGACTTTTCGGTTGCGCCAGTCCCCGAAACAACGCATCCCGCGGCGATGGATCACCGCGGGACGCCGTTCCTTGCCCGTGACGGAAGGCTACTTATCGGCCGTCGGGGGGAAGTCCTTGAACATCTTTGCGGTGGCCTTGTACAGGTTTTTCGTGTTCTTCTCCGAGTCGCTCGAAACGGTCTCCTGTGCCTGGCCACGGAAAAGAAGCTGCTTCGTCTTTACGTCGAAGATGTCCACCACGAGCGTGCCCACCGTGTACTGTGAGGTGGAGGTGGTGGCCATGCCCGTTCCACCGCCGCGGTAGCCCCACCCGCCGTAGCCACCACCGGTGTACATGGTCGTGGAAGTCTCGTCCTTCTGTGCGACCGCGTTCAGCAGAACCGCGGCGCTCGCCGCGTCCAGGGTCGGCACCTTCTTCCAGCCCCTGGACTGGAGCGCGGAATCGACCGCCGCGATGCCGCGCTGGTTCCCCAACTGCGTGGCGAACGATTTCTGGATCTCGATGTAGTAGGAGTTGTAATTGGACCACTTGGCGCTGTGGTCCCAGTCCGTGCTTACCTTCTGGGCCGAGAGCGGGCCGGCGACGCCCAATGCCAAGGCAAGACTCGCCAATTGTGCGCGGAACGACATTGTGAATGCTCCGGTTGCAGTGTGATCGCCACGTGTGCTTGCTACTTCGACGAAGCCGACGGCGGGAAGGCCTTGAACATCTTCGCCATGGCCTTGTAGACCGTCTTGGTGTTCTTCTCGGCGTTGCTCGACACCTGGTCCGAGGCCTGGCCGCGGAACAGGAGCTGCTTGGTCATGACATCGAAGATGTCGACCACGAGCGTGCCCACCGTGACCTGTGAGGTGGAGGTGGTGGCCATGCCCATGCCGCCGCCGCCCCAGCCCCAGCCGGCGTACCCGCCGCCGGTGTACATCGTGGTGCTGGTCTCTTCCTTCTGGCCTGCACCATTGATGATCACCGCCGCGCTGGCGGCGTCGAGGGACGCCATCTTCTTCCAGCCCCTCGACTGGAGCGCCGAATCGACCGCCGCGACGACCCGCTGCTGGCCCAACTGCGTGCCGAACGGCTTTGCGATATCGACGAAGTAGCTGTTGTACTTGGACCAGTCGGCGCCGTGGTCCCAGTCCGTGTTCACCTTCTGGGCCGAGGCGGAACCAGCCACCACCAGGGTGAGGCAGAGGGTCGCGAGCGGCGTGCGGATCGACATCGGTAGCACTCCATATATGGGTCGCGCGGGTAACGAGCCGGGCCTTCTGGCTTTGCCAACAAGGCGCAAAGTTACTGTCCATCGGGAGGGACGACCAGATCCAGCACCCTCAGGGACGTCCGATGCCGTGCTTAGTGTACACCTTACACGGGGCCGGGCGACAACCGGTTATCGGATCGTTACAGGTACTGGCTGATGCTGAAGACGAAGGCCCACTGGCCATCCGGGTCCAGCGTCCGCGCCACTCCGAACCCGAGGAAATTGCCGAACAGGCCCAGCTTGAGCTGGATGCTGCCCCTGGCCCCATTCGTCGTCACGGAATAGGGGACGACCTGGTTGTCGCTGTTGACGCGTGTACCTAGCTGGTCCAGTGCCGTCTGCCCAATATCAGACGCCCCGGTCCAGCCGACGTAGCCGATCAAGTTGATGTTCGGGTTGAGCGCTGGCAGCGCGAGCTTCTTGCTCACCGGGATCGGCTGCTTCAGAAAGGGCAGGACGTACCCAATCGATCCGGTGAGCAGCAGCGCCCTGCTGCCGCCGAACTGGTCGAAGTCGTAACCTGGCAGCGTGAAGTCTCCGCCGATGAGGAAGAGCTGCTGCGTCGGGATCGCTGTGGGTGCCGTGGCCACGCCCCCGTACCCGACGAACGTGAGTAGCAGGCCGCTCTTGTTCGCACGGCCCACGAGACGGGCGTTCAGGCTGGTGTACTGGAAGTCACCCTGGCCGTTCTCCACGTACACCTGGGCGCCGATGCCCGGGCGCGCGAAGTGCGAGCTGATGTCCTGGCGCCAGATGAGGCTTACCCGCGAACGGAAGTAGGTGCCGGCATCGACTACCGGGTTGCCGGAGTAGTCCTGGCCCAGCGGCCCGCTGCTGAGCTCCTGAGGTGTTGCCTTGTCCTTGACCACGGCAAGATCGGCCCGGATCACGCCGTTGCGGTGCTTCTCCAGCCCGTACCCCCCGCCTACCTCGGCATACAGGCGGTCGGCGTAGTCGTACAGGTCCTGCGCGAAGATCGGCCGCGTTCCCATGGCGTAGTCCAGGGGGTCCCGGAACTTGGTAACGATCGCGAGCTCGTGCCGGCCCGCCACCTCGGTGAACCAGCGCCCCTTGGTCCAGATGGCGTCCAGGCCGCCCTTCACTTCCTGGTCCCACCACCCGTAGCCAACGCCTGCCCGCAGCGCGAGGCCGGGAAAGGCATCCCGCAGGAAGAGCGTGCCGGCCACGCCGGTGTAGATCCCCTCCACCCGGTTGAAGCGGAAGAACTGGTATGTCGTTGGTGCACGGATGAAGAGCGCGGGAGGGCCGGTGGGCCGGCCCTTCGGCGGCCCGACGTCCAGACCGTCGTTGATCAGGTAGCGTGACGGCCAGTCGGTTGGTGAGGCCTCCCACGCCCGGTAGCGCCCAAGCGAGTCCTTCGGTGCTTCCGTGCGCAGGACCTCGGGGGGCACGGCGCCTGCGCCGAGGGCCACGCTGCGGCCGCTCTCGATCGTCGCCTGGTCCAGGCGCGTGACCAAGCGGACCATCGTGCCCATCGCGGTGGTGAGGGGGAGCACCAGGGCCAGGTCTGCGGCCTGGTAAGTTGGCAGCAGCACCCCATCAATACGGGTGTTCTCGAAGTCGATGAGGCTGGCAGTGACGACGAGGGCGTTGGCCACCTTCTTGAACCCCGTGAGTGGCTTGGAGGCGGGGCGAATCAGGAAGATCTGCCCACGCATCCGCAACAGCGCACCAGTACCAGGATCGAGGTAGAGCTGGCCTCGGAATACCCGTGTCGGCTCGGAGAATTCGGGACGCGGTGCCACGTTGACGACCACCACGCGCTGCGCCTGGCCGGCTACTGTCCGTACCTCGACGGTGTCGCCGTTGGCGTAGCGATAGTACTGGTCCCGATCGCTGGCGAGCGGATGCACTACGTTGCTGGCCCGTGCCGCGAGGCTGTCCTCCTTGCTGCCCCGATCCTTGACCTTCTCCTTCGGGTTGCTCAGCAACGTGAACCGGTCGCCGTACAAGTTGGGAACGATCCAGGCGGTCCCGAGTACGTAGCCGGCCGGCAAGGGAAGCCCGGTGGTGACGATGCGGTAGCCCTCGTTGTGCTGGTCGCCGGTCCGCGCATCCCATGTGAGGGTGCCGGCGTACTGCTCCACGCTCGATACGCCCTCGACCCGATTGGGCAGGGCCTTGTTGACCGCGATCTCCGACTCGAAATGCGCGCGGAAGCTGCGGGCGGGGAAGACAGCGTTGCTATCAGCGGCGCGGGCCACAAGCGCCCGCAGCGCGGGCGTGGCATACGCGGCCGTATCGGCCGGCGCCTGCTGCAGGATGAGAAGGAGGACGAACACCGGCAGAAGATAGGCCCGGTGGCTGGCGCCGTCTACTAGCTTACAGCGTGCCTCGAGACAGTTACTGGTCCGCTACGCGCGCACCGCGCTACAGCCTGCTCTTCGTCCTGCCGCTGCTGCTGGCGTATGAGACCCTGGCGTTCGCGCTCACGCACGACGCCTACGCCGGTGTGCGGAACGGCGCCGACGTGCTGCTCAAGAGTGTGTTCGTGTGGCTTGGTGGCCGGAACGGCCTCCTCTGGTTCGGCGGCCTGCTCATTGGTGCCGGTGCCATTCTCGTGGTGCGCGACTTCCGCCGTTCCGGCGGCGTGACGCCACGCTACTTCCTCGGGATGGCGGCCGAATCGGTGGGCTACGCCCTGGCCTTCGGGTCGGTGACGGGCCTGCTCACCTCGGCGCTGCTCCGCGTGGCGCCGCTCGCAGCGGGGATCGGCGGTGCATTCGACCTGCCCACGCAGTTCATGATTTCGCTGGGCGCCGGCATCTACGAAGAGCTGCTCTTCCGCGTGATCCTCGTGTCGGGGCTCGCCGCCGTCGCGCGCCGCGTACTCAAGCTTGGGCCGCTGCCGGGGGGGATACTGGCCACGGTGGTGGGGGCACTGATTTTCAGCGCCTTTCACTACATCGGTGCGTTCGGTGATCCCCTCGAGCTCGGCTCCTTTACCTTTCGCACCATCGCCGGCGTGATCTTCAGCGGCCTCTACCTCTCGCGGGGGTTCGGCATCACGGCCTGGACCCACGCCCTGTACGACGTCTTCCTCACCCTCGGATGAGCCCATGAAGCGATCGCTGTTCCTCGGCGCCGTGCTCCTCGTTACGGTACCCACGGCGCCAGCCGATGAGTCGATCTGGGGCTTTTCCCCGGAGGGTGCGGCGGCCGAGCGGCAGTGGGAAGCACGCTTTTCGGCGCTGCCGTCGGCCGACAGTGCGCGGAGCTACATGCGCCGCTTGAGCGGGCAGCCGCATCACATCGGCTCTCCCGGGGGGCGCGCCAACGCCGAGTGGATCCGCGACCAGTTCCGCTCGTGGGGCTGGACCGCCGACCTCGAGACGTTCCAGGTGCTCTTCCCGGTGCCGAAACTGCGGCGGCTCGAGCTGCTGGAACCGACCCGCTTCGTCGCCAAGCTGCAGGAACCCGCGATTCCGGGCGACCCGACCACCTCACAGCCCGGGCAGATCCCTACCTACAACGCCTACTCGATCGATGGCGACGTGTCGGCGCCGCTCGTGTACGTGAACTACGGCATCCCCGACGACTACGAGCGCCTCGAGCGGATGGGCATCTCGGTGAAGGGTGCCATCGTCATCGTGAGGTACGGGCAGTCGTGGCGCGGCATCAAGCCCAAGGTGGCGGCGGAGCACGGGGCCATCGGATGCATCCTGTACTCCGATCCGAATGACGACGGCTATCACGCCGGCGATGCGTATCCGAAGGGCGGCATGCGTCCCGCCGGTGGCGTGCAGCGCGGCAGCGTCATGGACATGCCGGTGCGCACCGGTGATCCGCTGACGCCGAACGCCGGCGCAACCGACAGCGCGAAGCGGCTCGACCGCTCCGAGGCGGAGACGCTCACCCGGATCCCGGTGCTTCCGATCTCCTGGGGCGATGCCCAGCCGCTCCTCGCCGCGATAGGGGGAAGGGTGGCCCCCGGCGACTGGCAGGGCGGGCTGCCGATTACCTACCACGTGGGGCCCGGCCCCGCGCGCGTGCGGCTCGCCGTGCAGTTCGACTGGCAGCTCGTGCCGGCCTACGACGTCATCGCACGCCTGCCCGGCGCCGTCGAACCCGAACTCTGGGTGGTGCGCGGCAATCATCACGATGCCTGGGTGAACGGCGCCTGGGATCCGGTCTCGGGCCTGGTGGCCGAACTGGAGGAGGCCCGTGCGCTCGGCGCGCTGTACCGCGAAGGATGGCGTCCCCGGCGCACGATCGTGTACGCCGCCTGGGACGGGGAGGAGCCGATTCTGCTGGGCTCGACGGAGTGGGCGGAACAGCACGCCGACGAGCTGCGGTCCGGGGCGGTGGCCTACCTGAACACCGATACCAACGATCGCGGCTTCCTCGACCTGAGCGGGTCGCATGTGCTGGAGCGCCTGCTCAATCAGGTGGCCGCTGCGGTCACCGATCCGGAGACAGGCCTCACGGTGCAACGACGGTTGCGCCTGGCGCGCATAGGAAACGCCGCGCCGACTGGACGCGACGCCATCCGCGGTCGCACCGACCTGCAGCTCGACGCCCTCGGGTCGGGCTCCGATTTCACGCCCTTCCTCCAGCATCTCGGCATCGCGTCGGCCAATCTCGGCTATGGCGGTGAGCAGCCCGGACCCGGCGGCATCTATCACTCGATCTACGACTCGTTCACCTGGTACGGAAGGTTCGGGGATTCGACCTTCGCCTACGGGAGGGCGCTGGCACTGGTCACCGGGCTGTCGGTCATGCGCCTCGCTTCGGCCGACGTGGTGCCATACCAGTTCGGCGCGCTCGTCGACGCGGTGGACCTGTACGCCGGCGAGGTGAAGCAGCTGCTGGCGTCCAAGGTGGACGAGGCGCGCGAGCGCAACCGCCAGCTCGACGAAGGCGTGTACCAGGCGATGCAGGACCCACGCGTACCCGAGACGGTGCCCCCGCGCGACTCGGTGCCGCCCTTCCTCAACTTCGCGCCGCTGGACAATGCGCTCGCCGCCCTGCGCACCGCGGCGGGACGCTATGACTCGGTGGCGGCGGTGCGGCTCGCACGGGAGGGACCGATGCGTGCTGCGGACCTTGCGCCGCTCAACGCGCAACTGGTCCAGGTGGAGCGCGCGCTCACCGAGCCGGCCGGTTTGCCGGGGCGGCCATGGTACCAGCACACCATTTACGCGCCCGGCCTCTACACCGGATACGGCGTCAAGACGCTGCCCGGAATCCGGGAGTCGATCGAGCAGCGGCAGTGGTCTACGGCGGATGCGCAGATCGAGGTGGTTGCGGCGGCGCTGCGGCGCGCCGCCGACCGGATCGAGACGGCGAGCGGGATGGTCGAGCGGCTGCGGTGATCAGGGCTTGGGGGCGGTCTTCGCGAGGTAGATCGAATCGAGGATCTGGCGGAACACCTCCACCGGCTGCGCGCCCGGCAGCAGGCCGCCCTCGATGTAGAAGCTCGGCGTGCTGGACGCCCCCGACTGCGCCGAGCCCTTGGCGTCGCTGGCCACTTCGTCCAGTGTCGCGCGGTCCACGAGGCACTTCCGGAAGGCGTCGGGCGGGATCGCGGCCGAGTCGGCCAGCGTCAGGAAGAACGCACCCGGCTCCGTGAGCGGTGCCCAGGTCGCCTGGTTCCGGAACAGCAGGTCGTGGACCTCCCAGAACTTGCCGTTCCTTGCGGCGCACATCGCCACTTCCGCGGCGGCGGCGGCATTGGGGTGGATCATCGTCAGCGGATAGTTGATGAAGACCCAGCGCACCTTGCCGGTCGCGATGTATTCCCGGTCGAGATCAGGAAAGGTGCTGAGCGCGAAGCGCCGGCAGTACGGGCACTGGAAATCCGACATCTCATAGACCGTTATCGGCGCCGTC
>JAGGAG010000124.1 GCA_017889745.1 Gemmatimonadota bacterium | reverse complement strand
GCGGCGGCCGTGATGCCACCGCCCAACCGCATTCGTCGCCTGAGCGGCCCCGGGCTCCACGGACGAATCGGGACGCGATACCTCATGGCCACGACCTCCACCGTGGCCGATGGCCAGCAGGTCGGCAGCAACGGCTTCAACCAGCCATCGCTCGACGCGCGGATCAACGGCCTCGCCCTCTGGGGCACGCCGCTCGGCGTCGCGCTGGACGTGCGCACGCGCCAGACCACCTCGACTTCACTCGGCGTCACGACGGTGGACGGGCACACGCGCGTCTACCAGGCGGTGCTCTTCTGGAATGCGCCGGGCTCGGGGCTCCACGCGGCCGCGGGCCGCCAGTACCTGACCACCGTGGCCTCCGTCGGCCTGTTCGACGGTGCCCTGGTCGAGTTCAACGGCGCCCACATGTCCGTCGGCGCGCTCGCCGGCTTCGAGCCGGACGCATCGACGCTCAGCTTCTCCTCGACGGTGCGCGATTTCGGCGGCTACCTCACCTACCACAACCGGCCCGGCACCGCGACGGCCATGGCGCTGACCGTGGGCGCCATCGGGTCGTACGAGGCCACCGCGACCCGGCGCGAATGGGGCATCGCACAGTTCACGCTCAACAACCGGTACCTCTCCCTCTACCTGCTTCAGGAGCTGGACTACTACCGGCCATGGAAGCTCGAAGGGCCCAACGCCGAGAAGAGTGCGTTCTCGGGCACGAGCCAGTTCGCGAACGCATCGATCCGCGCCACCCGCTGGCTCGCCATCAACGGCACCTACGACAAGCGGCGCAGCGTGCCGGTGATCCGCGACTTCACCAACCCGGAAACGAACTTCGACGATACCTACCGGCAGGGCTACGGCGTCGGCGTGCAGCTCACCGGCAAGCAGGTCTACGGCGGCGGCGACTGGCGGCGCAGCACCGGCGTCACGTCGGGCAGCGCCCAGTCCTACACCGCCACGGCCGGCGTCAATCGAGTCACGCGCCTCAACGTGGCCCTCTCGGCGCGCGCGACGTTCTACCAGAACGACAACCTGACGACTGCCGGCAATCCCGCCGCGCTCAAGACGTCCGGGCAGCTCTACTCGGCGCGGCTCGGGATGGACCCGATGATGCGGCTCCAGCTCAGCCTGAACGCGGGCCTGCGCCAGGAGCACAACCCGATCTCTCCCGACCTGCAGAAGTCGACCTGGTACGGCGTGGACGTGGACATCAACCTTGCGCGCGCCTGGTTCGTCTCTTTCTCCGGCCTGCTGCAGAAGGACCCGGCGAACCCGGGCACGAGCACCCTCACCCAGTTCTACGGAGGAGTCACCTGGCGCTTCTAGGGGCCCGACCGGACCAGGAGTCAGTAAAGCAATTTACAGTCAGCGCAGCGACCGTTCGGGACCGACGGCGCTGCGCTTTTTTGCTCGGGTCGTTCGACTCGTTGGGTTCATTCCGACACACGGAGCACCCCCAGCAACGGTACTTTCCTGTAGGCTGCGCGGAGTGGAGTAGCAAGCCAGATGATCAAGCGCGATGACGTCGGCTGGGGCAAGTAGCGCTCACTCAGTCATACGCGAGCGAGGAAGAACGCTCGAGATGAGCTTGGGCCTGAGCGTGCAGTGTGCTGGCCTTCGCCTCCAACGTTTGGACAGCGTCCAACCCCGCAGCAAACCGGGTTGGCGGCTCCTTCAGCGCGACGAGCTGCACAATCGCCCTGGCAAGCTTGGCGGGGTCGCCACCTTGTTTCCCATCCATGCTCTTCCAGGCGGCGACGATCTCTCTGGTCTGCTCGGCGTAGTCCCCAATGGTGGGCTCCGCGTACGTCGTTGAGTCGTTGCTGAGCAACTCGGTTCGGAAGAAGCCCGGCTCCACAAGCATCGTACGGATGCCGAAGGGAGCTATCTCCGGCGTAAGCGACTCCATCCAGCCCTCGATGCCGAATTTCGCTGCGGCATACGCCGTGCAAAACATCTGGCCGGCGATGCCGGCGGTTGAGGAAATCGTGAGCACCATACCGGATCGCTGCTGACGCATCACAGGAAGCGTGGCGCGAGTCACATTCATCGGGCCGAACAGCAGTGTTTCGACTTGACTCCGAATCTGTGCGGTGGTGAGCTCCTCGAAGAATCCGGCGAAGAAGTTTCCCGCGTTGTTGACCAGAATGTCGATGCTTCCGAACCTCGTGATCGCCGCCTCGACCGCTGCCTGTGCGTCCGCTGGACTCGTGACGTCGAGTGTGACGACCAGGAGGGCCTCATGGACACCCACCGCAGCGGCGACCTTTGCCGCATCCCGACCTGTGGCGACAACGGCGTGGCCGGCGGCCAAAGCCGCCTTGGTGATGTCAACACCCAAGCCTCGACCGGCTCCGGTAACGAGCCACACTTGCGGCATTGCATACCCCTTCGGGGACTAGTGACTCGCGCCCCGTGAATAAGGTGTCACGACGAAAAGTGGTCGGATTCGAACTGACGAGAGTACATAAGGGATACGCTTCGTGAACTTGCCCGCGTTGCTGCCTAGCCGACATTGAACAGTGCGTCTTACGTCGAAAGCGCAGCCGCCATACCCCCTCTATGTCTTAACCCGCGGGACGCTTGAGGGCTAAGGTTGAAGGGGCCGCATCGATAGATGCCGGCTACCAGCGCCCCCGCGCGCGCTTCTCCAGCCCGTCCCCGAAGTACTCCCCCCACCGCCGGTCCACGAGCTTGATGATATCCTCCGGCATCGTCACCGGCGGCGGATAGCCCGGCTTCCAGGTTGCGTCGATGCCGATCCGCCCGCCGTACACCGGCTTGGCGCCGATGAATTCCTGCCGCTCGAAGATCATGTTCGAAGCGGGTGAAGATCCCCCATACCGTGCTGCTCTCGTCGTCGAGGTCCACATCGTCGCTCACCGCCGCCACGAAGCGAACCGGGCCCAGCCCGTCCCACTTCACGAGGCCCGCAAGCACCTCCCGCGGCTGCTCCTTCACCGCCACCACCACGAACCCGCCGTCGAGCACCTTGTGACCGGTGATGCGGCGGTCGAACGCCGCGGGGTCGGAGACCGCCGTGGGCGGCGCATCGCTGGTGCGCGCCGGCCCGGTGGCATCGAGGACGAGCTTGCTGCCGACGTGCAGTTCATACGACGTGTAGTCCAGCGTGTCGAGCGGCGCGATCGGCAGCAGCAGCATGCGGTCGGTGGCATCGAACCGATACCAGAGTTCGCGCAGCATCGCCGGGAAGCTGCGCACCGGAACGTCCTCGCGCACCAGCACCGTCACCTTGGTGAGCGACAGCTGTCCCGTGCCCAGGAGGTTGAGCGCCACCTTGAGCGCCTCCTTGGGATGCCGCTCCACCATCGCCACCACCAGCAGGTTGTGGAACACCGCATCGGCCGAAGCGCTCAGGTCGCGAATCGACGGGTTGATCACCCGGATGAGCGGGCCGACGATCTCCCCCGCCGCGATGCCGATCCACTTGTCCTCCTGCGGCGGCTTTCCCACCACGGCGCCGGGATACACCGGCTTCCTGCGCCGGGTCACGGTGCGCACGTTGAAAACGGGGAACATCTCCGCCTCCGAGTAGTGCCCGTAGTGATCCCCGAACGGGCCCTCGAGCCGGCGCACATCCGGTGGCACCGTGCCCTCGAGGATGAACTCCGCGTTGGCCGGCACGTCGAGCGCGATCGTCCTGGCCCTGACGAACCGCGTGGGCGCGCCGCGCACGTACCCTGCGCACGAGAGTTCGTCCATGTCTTCCGGCAACGGCAGGATGGCACTCAGCATGGTGACCGGGTCACCACCCAGCACCACCGCCGCCTCGAGGGGCTGGTGGGCGCGCTCCGCCTCGAAGTGATGCCCCCGCCCGCCCTTCATGCTCTGCCAGTGCATGCCGGTGGTGGCCGCATCGAATACCTGCAGCCGGTACAGCCCGAAGTTGCGGGCGCGGGTGCGGGGATGCTCGGTGAGCGTGGGGCCGAAGGTGATGAATGGCCCGGCGTCGCGCGGCCAGCTCCACAGGTTGGGCAGGCGATCGAGCCGGGGCGCCTCCACCACCTCCTGCACGGGCGCGCTCGACACGTGCGCCGGCCGCATGAAGCGCGCGCGCGCCAGGCGGCCGCGCATGGCCCAGAGCCTGGTCAGCGTCGGCGGGTTGAGTTGCTGCACCAGCTCGATCAGTTCCCGGCCGATCTCTTCCGGGTGCCGCCCGAGCGCGATCTCGATGCGGCGGGTGGAGCCGAACAGGTTCATCACCAGGGGGAAGTCGGCGCCCTTTACCCGCTCGAACAGCAGCGCCGGACCATCCTGGCGGATGACCCGCTGAACCAGCTCCGCCACTTCATACTGGGGATCGACTTCGACGGTGACGCGACGCAGTTCGCCCTGGCGTTCGAGCTCGGCGATGAATGACTGGAGGTCCGGAAAGGGCATGCCCGCCTAGCCGCCCAGACGGGCGCGTACTTCGTGTCCCACACCAATACCCAGACGGCGCGCGGCGGATCCATCGCGCACCGCGATCTCGACCAGCCCGCCGGAGCCGACGTAGCTCACCAGCCCGCCACTCGTCACGTCGCCGAAGGTGCGCTGCAGCCGGCCCACCTCGAGGCCGTTCGTTTCCAGCACGGCGTAGTGCGGCACTTCCTCGGTGGTGAGATTGGTTACCAGCGTGCCGAATTGGTCCACGTAGATCACCTCGCCCACCACCACCTTGCCCTCGTAGTGCGGCGTGCCCGACGAGAGACGCACCAGGTCCGCCGAGGCTGGTGCGCCAAGCAGGTGCAATGGATAGCCCATGAGGATGCGCGCGGCGGCGGGCGCGAAGAGGTCCCGGCCATGGAACGTGGGGGCCGCGCGCTCCGGGGTCTCCAGGGTCACCGCCTCGAACGGCCCGGCGGTGAGCACGTACGTGAAGATGCCGTTGTCCGGCCCCACGAAGGTGTGCCCATGGGATCGCACCGCGAGTGCCACGCGACCGGTGCCCACCCCGGGATCGACCACTGCGAGGTGCACGGTTCCTTCGGGGAACGTCCGCCACGCCCGGCCCAGCACGTAGGCGGCGCTCCGGATGTCGCCAGGGGGAATGAGGTGGGTGATGTCGATGATCGCCGCGTCCGGCACCCGCGACAACAGCACCCCCTTCACCTCGGCGACGTAGGAGTCGGTGAGGCCGTAGTCGGTCAGGAAGGTGATTAGCGGCACGGGGAGAATTGTAGGCGCTCAAGCGCCTTGCCGCATGGGGCCGGGGCGACGCTCGACAGGAGCTGCTAGCACGCGCTCGCAGGGCAGAATCGATGTCGGCCCGGACGCGACGCGATGGCTGATGGTCCGGAGCCGGGACGTAGGCGTTCGCCGGGACGGGCTCGGTGAGTGCGAGGACTCCGAGCGTGCGGCCGCGAGCGCGTCAAGCCCTCACTCGAGACTGGCTCCGTGCTCCAGAAGCAGCGCCTTGAGGACCGAACGGTGACACCGATTCTCGTCTCGGCAGTAGCACCCCACGGAGAACGCGGTGCCATGAGACAAGCGGGCCAGGAGATCGAGTAGCCGTACGGCAGGAGGGCGCTTCATCTCCGTTCGGTAGCGCTTGACGAAGGCCTGCCACGCTCGTTCATCGGTGGCCTTCAGGGCCACCTTGACGAGTCCCTCCGACGGAGCCAGCTCCGGCAGCCAGACGTCGTAGAAGTCGCGTGACGCGTATTCGGCCTTGGGCACCCCCCGTGGCGGGCGTCGCACGGTGCCCAGGCGCAACCCTTCGCCCCCACTTCGAGGAGCACCGAGTCGAACAACGCGTATTCCCAACTGGCCTCGCCCCTCCTTCCTGCCCCGCCAGACGCGCACGGGCAGCATTCGACAGAATTGTAGGCACTGAAACGACTTGCCGCACGGGGCCGTAGTCCGGATACTGTGACCATGCCCGGCCCGCCCGACCCCGAGCTTGACCGCCTGCGGCAGGCAACCGCAGGCCGCTACGTCATCGACCGCGAGCTGGGACGGGGCGGCATGGGCATCGTCTTCCTCGCACGCGACGTGGCGCTCGACCGCCCGGTGGCACTCAAGCTGCTCCCGGCCGCGCTCGCCACCCGCCCCGCACTGCGCGACCGCTTCCTCCGCGAGGCCCGCACCGCGGCGCGCCTTGCGCATCCCAACATCGTCCCCATCCATGCGGTCGAGGACCACGGCGAGGTCGTGTTCTTCGTCATGCGCTGGATCCGCGGCGAGACGCTGGGCGCGCGGGTTCGCCGCACCGGGCCGCTGCCGGTTGCAGAGGCCACGCGCATCCTCCAGGAGACCGCATGGGCGCTCGGTCACGCGCATGCCCATGGCACGCTGCATCGCGACGTGAAGCCCGACAACATCCTCCTCGAGGAGGACGGCGGCCGGGCGCTGGTCACCGATTTCGGCATCGCACACACCCTGGACACCGGCCGTGACACGCCGGCCGGCGATGTGCTGGGCACCACGGAGTACATGAGTCCGGAGCAGGCGAGCGGCGAGCCGCTCGACGGGCGCAGCGATCTTTACGCCCTGGGCGGCACCGCCTTCTTCGCGCTCACCGGCCGGCTCCCCTTCCAGTCGAGCACCGCCGCCGGGTACTTGCACCAGCACCGTCACGTCGCCGCGCCGCCCGTCGCGAGCATCCGGTCCGGATTGCCGCTATCACTCGCCGGCGTGGTGGATCGCTGCCTGGCCAAGTCGCCCGCGGAACGGTTCCCGACGGCGGAAGCGCTGGCCGATGCGCTCGCGCCGGCGGTGCGCGCGATTCCGCCCGTGCCCGGCGCCGTGCGTCGGGTGCACGAGGAGGCCCGCCAGCTGGTCGCCGATAGCGGGGGTGCCCTCTCCGTCGCCACGATCATCGGCCTGCAAGGGGTGGCCATCGCGCTGCGCCTGCCGATCGGGCTCGACGACAGCGCCGGTTTCTTCAACGCGATCGCGCTCGCCGGGCTGGCCGTCCTGCTGGGGGCGCGCGGTTCCGCACTGATGGTGCGGGTGCGGGAAGCCGCGCGCGAGGGCATCTCGCATGCCGCGATGGTGGAGGGCGCCGCGCAGCTGGGCGAGGCCGAGCAGGAAACCCACCGGCCGCGGACACCGAGCCGTAACCTCGCCCTTCGCTTCGCTGGCGGATGGGCACTGCTCGCATGGGCGTGGGTCAACGACCTGCAGGGGCTCATCCGGCACCCGAGCGTGCAGATGATCGCCGGCGTCGCGACCCTGGTGTTTGCGCTGCTGCTCGGCCGCGCCGCGACCGAGCAACTCCGCATGGTGAAGCCCGGCTTCTGGAAGCGGTTCTGGAGCGGCCGCCTCGGCCGCTTCACCTACGCCAAGGCCACGTTCGGCCTCAAGCCCGCGAGCGTGGCGGAAGCGGGTGGACCGACGGCGGTGATCCTGGCGGAGGCCGCCGAACAGATGCTGCACGCGCTGCCACCGGCGGAGCGCGAACGGCTCGATGGATTGCCCGACGTGCTGCGCGAGCTGCGGAGGGAAGCGGAGCGTGCGCGTGAGCGGATGGTGCGACTGCCCGAGGGCGACGAGCGCATCCGGGCCGCTGAGCGACTCGCTACCTCGGTGGCGGCACTGGATGGTGTCCGGCTGGAACTGCTGCGGCTGGGAGCGGGCCTGGCACCCACCAGCGGGCTCACGGCACAGATCAGGGCGGCATTGCAGCTTGGTGAGGACGTGGACGCGCGGCTGAACACGATTCGGCAGCTCGAAAGCATGCTCGGCACGTCGCCCGCAATCACCCCGACAGGCGGGGGGCGCTGAGGCCACCGTCCCCTCGCCGGCCTAGGACGGTGCTGATGTCGGGCCACACGAGCCAGTGCGCGTTCAGTTCCTGCGCACCATGTCGCTGATAGAACCCGCGCGCGCGGTCGCCGCCCACGTCCACGCACACCCGGAGCGCATCGTGGCGCACGAACCACTCGGCCAGGAGTCGCAGAAGGACTGCGGCGACCAATCCTCCCCGCTGCGCCGGAACCACGTAGATCCACTGCAGTTCGCCATCGCACCCGAACCGTTGCGTCAGGTGCCCTGCCACGTAGCCGATGGGCGACTCCGCCTCCGTCGCCATCCACATCCCGCGCGGTGCGAGCGCATGCTGCGGATGATGCTCCCCGGCCAGAAACCGCGACATTCGCTCCTCCGACGCGCCTCCACCCTCATCCACCTGCCGGAGGCGCGCCAGCGCGGGCACGTCCGCCAGTTCGGCCCGGCGGTAGAGAACCGCCACTCAGTTGCCGGGTGCCACGGTCTGCAGCATTCGAAGGAACCGCTCGGGCTCCGCCGGGCTCAGCAGTAGCGCGAACCCCCTCCTCGTCGGCACGTACACCGCGCGATGCGTGTCGGTGAGCGACAGCAGCGCCTTTTCCCCACTCCTGAGCCGGAACCAGCCAGCCTTGTAGCCCGGCAGCCCCGTCCCCATCGTGCGCCACCGCGGCGCGAGTTCCGGCTCGCGCTCGAGGTCCACGATCCGCGCTGACCCGCCCCTGAGTTCCGCAGCGGAAATGAGCCGCCTGCCGTAGACGTCACCGCGCAGTGAGAGTCCGGCTGGAGACAGATCGTAGCGCGCGCGACTCGGACCGAGCGCCGTGGTCACGAGCATGACGGCGGCACCGAGCAGCACCACCGCGACGGGAATCATGAACCACAGGGAGCGGCTGCTGGCCGGGGCGATCGGGAAGGACTCGATCATGGCACCTCCGGGAATCGCGGAACCCGCAATCTACCTGACACAAGGGGCCGGGCAGGCAGCATCGTTCGCCACCCCCCGGCCCCCAGCGTCCGGTTTCCAGTTATCCGTTGAGAATTGGCAGTGTCGCGGGCTTCGCGGCCACCGCCTCCTGCACCCTGACCGCGATGTCGCGCAGCGCGGTGGCCGCGGGACTTCCCGGCGCTGCCGCGATGACCGGCCGCCCGACGTCCGCCGCCTCGGCGAGCCCCGGCTGCAGCGGCACTGAACCCAGCAGCGGCACGCCGATCTCGTCGGCGAGGCGCTGGCCGCCACCGGAGGAGAACAATTCGAAGCGCTTGCCGGTCTCCGGATCGACGAACGCGCTCATGTTCTCCACCACGCCCACCACCGGCACGCCGACCTTCTCGAACATCCTGGCGCCGCGGAGCGCATCGCCCACCGCCACTTCCTGTGGCGTTGTCACGATCACCGCGGCGGACACCTGGGTCGACTGCACCAGCGAGAGCTGGGCATCGCCGGTTCCTGGCGGCAGGTCCACGATGAAGTAGTCCAGCTCGCCCCATTCGACGTCGCGCAGGAACTGCTGCACGATCTTCATGATGATCGGGCCCCGCCAGATCGCCGCGGCGTCGCGGTCGATCAGCAGGCCCAGGGACATGAGGCGCACCCCGTACGCCTCGAGTGGCTGGATCCGCCCGCCGAACACCGGCGGCTTCTCGAACACGCCGAACATCCGCGGGATGTTGGGCCCGTACACGTCGGCATCCATGACGCCGACGGCGAATCCCTGCTGCACCAGCGCGATCGCGAGGTTGGCGGCGACCGTGGACTTCCCCACCCCGCCCTTGCCCGACGAGATCGCGATGACGCGGCCGAGATTGGGCTGTGCCATCGGGTGCGGAGCCGGCACCCCGGTCGAGGCCGACTGCGGCCCGCCCGGCGGCGCGTGTGTCGCCTTCGGCACACCCGCCGGGTCGACCACGTTGATCTTGATGTCGCTCACGCCATCGAGCTCGCGGATCGCCTTGCGCGCCTCCCGCACCAGCGTCGCCGGGTCGTCGCGACCCAGCAGGAACGTGAACGCGACCCGGCCGGTCGAGTCGACCGCCAGGTCGCGCACCATCCCAGCCGAAATGAGGTCGTTGTCCAGCCGCGGATTCTTCAGGCGGCTGAGCGCCGCCATGACCTGCCCTTCGAGTGACTGCGCCACGCTGCTCCTTGATCGCTTGTCCGCCTAGACCGACTCCACCGTCTTCACCTCCGGCACCGCCTGCCGCAACCGCGCCTCGATACCCTGCTTGAGCGTCACCGACGACGCCGAACAGCCGTGGCAGTGGCCGCCCAGGCGGAGCAGCAGCGTGCCGTCGGCGTCATCGAAATCCACCACTTCCACCTGTCCGCGGTGGGACGCGATGTACGGGCGCAGCGTATCGAGCGTCTGCTCGATCCGCTCCAGCACCGTCAAACCGGGGTCTGCGTTTAATTCCGACATAGTTATTCGGCAATATGTTCCGGTGCGCCGGTCAGGTCAACGCCGGGATCCGCACGCCGAGGTAGTCCCGTGCCGCCGAGAGCACGATGGCCTGTACCTCGGACAGGCTTCCCTCGACCGACAATCCGGCCGCCTTGGTGTGCCCGCCGCCCCCAAAGTGCTTCGCGAACCCCGCTACGTCCACGTCACCCACCGATCGCAGCGACACCTTCACCCGGCCCTGGGCGATCTCGCGGAACAGCAGCGCCATGCGCACCCCCTCCACGGAACGGGGGAACTCCACCACGCCCTCGAGATCGTCGGGGGAAACGCCCCACCGCTCCATCGCGCCCGGCGGGACGGTGATCCATGCCAGCCCCACGTCCTGCTCCACCACCAGGGTCTCCAGCGCGTCGGCCAGGAGCCGGTGACGCCCCTCCGGCACGTTGGCGTACACCTCGAGGTAGATCTCCTCGGGCTCGACGCCGATCTCCAGCAGGTCGGCGGCCACGCGCAGCACCCGCGGCCGCGTATTGCTGAAGCGGAACCCGCCGGTATCGGTGAGCACCGCCACGTACAGCGCGCGTGCCGCGCTCACCGGGATGTCCCATCCGTTCGCTTCGGCCAGTTCCACCACCAGCTCGCCCGTGGCGCTCGCCTGCGGGTCGACGTAGCGCGGCCCCGGCGGCAGGGTGCCCTCGCTCACGTGGTGATCGATGCACGCCACCGGCACGCCCCGGTCGCGCACCGCGTCGTGCAGCATGCCGAGCCGGCCCAGGTCGGCGATGTC
>JAGGAG010000123.1 GCA_017889745.1 Gemmatimonadota bacterium | reverse complement strand
ATCGCGCTGCGTCCCGCCTTCGAATCGCCGTACCCCAGCGACCTGCACGTGCTCACCGCGATCCGCGAGCGGGTACGGGAGCTGCTGGGCGGCAACCGGGTCCCGGCCGGTACGCCACTCGCCTGCAGCGCCACGTAGGTCGCTCCCACCCGGAGGGAGACCTTGGGAGCGACGCTCCGCATCGTCAACGGCAGGGTATACGATCCGGCTAACGGCCTGGACGGCGTGGTGCAGGACGTCTGCGTCATGGATGGCCGGATCGTTGCCGCGGTTCCCGCGGACGCGAAGACCATCGACGCCCGGGGCATGGTGGTGATGCCGGGCGGCGTCGACATCCACTGCCATATCGCCGGGTCCAAGGTCAACCTCGCCAGGAAGCTGCAGCCGGAAGACCACCGGCGCGACGTGCACCTGCGCACGCGGCTCACGC
The DNA here is from genome assembly GCA_017889745.1 of Gemmatimonadota bacterium. Lineage (GTDB taxonomy): Bacteria > Gemmatimonadota > Gemmatimonadetes > Gemmatimonadales > GWC2-71-9 > JAGGAG01. The sequence continues at coordinate 7,680 of JAGGAG010000123.1, read as the reverse complement.
GCTCCGGCACCGGCGGCACCGTTCCCTCCACTTTCACCACCGGTTATCGCTACGCGGCGCTCGGCTACACGGCGGCCATGGAGGCCGCGGTGACGCCGCTCGGCACGCGCAGCACGCTGGAGGAACTCCAGGACACGCCCGTCATCGACAAGGGGTTCTTCATCCTGGTCGGCAACAACGTGCTGCTGTTCCGGCTGCTGCAGGAGGGGCGCCTCGAGGAGTTCCGCCAGGTGCTGGCCTGGTGGATCAGCGCCACGAAGGCCTACGCGCCCAAGCTGGTGAACCCGGGCGCGGACGAAATGTGGAAGGGCGGGCGGAACGCCAACATCACGACGCTGGACCAGAAGATCGGCCCGTTCGAGCTCACTCCCAGGAAGGTCATCGGCGCGTTCATCCAGGCCGCCAACGACCTGGGGCTGCCCCACCCGGTACACATCCACTGCAACAACCTGGGCCACTCCGGCAACTACACGACCACATTGGAGACGATGCGGATCGCCGATGGCCGCAAGGCGCACATCACCCACATCCAGTTCCACAGCTATGGCTCGGTGGCCGGGAAGACCACCGACAACCCGACGTCGATGGCGCGCGAGATCTCGGCGTACATCAATACGCACCCCAACATCAGCGCGGACGTGGGTGCCGTGATGTTCGGCCGCTCCACCAGCATGACGGCGGACGCCCCGCTCGCGTACATGCTGCGGCGGTTCGGCAGCCCCAAGTGGACCAACGCCGACGTGGAGAACGAGAGCGGGTGCGGGATCGTGCCGTTCACCTATCAGGACCAGGTGTACACCAACGCCCTGCAGTGGGCGATCGGGCTCGAGCTGTTCCTGCTGTCGGACGACCCGTGGCGCATGGTGTTCTCGACCGACCATCCCAACGGCGGTTCGTTCATGAGCTATCCCAAGCTCATCCGGCTGCTGATGGACCGCGAGTTCCGCAAGGAGGAGATGGCGAAGGTGAACCAGAAGGCCCTGGACAACAGCGGCCTCAGGGACTGCCAGGAGCGGGAGTACTCGCTGTACGAGATCGCCATCATCACCCGCGCCGGCCCGGCCCGGCTGCTCGGGCTCACCGCCAAGGGACACCTCGGGGTCGGTGCGGACGCCGACATCACGATCTACGAGGAGGACGGCGACAAGGAGAAGATGTTCTCGACTCCCCGGTACGTGATCAAGGACGGGACGCTCATCATCGAGGATCACGAGTTCCGCGCGGATACCGAGGGTCGCGTCCTGCACGTGTCGCCGGACTACGATCCCGGCATCGAGCAGGTCATCCAGCCGTTCTTCGAGGACTTCTACTCCATCCAGTTCAACAACTACGCGGTGAACCTCGACTACCTCCACCACCACCAGGCGGTCCCGACGTCGCATCAGCCGGCGACTGCCACGCCGCCGGCGGGCGGGTAGCGCGGGCATGATGCGCATTCACGAGACCGAGGTCGCCGACACCTTCGCCGAAGCGTTCGCGATGGTGGGTGCGCGACTGGTAATCACGGCGGACACGCCCGAGTGGGCCGCGGCGGCGGCGCAGTCGGTGACCGGCTTCGCGACCTCGATCATCGGCTGCAAGTGCGAGGCGGGCATCGAGGCGGAGGTGTCCCCCGAACAGACTCCCGACGCCCGGCCCGGCGTGAGCGTCCTGATCTTCGCAATGAACCAGGAGGGGATCGGCAAGCGGCTGGTGGAGCGGGTGGGACAGTGCATCATGACCTGCCCGAGCACGGCCTGCTACGACGGCCTGGCGGTGGAGACCAAGGTGCCGGTCGGAAGCCAGCTGCGCTTCTTCGGCGACAAGTACCAGATCTCCAAGGTGCTGGATGGCCGCCGTGTGTGGCGGATCCCGGTGATGGATGGCGAGTTCGTGGTGGATGACCGGTTCGGGGTGCAGCCCGCGGTGGGCGGCGGCAACATCCTGATCCTGGGTCAGGACCAGCGCACCACCCTCCGGGCGGCGGGGGCGGCGGTGAACGCGATGCGCGGCACGCCCGGGGTCATCATGCCGTTTCCCGGCGGGGTGGTCCGGAGCGGCAGCAAGCCCTCGGCACGATACAAGTTCCTCCACGCCTCGACGAACGACGCGTTCTGTCCGACGCTGCGGGCGGTGGCGCCTGAGACACAGGTGGGGATTGACGCGGGGTGCGTGCTCGAGATCGTGATCGACGGACTCGACCTGGCGGCCGTCGAGACCGCCATGCGCCGCGGCATCCACGCCGCCGCGGGCGCGGGCGCCCTCAGCATCTCGGCGGGCAACTATGGTGGCGGGCTCGGCCAGTACCAGATCCGCCTGCATTCCATCCTGGAAGCCGCCAAGGCATGAGCACCCCGTCGCCGAGGGCAAGCGCTCCGTGAGCTTCGACTTCACCCTGCACACGGCTCCGGTGGTTCCGCTGGAGGCGGATGTGCTCAACCCGGCCCAGCTGGCAGGCTGCTCCGCGCTCGAAGCGGCCAAGCTGGTGGTGGTGCACGGCAACCAGTCCGCCGAGCTGGGCGAATTCTTCCGCGTCTCCGGGGCACCCGGCGGCGACATCAGCCTGAGCGGCGACCTGTCGGGCGTGAAGCTGATCGGCGCGGGCATGACGAGCGGCTCCATCGTAGTGCACGGTTCCGTCGGCATGAACCTGGGCGCGGGAATGACGGGCGGCGAAATCGTGGTCGAAGGCAACGCGGGCGACTGGGTGGGGCCGGGCATGTCCGGCGGCCGGATCATCATCAAGGGGAATGCCGGCCACCTGGTCGGCAGCGCCTCGCGCGGCAGCCCGGCCGGCATCCAGGGCGGGGAGATCGTGGTGTTCGGCAACGCGGGCAACGAGGTCGGTGGCGGGATGCGGCGCGGGCTGATCGCGATCGGCGGCAACACCGGCGACTTCACCGGCGTGAACCTGCTCGCCGGCACGGTGGTCGTGCTCGGTCAGCTTGGAGCGCGCACCGGGGCGGGCATGAAGCGGGGGTCCGTCGTCAGCATGCACCCGGCGGAGATGCTCCCCACCTTCACGTACGCCTGTTCCTACCGCCCGGTCTTCCTGCGCCTCTATCTCGCGCGCCTCCGCAGTCTTGGCCTGCCCGTGAGCGACGAGCAGCTGGACGGCAGCTACCAGCGCTGGTGCGGCGACGCCGTCGAACTGAACCGGGGCGAGGTCCTCCTGCTCGAGCCGTCACCAACCGGGAGCATCGCGTGAGCACGCTCTGCCTCACCCTCCGCGAGCCGCCGGCCCAGCGCGTCGACCTGTCGCCGCTGACCGCTGGGCAATTCATGGGGAGGGCCCTCGAGGACGTGGCCGCCATCGAGCTCGCCACCGGCAACCGGAAGGTCCGGCTGGACAGCGTGTTCGCGGTGACCGGCACGTTCGCCTCCGAGCTCGAGATTCACGGCGCGTGCGACCGGCTGGACGGCATCGGCGCGGGGATGACGCACGGCCGGATCATCGTCATCGGTGACGCGGGTGCCTTCCTGGGCGCGGGGATGACTGGCGGCAGTATCGTGGTCCGCGGCAACGCGGGTGCGTATGCGGCGGCGGGCATGCAGGGTGGCAGGATTCATGTCTACGGGAGCACGGGAGACTTCCTGGCCGCCGCGAGGCCGGGCGAACGCCTGGGCATGCGGGGCGGCCTGGTGCTGGTCGACGGCGATGCGGGGGACCGGCTGGGGGACCGCATGCGCCGGGGGATGGTGCTGGTCGAAGGGAATGCCGGTGACTACTGCGCCTCCCGCATGGTGGCCGGGACGATCGCGGTCTGGGGCAAGGTGGGGACCATGCCCGGGCTCGGGATGCGGCGGGGCACGCTCCTCCTGCAGCGAGCGCCCAGTGCACTGCCGCCGACGTTCAACGATTGCGGGGTGTATCCGCTCAACTTCCTCACGCTGCTGGTGCGCTCCTGGCGCACCCTGCGCAGCAAGTACTCCAACCTCCCCGACAGCGGCCTCCGGGTCCGCCGGTACATGGGCGACGTCGCCAACGACGGCCGCGGCGAAATACTGGTCATGGCGTAGGGGACGGCGGCGGCCATGCACGTCGTCATCCTCGCCTCGGAGCCAGGCTGGCACACCGACGAGCTCGCACGCGCCACCAGCGCGCGCGGGCTCGAGCCGCTTCTGCTCCCGTGGGATGCCAACATCGGCCGCATGGGCGTGGCGCGCGGCGTCAGCAACAGCGGTCACCTGCTCCGGGACGCCCGTGCCGTGATCGCGCGGATCATCCCGGGCGGTTCGCTGGAACAGATCATCTACCGGGTCGACACGCTGCACCGGCTGGAGGAGGATGGCGTGCGGGTGATGAACACGGCGCGCGCCATCGAACGCACGGTGGACAAGGCCTGGACCTCGGACATCCTCGAACGGGCCGGGCTCGCGACACCTGAAACGGTGGCCTGCGAGCGTGCGGACGACGCCTTTGCCGCGTTTCGCGCCCTGGGCGACGTGGTGGTCAAGCCGATATTCGGCTCGATGGGGCTGGGCATCTCGCGGGTGAGCGACGAGGACATGGCGTGGCGGGTGTTCCGGGTGGTGGAGACGGTGCGCGGGGTGTACTACCTGCAGCGGTTCATTCCCCACGCGGGGCGGGACATCCGGGTCTTCATCGTGGGCGGCAAGGTGCTCGGCGCCATGGAGCGGAGCGCACCCGGCTGGCGCACCAACTTCTCCCGGGGCGGCTCGGTGCGCGCGTTCGACCTGCCGCCCGCGTGGGCCGAGCTGGCGGTGCGCGCGGCCGAGGCGGTGGGGGCGGAGTATGCGGGCGTGGACCTGCTGCCCGCGAACGACGGGACGGTGTACGTCCTCGAAGTGAACGGCATTCCCGGCTGGGAGGGCCTGCAGCGCGCAACCGGGATCGACGTGGCCGGCGCCATCATCGGCCAGCTGCTCGCGCGCTAAGTCCGGGCGGTCGCTGCGGCCGGCGCCGCCGTCCCGAATCCCCTGACGGCGGCCCGGCCAAGGACGACCATGATGACGAGCACCACGAGCTGCGTCGCCGCGAAGGGTGGCTCCTTCTGGGTCGGGGCGGTGGCGATGAGCAGCGGGAACTTCGAAAAGAGCTGCACGACGAGCACGAAGACGTTGAAGTACAGCGTAACCGCACTCGCAATGACAAAGACCCTGCGCCAGCCGCCCTCGAGGTGCTTTCCATACAGCGCGTAGAGGGCAAAGGGAAGGATCAGGAGCGAGAGCCCGCCGAGGATATGCGAAGGGAGCAGCTTCGCGAAGGGGAAGAAAAACCCGGTGGCGTTCGTGAGGATGGTGGTGACGAGGAAGATGCCAGTCCAGCCGCGGATCAGCCTGCCCGAGACCAATCCTCCCATGACCACGAGGCCCGCGAAGATCCCCACCAGGCTGAGGAGGACGTGAAGGAGGGCAAAGGTGGGGAGACTCAGGCCGAGAACCATGGGAGCGCGCCTCGATAGATAAGGAAACCTTAAGTATCAGGCGAATGTACGGCTGGCGGGAGGAAGGGCAAGACGGCGATCCGGCGCGGCTCTGCGCTCGGGCGCCGCTCCGGATCCACGCGCGCCGAGGAGCGAGTGACGGTTTCAGGGCCGCAAGTGGCTAGTGGCACACTCCGCCGGCCTGATCCCACACCCTACCATTGACATCCAGGAAGGCGGACCTCCATTCCGCGGCGCCGATGGTGAGCTTCAGCACGCCGAAATGGCCCTGGATGCGGGTTGCGCTGTTCGGGACGATCTTGCCGTAGCCGCGCAGGTCGCCACCTCCCGTTCCGACGATGATCTCCGTGATGCCCTTCACCGAATCGACGGTTCCGGCCGGCGTCTGGGGCAGGAACCGCTCGTAGTCATGATCGTGGCCGTTCAGCACCAGGTCGGCACCGCCGTCATACAGGATGGCCCAGAATGGCGCGAGCAGTGGATCGCTGCCGTGCCAACCCGAACTGAACCTGGGGTGGTGCCAGTATGCCAGCGTGCACTTCTGGTTGTGAGCCTTGAGGTCCTGGGCCAGCCATTGCTCCTGGGCCAGCCGGTCCGCCGGGGTGAACGCGGAGTTCACCACGATTTCGCTGTTGAGCACGATGGCGTGCCACGCCCCCACGTCGTAGCTGTAATAGCCCTTGCTCGGTGAACCGGCGCGGCTCCCGAAGTACTGGTAGTACGGCGCCGCTCCATTGGTGAGATGTTCGTGGTTGCCTGGCGCCGGGCGGATGTTCTTCATGATGAGCCTGGATGAGTCACCCCACGACGGCGCGAAACAGAGGGCATAGTCTCTGGCGGAGCCGCTGGGATAGGCGTTGTCACCGAGAGTGAAGACCTCGTCGTGGACCTTCGCCGCGCTGTCGGCGCGGAGCACACTGTCCACCAGCTTCGCGGTCTCCTCGTCGCCGGAAGTGCCGCACACCGCGATGTCGCCGGTGCCGATCAGGACGGAGGCGCCGCTCAGGGCGACCTGCGTGGCCGACGCCGTGGCGACTGGTGGTGTCATCTGGACGGGTGGCTTGCACGAGAGGGCCGCCAGGAATACGACGAACGGAAGGGCAGATAACATGACACGCATGCTGGCGACTCGCGGTCGAGGTGAGGCGTGGCCGCTTCGCGGCGGTACATCGCTAGAAACTGAGTCCTGCCCTGATCAGTACCGCCGTCTGCCCGGCCGTGCTGGTCAGCGCGACGCTGACGGCCGTCGACGGGTCCAGCACCCCAATCCAGAATCCGGCGCCGGTGGCGGTGTGCCAGCCCCCGGGTGATTCGCCGTCCAGATATACCCTGCCGGCGTCAAAGAAGCCGAACAGGCCCACGTCGAGTGGCACGACCAGCGGAAAGCGGGCGACCGGGATCCGCAGCTCGGCGGTGCCGTAGAGCGACGCATCACCGGCGTAGCGCTGCATGACCAGAGTTCGCACGGTCGTCATGCCGCCGATGAATGCCGCCTCGTTGAACGGATACTCACCGAAAACGACCTTTCCCCCGCCGCGGAAGACCAGGATCGGGTGCACCGGGACGGGGATGGTGAGGTATGCCGCCGCATTCGCGGCGAGGTCACCGAAGGGACTTTGCACGTCCCAGATGGCAGGGAAGAAACTGCCGCTCACCTCGGCCAGGAAGCCACCCTTCGGACTCCGCTCGGGTTGCCGCGAGTCGTGATGGAAGGCGAACTGCAGGCCGGCCTGACCGAAGTCACCAAAGCCGTACGGCTGGCTGCCGGTGATGTAGCGACCGGGGGTGCTGTCGATGGTCGAGTACTGCAGTACGGGCCCGAAGGACAGGCTGCTGCGCGACCCGGCGTCGAGCACAAGGGAGGGTTGCAGGAGCCACTGCCGCTGGCGCGCCTGGTAGAACGCACCGGGATCGCCCGGGGTGGTGTTGCCAAAGCCGAAGAAGTTGATCACTTCCAGCAGCGACACCCGCGCGAGCGCCGTGAAATGGAGCGGGGACGACTCGCGGCGACGGTCGGCCGAAATCCCCACGCTGAAGCCATCGACCTCGGTCGAATACCGGGCCTCGAGGCCGAGCCTGGTGGCGTACGGACGCTGCCTGAAGCCATAGCGCACGCGATTGACGCCCAGTCCGAAGAGGAACCCCAGGTCTCCGTAACTGAAGCTCGCGCCCGGGCGGAGCGAGCCTCCGTAGTCGGGTCCTGGCGGGACGAACTTGCCGTCCTCCTTCACCAACGGGCGCCGGTCGTAGAGCGTGTCGGGACCGTAGCTGATCCCGGAGACGCTGCCTTCAT
>JAGGAG010000122.1 GCA_017889745.1 Gemmatimonadota bacterium | reverse complement strand
TCATGTAACCGGTTGTGACACAATGATATAACGTGCCTGCATCCCACTTCGATCCTCGCGGAACGGATGTTGAAAAAGATATAGTGGGAACCGCACGAACAATCCGGAAGGAATTCAGACCAATGAACGGACTACCTTTGACCACGCGGCGTAAGCGCCTGCTCACCCCGGTCGGTTATGCCCTTGCAGCCTTGGGTGCGCTGGCGGGATGTGCTACGGACAACCCCACGTCCAACAGTCCCCTGACCCCTGTCGGGGAACCCATGGCCCTGATTTCACCTGCCACCCAGGGCGAACTCTGGGCATGCAAGTTCTCGGTCGACCCCCTCACGAAACTGCCCAACGGTGACGTGACCTCAGGGCGGGTCTCGGCGGCACTCACCACCGGCGACGGCACGCTGGACCCCGCGGTCAGCGGCGGTAACAGCGTCCTGATCGGGTACAATACGCCGGCGCCCACGCCTCAGTGCGTGAAGGTCTGGACTGGTGGCACGAGTGCGACGGTTGCCGTGACGGAGGATCCCGAACCCGGATCGGCGCTGCTGTTCTACCGGCTGGTCAAGCGGACTCCGGGAGCGGCATTTGACGATGTCTATTTCTCGCTCGATCCCGTGCTCTCCCCGCCGTCCGAGGGTCCCTACACCGCGTCTGTCCAGGTAGACAATGGCGGGGCGTACGAGATCTGGTTCAAGAACGTCACCGTTACGACACCGCCCCCGCCCAATGGTGAGGGTTGCACCTACACCCAGGGTTACTGGAAGACGCATTCACGTCAGGGACCGGCCCCGTACGACGCAGGCTGGCAGAAGCTCGGCGTGGCCGAGGAGGCGACCCTCTTCTTCAACTCAGGTGCGTCGTGGTACCAGGTGTGGCAGACTCCGCCCAGGGGAAATGCGTTCTACAACCTGGCGCACCAGTACATGGCGGCCAAGCTGAACGTCCTGAATGGCGCGTCGACGACGGGTGCCGTGGACGGCGCACTGTCGGGCGCTGAGTCGCTCTTCGGCGGGCTTGCCGCTGGCAGCACTACCTTGACCAGTAACCAGCGGACGCAGGCTCTTGCGTGGGCGGAAACGCTGGACGATTACAACAACGGCCTCACGGGACCTGGCCACTGTCCATAACCCATCGCGCGGTACCATCGTTGAACCCGAGGCGCGGCCGTCCATTCTGGACGCGCCGCGCCCTCGGCCTTGTATCGACCGTGCTGGCCGGTGTCCTCACGTCCTGTTCCGGGAGTGAGGGGCCGCCGGAACCAAACCTGAGCTCGATTGAGCTGTCTCCAGCGTCAGCCACCCTTCAGGTGGCCGCCACGCAGCAGTTCACGGCCACTGGTCACTTCAGCGACGGGAGCAGCGCAGCTGTCACGGTGAGCTGGACTGCGACTGGTGGTACGGTCTCCGCCAGCGGTCTCTTCACGGCGGGACCGGTGCCGGGCACCTTCGAGGTGGTCGCGACCGGGCAGGGTGGCTCGGTCAGCGGCGCGGCCGCCGTGACCGTCACCGCGGCGCCGCCGGTGCTGACGAGCGTCACGGTGTCACCCGCGACGGTTTCGCTGGCCCCGACAGCCAAGCAGCAGTTCACGGCCACTGGGCACTACAGTGGCGGGGGCACCGGGAGCGTCACGGTGAATTGGACCGCCACCGGTGGGACGATCAACTCGTCAGGGCTCTATACCGCGGGTCCAGCTGACGGGGCATATCAGGTCACCGCGACGGAGGTGGGCAGCGCCATCTCCGGGAATGCCGGCGTTACGATCACGACTCCGCCGCCCAACCTGGTCGCGATCGAGGTTTCACCGTCTGGGGTGCGGATCCTTCCGTTCATCACGCAGCAGTACGCGGCTGTTGGACGGCTCAACGATAACACCACGGTGCCGGTCGCGGTGGTGTGGAGCGTCACGTACTCTACCTTGACGACGGTTCACAATACGATCTCGCCGGGTGGTCTCTTCCAGGCGGGGAACGTCCTCGGGTCCTTCACCGTGACGGCCACCGAGGCTGGCGGGACGCTCTCGGGCTCGATGCCGGTCAGCGTGCACTCGACCACGGGGCTGACCGTCGCTCCACCATCGTTCAGCTTCTGGGCTCCCCAGGCTGGCAAGGTGTACCTGTGCACCAGTAACCACTTCACCGATGATCCGGTCGGTCTCGGTGGGACGGCCGTCACCGTGGCGTCTCCAGCGGGAGGTGTCACTGCCCCGAATGTCAGCTACACCAACCTGGGCCCCCACATCTATCCCGATGGCTCGGGTGAAGTGCAGGTGGTTTGCCAGGAGGTGTGGAGCGCTCCCGCGCCGCCCAACGATGTCGCCACGGTGACCATCACTGTTACCGAGAACCCGGGGAGTGGTATGGCGAAGGTATTCGAGTACACCAACCCGTGCCTCACTGCCGATTGCCGAGCCGGCTACACGGACCAGCAGACATTTGAACCGAACTGGACCACGGCAGCGGTCTCTGCATCCGTGACCGTGAGCGCGACTGCCGGGGCGAACATCTGGTTCAAGAACACCCTCGTGCCATAGCTCCCGGCGCATCACCAGCGTCGTTGTCATGCAGTGCGCAGGGAGCCAAACAGGACAACATCCGTCACTCTGCCTTCGGGGGAGTGGACTACCGGCGCGCAGGGGGGATGGCGGGCCGGAACTTGTAGCCATACACGATGACCCCGTCGGCGCTGTCCTCGCGCACCCGGCGGGTCACCATTTCAACCCTCAGCCCGATCGCCACGTCGTCGGTGGCCACGTCGGTGAGCTGCGCCGCCACCAGCGGGCCTTCGTCCAGCCGCACCAGCGCCACCGGGTACGGAGCGAACTCCTCGTGGCCCGCGGGAGGGTGGTACACGAACGAGTAGGAGTACACCTCGCCTCCACCGCAGAACCGGTGGGGACGCATCGATGCGGCACCGCATTCCGTGCACACGGCACGCGGTGGGAACATGCGGTGGTCGCACGCCGTGCACTGCACGCCCTCGAGCAGGTAGCGCTGCGCCTGCTGGCGCCAGGTGTGCGGCGCGTTCACGCGACGGCCTCGAGGATGGTGGTCACCACGGTCGCCCCGCTGCCCCCGATGTTCTGGGTCATGCCGAGTTCGGCGTTCCGGACCTGGTTCGCCCCCGCCTCGCCGCGGAGCTGCAGGGTCGCTTCCACGAGCTGGTACATCCCCGTGGCGCCTACCGGATGCCCCCGCGCCTTGAGGCCGCCCATGGTGGTGATCGGGATCCGGCCGTCGAGGCCGATTTCGTCATCCAGCCCCAGGCGTACCGCCTCACCCCGTTTCGCGAAGCCCGACGCCTCGAGCGAAAGCACCGACAGGATGGTGAAGGCATCGTGGACCTCGAAGAAGTCGATGTCTGCCGGCTTGACGCCCGCCTGCTCGTACGCCCGCGCAGCGCTCGTGACGGCGCCGCGCAGCTCGAGGAGGTCTCCCCGGTCGTGGAGCGCGATGGTGTCCGTCCCGACGGCCGACGCGCGCACGCGCACGGCGCGGCGCCCCAGCGCGCGCGCCGTGTCGACGCTGGCCAGGATGACGGCAGCGGCCCCGTCGCACACCGGCGAGCTGTCCAGCAGGCTCACCGGATCGGCGATCATCCTGGCCCGGCTGAAGTCGTCGGCGCTGATGGGGAAGGGGAACATCGCGTGCGCGTTGCCCACGGCGTTGCGATGAGCGTTGATGCAGAAGGGCGCGAACTCTTCGCGCCTTACGCCATGCTCGTGCATGTACCGCCGCATGAGCAGCGCGTTGAGAGCCACGAACGAGAGTCCTTGCCGAGCCTCGTAGTCGCCATCGGCCGCCATGGCGAGCGACGCGGTCACCTCGGCTGCCGGGCGATCCGTCATCTTCTCGACGCCCACCACGGCAACCACGTCGGCGGCGCCGCTTCCCACCGCCATGCACCCGAGGCGGAGCGCCGCGGCGCCGGAGCCGCATGCCGCCTCGACTCGCACCGCCTCGATACCACGCAACCCGGCGAAATCGGCGACCAGCGCGCCCAGGTGCGCCTGCCCGGTCAGTTCGCCGGCCATCATGTTGCCCACGAAGAGGCTCGCGATCCGTGGCGACCCGGCATCCCGGATCGCCGAGAGCAATGCGTCGACGGCCAGGTCGCGCAGCGAACGACCCCAGTGCTCGCCGACGACCGTCTGGCCCACGCCGATGATGGCGACGCCCGGGTTGCTCATTCGGCCAGCTGCCGGCGATAGCGGGTGTAGGTCGCGTAGTCGATCGGCACGCGGCGCTCGATGTACTGGCGCGTTGTCACCGCGGCGTACTGCCGCTCACGCACCCGGTCGGTGACGCGGAAGCTGAACGCGTCGCTGCCGGCACCGCTCCCGAAGGACACCGCCAGGACCCGCTCGCCCGGCTTGGCCTGATCCAGTATCGCCGTGAGCCCGAGCATCGTGGCTCCGGCGTAGGTGTTCCCGATGTCGTTGCTGAGGAGGCCGCGGGCCACCTGCTCAGGCCTGAAGCCGAGCTCGGCCGCCGCCCGGGACGGAAACTTCTGGTTGGGCTGGTGCAGTACCACGTGCGCGTAGTCGTCGGCAGACGTACCGAGCGCCTCGAACACGTCGCTGGCCGCCTGGGCCACGTGCCGGAAGTAGGCCGGTTCGCCGGTGAAGCGGCTGCCATGCTGCGGGTACCGCTCGTGCTGCCGGCGCCAGAAGTCGGGCGTGTCGGTGACGAACGATACCGAGCCCTCGAGGATCGCGATGGATTCCTCTGCGGGGCCCATGATGATGGCAGCGCCACCTGCGCCCGCAGTGTACTCCAGTGCATCCCCCGGGCGGGCCTGCGCGATGTCCATCCCGATTGCGAGCGCGTACTCCGCCATGCCGGACCCGGTGAGCGCGATCGCGGCTTGCAGAGCCTCGGTCCCCGCCTTGCAGGCGAACTGCCAGTCGGCGGCGAGGGTGTACTCCGATACTCCCAGCGCCTCGGCCACGATCGTACCAGTCGGCTTCACGGCATAGGGATGGCTCTCGCTGCCTACCCACACTGCCCCGATCTGCGAGGGGTCGATTCCCGCGCGGCGCACCGCATTGCGGCCGGCCTCGATGGACATCGTCACCACGTCTTCATCCAGGCCAGCCACCGACTTCTCCCGGATCGGCAGCGCCGCTTCGCTGCCTTCCCACATGCGGCCCACCTCGCTCGCGGGCAGCCGGTACCGCGGCACATAGGCGCCGTAGCCGGCGATGCCGACTTCGCGTACGGGTCTCATCAGGTGGGACGGCATGACGATACGCTGGCTCGTGCTGGGGAAGACAAGCGCGTGTGGCGGGTCTCCAACAATGAGAACCACAGTTCCCGTGTCAGGGGCCCGGAACCACTGCCTTGGCCCCCGACATGGCAGGTGCCATGCCATGCCGGGCGCACGAACCGTCCGCCTCAGGCGCTGCGGCGGACCTCGTCGGGCACGAGCGGCTCGACCAGCGACCGGCGCAGGAACGCCGATCGGGTGGCCGAGATCAGCGCGGGGGCATTCTTCGGCGCGATCCTGCGGAACAGGCCGCGCACCGACTCCCACTCGACCAGCAGGTTGCGGGCGCGGGGGCTGGCGGTCTTCTCCTCGTGGGCGTGGATCAGCCGGTGGAGCACCTGCTCGTCCTCCTCCTCGAGCGTCTCCAGTGCCACCATGTCGCCATTGACGCGGGAGTGGAACGTGCCCGCCTCATCGAGCACGTACGCGAGGCCGTTCGACATGCCTGCCCCGAAGTTCCTTCCGGCGCGGCCGAGCACCACGACGATGCCCGCCGTCATGTACTCACAGCAATGGTTGCCCGCGCCCTCGATCACCGCGGTCGCACCCGAGTTGCGCACCGCAAAGCGGTCGCCGGCCTGGCCTGCGGCGAAGAGCATCCCGCCGGTTGCCCCGTAGAGCGCCGTGTTACCCAGCACCAGGTGATGGTGTGATTGCGCTGCGTATGCGGCGCGACGGAAGTGGCGGATCGTGATCTCGCCTCCCGACAGGCCCTTGCCAACGTAGTCGTTGGCCTCGCCCTCCAGCTCGAGGTGCACGCCCCTGGTGAGGAAGGCACCGAAGCTCTGCCCGGCGCTGCCCGTGAACCGGAGGCGCACCCGTCCCTCGGGGAGGCCGGCGTCGCCGAAGCGGCGCGCAATCTCGCCGGAGACCCCACCGCCCACCGCAAGGTGATGGTTGCGGATCGGGTAGTGGCTGGAGAAGGGCAGTCCGCTCTCCAGGTACGGCGCCAGTTCCTCGATGATCTCGCGGTCGAGGGAGACCAGTCCCGGGCGGTTGTTGCGGGACTCCGTGTGCTTCCGCGTTACCGCGGTGCTGCCCTTGGGCGGCGCGAGGAGCATGGAGAGGTCGAGCAGCTGTGCGCGCGGGACATCGGGGTGATCCACCCGCACCAGGAGGTCGTTCCGGCCGATCACCTCGTCCAGGGTCCGCGCGCCCAGGGACGAGAGGATTTCCCGCACCTCTTCAGCGACGAGCGTGAAATAGGCAATGACCTGCTCGGGCGTCCCCTTGAACTTGGCGCGGAGGTCCTCGCGCTGCGTAGCGATGCCGGTGGGACAGGTGTTCAGGTGGCACTGCCGGGCCATGGCGCACCCGAGCGCCACGAGGGGTGCCGTTCCGAAGCCGTAGGACTCCGCGCCCAGCAGCGCGGCGATGACCACGTCGCGGCCAGTCTTGAGCCCGCCGTCGGTCCGGACCTCGATGCGGTGCCGGAGGCCGTTCCGCACGAGGGTGGCCTGGGTTTCCGCGAGGCCGAGTTCCCACGGCGAGCCGGCGTGCTTGATGGACGAGAGCGGCGACGCGCCGGTGCCTCCGTTGTGCCCGGCGATGAGCACATAGTCGGCGTAGGCCTTGCAAACCCCGGCGGCCACGGTGCCGACGCCCGACTCGGCGACGAGCTTGACGCCAACCTTGGCGCGCGGGTTCACCGTCTTGAGGTCGGTGATGAGCTGTGCCAGGTCCTCGATGGAATAGATGTCGTGATGCGGGGGCGGTGAGATGAGCGGGATGCCCGGCACCGCGTGACGCAGGCGCGCGATGAGCTCCGTCACCTTGTGCCCCGGCAGCTGTCCGCCTTCGCCCGGCTTGGCGCCCTGCACGATCTTGATCTCGAGCTCCTCGGCCCGCATGAGGTACTCGGTGGTGACGCCGAACCGCGCCGATGCCACCTGCTTGATCCGGTTGTCGAGGCGGTCGCCCTCCGCCAGCGTGCGGAAGAGCGCGGGATCCTCGCCACCCTCGCCTGAGTTCGATTTGGCACCCATCCGGTTCATGGCGATGGTGAGCGCGGCATGCGCCTCGGGCGAGAGGGCACCGAGCGACATCGCCGACGACACGAAGCGCCGCCGGATCGACTCCACCGGCTCCACTTCGCCGAGCGGGACCGGCGTGCCGGGCCGGATGCCCAGCAGGTCGCGCGGCCCCGCCGGCCGCCGGCCGCGATGCTTGGCCAGGAACCCGTCGTAGGCCTCGTCGTTTGCCGTGCCGCCCTTCACGGCCTGCTGCAGTGCCACCACCACCGGCGGCGCCCAGCCGTGATCCTCGCCCTCCTTGCGGAAGCGGACGCGGCCGAAGTCGGGAAGCCCCGAGCCGTCGAGTGCCGCCGCGTAGGCCGCCGCATGGCGCGCCACCACATCCTCGGCCAGCTCGGTGAACCCGACACCGCCGATCGGCGACGTGGTGCCCGAGAACGCGGCGTCGATGACCTCGCGGCCCAGGCCGAGGGCCTCGAAGATCTGCGCGCCGCAGTACGACGAGAGGGTCGAGATGCCCATCTTCGACAGGATCTTCTGCAGGCCCTTCTCGGCGGCGGCCCGATAGCGCTCCACGGCCTCGGCCGGGGTGGGGCGCGGCGTGTCGCTCGGCTTTCTCGGGGCCTCGGCCTCGCCGAACATCGATTCGACCGTGGCCAGGGCGAGCCACGGATGCACCGCCTCCGCGCCGTAGCCGATGAGGCAGGCGAAGTGGTGGATGTCGAACGCGTCACCAGTCTCGGCCACGAGGCCGACCCGCGCGCGCAGGCCGGTGCGCACCAGCTCCTGTCGCACGCTCGCACCGCGCGTACTGCCTGGTCGGCGAGCGACGCGAGGGCTGGGCGGAAGGCGTCGGCGCCTTCCGATGGATCCCAGATTGCGTCGATGATTTCCGTGGGGAAGCCCCGCACGTTGAGGAGCCCGGCCATCTCGGTCGCGAGGAGCACCGGGTGCTCCACGCGCAGCATCCCGGCCGCGTTCGGGCGCTCCACGAGCGGCGACCCTCGCCGGCCGAGGTGCATGCGCAGGGACATCACCATGGCCTCGCGCAGCGGGTCGATCGGGGGGTTGGTGACCTGGGCGAAGCGCTGCCGGAAGTAGGCATATGCGCTCTGCGGCGTGCAGGCGAGCGGCGCGATCGGGGTGTCGTCGCCCATGCTCCAGACGGCGTCCACGCCGGTCGTCGCCATGGGCTCGATCACCAGGCGCAGGTCTTCGAAACCATAGCCGAAAAGCCGCTGCCGAACGACCAGCTCGTCGCCGGCCGGGGCAGGAAGCGTGCGGATCGGATCGGGCACCAGCACCGCCATGTACCGGCGGACCCACGTTTCGTACGGATGCCGGCCCGCCACCTCGCGCTTCGCGTCGAGGTTGCGGATGACCTGGCCGCGCACGAGATCGGCGACCAGCACCTCGCCCGGCCCGACCTTGCCGGTCTCGACGACTTCCTCGGGCTCGAGATCCACGAGGCCCACTTCCGAGCCCACCACGAGCAGCCCGTCGTGCCGGATCTTGTAGCGACAGGGGCGGAGCCCGTTGCGGTCCACCGACGCGCCCGCGAACCGCCCGTCGGTATAGGCCAGGGCGGCGGGACCATCCCACGGCTCGTGGAGGATCTGGTGATACTCGTAGAAGGCACGGACCGCGGGGTCGACGTCGGGATACTTCTCCCAGGCCTGCGGGATCATCATCATCGTCGCGTGCACCGGGTCGCGACCCGAGCGCACGAACAGTTCCATCGCATTGTCCAGGCTCGCGGAGTCGCTGCCATGCGGCCAGACGACGTCCTTGAGCCTGTCCTCGCGTCCTTCCCAGAGGGGTGACTTGAGCATCGGCGTCCGCATCGTCATCGCGTTGCGGTTGCCCCAGAGCGTGTTGATCTCGCCGTTGTGCGCCAGCAGCCGGAACGGCTGAGCCAGCGGCCAGCTCGGCAGCGTGTTGGTGGAATAGCGCTGGTGGAACACGGCCACCGCGCTCTCGAACTCGGGGAAGCGGAAGTCGGGATAGAACGCCGGCAGCTGGGTGCCCTGCAGCAGCGCCTTGTAGACGATGGTGCGGCAGGAGAACGACGGCACGTAGAAGCCGGGCAGGCCCAGGGTATCGGCCCGCTGCTCCATGGCCCGGCGGGCCAGGAACAGCGCGCGCTCCCACGCATCATCGTCGGGGACCCGGTCGGGACGGCCTACCAGCACCTGCCGGATGACCGGCTGGCTCTGTCGCGCGCCGGCGCCGAGGGCCGCCGGGTTCACCGGCACATCGCGCCAGCCGATGAGCGGCAGACCGTCCTCCTCGAGC
>JAGGAG010000222.1 GCA_017889745.1 Gemmatimonadota bacterium | reverse complement strand
CGAGCTCGACGCGGCGCGCATCGCCCACCTCGTCACCATCGTCTCGGAGATGGCCTCGGGGATGGAGCGCCACCACGACGGGCACCGGCGCGACTTTGGCCTGGACGTGAGGGTGAGCCTTGCCCTCGCGCGCTCGCTCACCTCACGGGACTACACCCAGGCGCAGAGGATCCGCACCAGGGCCATCGCCCATGTCGAGAGAGCCCTCGAGCGCGTGGACGCCATCGTCACCCCGGCGACCGGATGCACCGCGCCGCTCGTGCGGGCGGACGCCCTTCCCGACGGCGAGTCGGACCTGACGACGACGCTCGAGATCATGCGATTCTCGACCCTGCCCAACCTCACCGGCCACCCGGCGATCTCGATCCCGGCTGGATACGACGCAGGAGGTTTGCCCGTCGGCCTGCAGGCCATCGGCCGCTACTGGCAAGAGCACACCTTGCTCCGGCTGGCCCATGCAGCGGAGCGCGCGGTCGAGCGGCGTCCGCCGAAGATCCAGTACCGGCTGCTGGGGTAGCAGCAGGCCGGTCACGGGGGGACGGCCCCCGGGGTCGTCACGAGCCCCGTGCCGGCGGCCTGGTTGCCGTCGGGGACGCGGCTCACGAACTGCTTGCGGGCCTGAACGACCTTCACCACGTACTGGCGCGTCTCCTGGTAGGGCAGCTGCGTGCGCAGCCGTTCATACACCGCGGGTGGCTGCATGCCGTTCACGGCGTTGAGCGCGGTGGCCCGGTCCTTCGCGAAGGCCTTCATCACGTTGCCCGGGCCGGTGTTGTATCCGGCGATCACGCAGTACTCGCGCGCCACCGGGTTCGCGACGCCGGCGAGCTGCTCGTAGGTGAGCACCCCCAGATAGGCGGTTCCCAGCTCGATGTTGTTCTCCGCGTCGAAGAGGTACTCCCTGGTGGGGACACCGTCGACGCCCTTCACCCGGCGATACGCCTCGCGCCCCCCGCTGGTGGGAACGAGCTGCATCATTCCGTAGGCAGGCGCCGGGCTCACCGCGAACGGGTTGAAGTTGCTCTCCACCTTGATCACCGCCAGTGCCAGGCTCGGGCTCACCTTGTACTGCTGGGAGACGCGGGCCACCACCGCGCGGTACTTGTCGGCCTGCTTGTTCTGGAAGTTCGCGATCATGGCGAACTGCACGTAGAGCGCGGTCTTCCCGCCTGTCTCCAGCGTCACCTGCCGGGTCCGGGCCCGGTCCAGAAGCGTTCCCGCGAAGGCATCCGCCGCCTCCGGGCCCGTGATGGCGCGACCCGTGCCGTCCACCACCAGGCCCTCCAGGTAGGGCCTGCGGTCGCTCGTGAGGGTGATCCCCTTGTCGGTGAACAGGTCCACGGACCGAGGATCGTCGGGCGTGAGCAGCGTGGTGACGATGGCGCTGCGCAAGCTGGTGCGCGGGTCCTTGTCGTCGACCGTCTCCACGGTGACCGCGCCGGCGTCGAAGTCAACCTCGGCGCGGCTCATGTAGCTCTGCGTGTACTTCACGTAGCGTGTGCGGGAGGGCAGCTTCACTTCCTTCTTGCCCCACGTCTTCTCCACCTTTCCCGTGAGGGCCTCGACGAGCTGGTCGTAGTCGCGCTTCAACGTCTTCGCGTCACGGATGACCGCCTCGGGGTTTCGGACGTACTCGTCGCCTCGCTGCTTCAGCGTGTCGTTGAGCGCCCGCTGGGGATTCCCGCTCGTCGCGATGCTGGTCGCGACCCTGGCGGTCTCGCAGCCGCAGAGAAGGGCGCCAGCGAAGGCGAGAGCGGAGCCGATGCGCATCCGGTGTCCTTTCCGGGAAGAGGCGGACCGCGCTGACCTCGACCTTCGAGACTACCACGCGCCGGCCGCTGGCTTCACTCGACGAGGGCCCGTCGAGGCGTAGGATGGGGTGGTGACCGGACGCGTCCTCGCCGCTCTGGGGTGGGCCGGCATGCTCGCGGCATGCACGGCGCCGCCAGCGTCAGGGACTGGCCCGGACACGGCAGCGGCGGCCGCCCCGGACCGTGGCGGCGGGCCATCCACGCCCGACGAGAAGGCGAGGCACGCCATGATCCACCAGCAGCTCGTGCTCCGCGGCATCCGGGACCCGCGCGTGCTCGACGCCATGCGGACCGTCCCGCGGCACGAGTTCGTGCCGGAGAAGCTCCGGGCCAGCGCCTACGAGGACCGGCCGCTCCCCATCGGGCGAGGCCAGACCATCAGCCAGCCGTACATCGTGGCGTACATGGCGGAGGCCCTGGAGTTGCGCGGAGGCGAGCGGGTGCTGGAGGTGGGGTCCGGGTCGGGGTACGCGGCCGCTGTGCTGTCGCTCCTCGCCGCCGAAGTCTACGGCATCGAGCTCGAAGGGGAGCTCCACGCCCAGAGCGCCGCCAAGCTGGCGCGACTGGGGTATCGCAACATCCACCTTCGGCACGGCGACGGCTTCCTGGGCTGGCCGGAGGCCGCTCCGTTCGACGCCATCCTCCTGAGCTGCGCGGTGGAGGAGATTCCGGGGCCGCTCTGGGGCCAGCTCCGCGAGGGGGGGCGCTTCCTCTATCCGAAGGAAACCACCCTTGGATTCCAGGAGCTCGTGGTCGTGACCCGGACGGCCGGGGCGCCGGTGGTGCGCCCGCTGGCGCCGGTCCGGTTCGTCCCGCTTCGACGTGCGCCGTAGGGCGACGCTGGCGGGCTCGGAGGAACGCGTGCGCGCCGACGGCAGCACGGTGACCGATGGCACACGCGGGGGCGGCGCGCCCGCGGCCGCGCTCGTCGGCGGAAGGCCCCACGGGGGCGTGGCGCGCGAGGGCCCATGATCCTCCACATCCTCGCCGACGCCGTGCTGCTCGGGCACCTCGGCTTCATCCTGTTCGTCGTGCTGGGTGGGATCGCGGTGCGGTGGCACCGCTGGATGGCGATCGTGCACCTTCCCTGCGCCATCTACGGGGCTGCCATCGAGCACTGGGGCTGGACCTGCCCGCTGACGCCGCTGGAGAACCGGCTGCGCGCCCTTGCCGGAGAGCGGGGCTACGC
>JAGGAG010000221.1 GCA_017889745.1 Gemmatimonadota bacterium | reverse complement strand
GAGCCGGACACTAACAAGACCCGCCCGGGACTCGCAACCCTTCCCCTGAGCCGGGCCGCGACTTTACCCACGTGGGCTCTGCAAGACAATAGCTCTTCGGGTCGATCACGATTCCGCGGGCTTGGCGTGGAACGAGGAAAGCTGGCGGTCCGTGACCGCACCGAGCGAGGCGCTGCTCACCAGAGCAGCGTACTTGGCGAGCACGCCGCGCTCCGCCGGCCGCGCGGGCGGCACCCACGTCGCGCGGCGCTTCGCGAGTTCCCTGTCCGCGACATCGAGCGTCATCGTACGAGCGACGGCGTCGATGCTGATCGGGTCGCCGTCCCGCACGAGTGCCAGCGGCCCGCCCACGGCGGCCTCGGGCGCGACGTGCCCCACCACGAACCCGTGGCTTCCGCCGGAGAACCGACCGTCAGTGACCAGCGCGACCCGGTCGCCGAGGCCCTTGCCCATGATCGCCGCCGTCGGACTCAACATCTCGCGCATTCCCGGACCGCCTCGCGGCCCTTCGTAGCGGACCACCACCACGTCGCCCGCCACTACCGTGCCGTCCAGGATGGCCTGGAGCGTCTCCTCCTCGCTGTCGAACACCCGCGCGCGTCCCTCGAACTGCAGTCCTTCCTTGCCGCTGATCTTGGCCACGGCGCCTTCCGGGGCGAGGTTCCCGTACAGCACGACGAGGTGGCTCTCGGCCTTGATCGGATCGGCGAGCGACCGGACGATCTGCTGGCCCGCCGGATACGGCTTCACCCGGCGCAGGTTCTCGGCGAGCGTCCGCCCGGTGACGGTCAGGCATCCGCCGTGCAGCAGGCCGGCGTCCAGGAGCGTCCTCATCAGCGGCTGGATCCCGCCGATGCGGATCAGCTCCGACATGGAGTAGCGCCCGCTGGGTCGCAGGTCGGCGAGCACCGGCACGCGGGCGCCGATGCGTGTGAAATCGTCGAGCTGGAGCGGTATGCCGGCCGAGTGCGCAATGGCGAGCAGGTGCAGGACGGCGTTGGTGGACCCGGCGAGCGCGATCGTGACCACGATCGCGTTCTCGAAGGCCTCGCGGCACAGGATGTCGGACGGCTTGATGCCGCGCCGGACGAGTTGCACCACGGCGCGGCCGGCGCGTTCGGCGTCGAGGCGCTTGGTGCGCGAGACGGCCTCCTGCGCCGAGCTGTTGGGAAGGCTCATGCCCAGCGCCTCGATCGCCGAGGCCATGGTGTTCGCCGTGTACATGCCGCCGCAGCTGCCGGGGCCCGGGATCGCGGTGCGCTCCACCTCCCGCAGCTGACGGTCCGAGAGCGCACCGCGCGCATGAGCGCCCACCGCCTCGAAGACCGACACGATGTCGCGACGGCCGGCGCCCGGGCGGATGGTGCCGCCGTAGACGAACACGGCGGGCCGGTCGAGCCGTGCGATGGCCATCATGCAGCCGGGCATGTTCTTGTCGCAGCCGCCGATCGCGACCAGGCCGTCGAAGCCCTGTGCGCCGACCACGGTCTCGATGGAATCGGCGATCACCTCGCGCGACACCAGCGAGTAGCGCATCCCGGGAGTACCCATGGAGATGCCGTCCGAGACCGTGATGGTGCCGAAGATGGTGCCCTTGCCACCTGCACCGTCCACGCCCCGGACCGCGGCGTCGGCGAGGCGGTCGATGTGCATGTTGCAGGGCGTGAGCGTGCTCCAGGTCGAGGCGATGCCGACCTGGGAGCGGCGGAAATCGCGGTCGTCGAAGCCCGTGGCGCGCAGCATGGCGCGGCTCGGCGTCTGCTTGACCCCGTCGAACACCACGCGGGAATGCGGGCGCGGATCCACCTTCGGCTTGGTCATGCGGGTCACTCCTGGCGGGCCCGTCATTGTGCCGCAATTCGCCGGCGCGGGGCGGGCCTGCCGGTCACGGCCGGGAGGGGACCCACTCGACCGATCGGCGCATCGCCGTGAACTGCCAGGCCCCGAGCGCGATCAGGCCGACCGGAAGCAGCATCGCCCAGGGCTCGACACCGGGCCGGATGTGCTGCAGTCCGTAGTAGGCAAGGATGGCGAGCGGCGGCGCCGCCAGCCCGCGCAGTCCGGTGAGAGTCACGTGCAGCGCCATGTAGCGGGTCTCTTCCCCGCGCGGCGCGAAGTCGTTGTGGCCGAGCGACCAGCCGAGGCTGCCCGCGGCCAGCGAGACTCCCATCAGCAGCGCGCCGGGCCACAGGAGCGCCGGCCACCCCGCGAGGATCGCGACTCCGAGCAGTACTGCGCCGGCGACTGCGATCCACGCGTGCACCGAGCGGTACACGATGACGTGGTGACGGTCGAGGAACCGCGCCCACGGCTGGATCGCCACCGGCATCACGAGGATCGGCACGGCCGCGGTGATGGCGACCTGGACCATTTCGGACGCATGCAGGACATCGTCGATGCACACCACCAGCAGGGGCGTCAGCATCAGGTGCCCGGCGCCGAACACCGTCATGGCGAGCATGTACCGACGGAACGTCGCGTCGCGCGCCAGCAGCTGGCGAATGCCGGCCAGGTCGAAGCGCGCTCCCTCGCGCAGCCTCGCGATCTCGTCCGAGAGCAGCCGCTGCTCCTTGCGGACCCGGAAGCGGCCGAAGGCGATGCTGCCGGCGAAGCCCGCCGCTGCGGCCGCGAGTATCGCGACCCGGTACCAGGGGTCGTCGTGCTCGAGCAGCCAGCCGAGCAGCAGCCCGGTTCCGGCCAGCGCGATCGAGCCGTTGACCATGATCCGCCCGGTGACGCGCGCTCGCAGGTGGCGCGGGTAGTTCACGCTCCAGATGACGGAGCGCACCGTGTCCACGCCCGCCCAGAGCAGGCGTGCCGCACCGTACAGCAGCAGGAATGCGAGCAGCCCGGGCCCGCCCACAGGCAGCAGGGCGAGACCCCCCACGCACACCGCGAGAGCCACCAGCAGGGGGCGCAGGAACTGGACCTTCGGCCGTCCCTGCGCGCGGCGGGCGTACGCGAGGCTCACGACGTTGGCCCACGCCGGCGCCGCGCTGACGACCGCGACCACGAGGTCCACGGC